>NZ_JBEZNH010000093.1:0-16914 GCF_040653115.1 Streptosporangium sp. NPDC048047 | reverse complement strand
CAGATGTGATCATGGGGCCGCTGCTTTTTGATCTACTTCGCCAACAGTGTCCCCCCGGGAGGCGGGGCATCCGGCTGTCCGCCCGCGGCCGACGACACGGGCAGGGCGCGCTGCCCGGACCGGACGGCGTCCGATCCGCGGCGGCGATCACAGGGACTACGAGGCGGCGGTGTAACACTCCACTTCGGCCCGCCGGTAGGAGAGGCCGGCCTTCACCAGGTTCGCCACGCACTCGCACTGTTTCCCGGTGAGCGTGAGATCGCCGCAGACGGTGACCCCGGAGTAGGTGCGGCAGTCGAGGCTCGGGTTCACCGCCCCGATCCGGTAGGTGTCCCTGACCCGGGCCCGGCAGTCGGACCGGAGCCGCGCGGTGCCCGCGTAGTCGCACTGGTCGAGGAGGATCTGGTACTGCGATTCGCTCACCGGCGTCCTGGGTTTCGCCTCGGCCACGGCGCCCGCGCCGGAAAGCGTCGCCGCGGTGCCCGCCAGCAGCGCCGCCACTGCGATGATCCGCTTCATGATGCCCCCTTCGGCGTCCAGTATCCGGCACTCGAACGCGGGAGTTCCAGCGCGGACGACGTCTCCCCTTCTGTAGTTCTTCCCCAAGTGCTCATGGCGACGCTTCGCGTCGCGGCTCGGGGGCTCTTACCCGGTGTCTTCCCTCGTCACTCCGTCGCTTCGCTCCTGCGTTCCTCAGTCCAGACACCGGCGCCCCCTCGCGGGCTCATGGCGACACTGTGCTCATGGCGACACTGCGTGTCGCGGCTCGGGGGCTCTTAGCCGGTGTCTTCCCTCGTCGTTCGCTCGCTGCGCTCGCTCTCTCCTCAGTCCAGACACCGGCGCCCCCGAGCGGGCTCATGGCACGCAGTGTCGCCATGAGCCCGTGTGGCTCAGCCCGCTGCCGGGCGTGGGGACAGGAGGCGGGCCAGTTCCTCCTCGACCTCCTGGTTGGCCACGAACATCAGCTCGTCGCCCGCCTCCAGCGGGTCGTCCTCGCTGGGCACCAGCACCCGGCCCTCGCGCAGGATCGCCACCAGCGCGGTGTCGGTGGGCCACGGCACCGACCCGGCCCGGTGGCCGACGACCGGCGCGTCCTCGGGCAGCGTGAGCTCGACCAGGTTGGCCTGGCCCTGGCGGAAGGTCATCAGCCGGACCAGGTCGCCCACGCTCACCGCCTCCTCCACCAGCGCGCTCAGCAGCCGCGGGGTCGAGACGGCGACGTCCACCCCCCACGACTCGTTGAACAGCCACTCGTTCTTGGGGTGGTTGATCCGGGCGACCACGCGGGGCACGCCGTACTCGGTCTTGGCCAGCAGGGAGACGACGAGGTTGACCTTGTCGTCGCCGCTGGCGGCGACGACCACGTGGCAGTCGGCCAGGCCCGCCTCGTCCAGCGAGGAGATCTCGCAGGCGTCGGCGAGCAGCCACTCCGCCCGCGGCACCGTGTCGATCTTGATGGCCCTGGGGTCGATGTCGACCAGCAGGACCTCGTGGCCGTTCTCCAGGAGCTCGGCGGCGATGGACCGGCCGACGGCGCCGGCGCCGGCGATGGTGACGCGCATCAGTGCCTCTCCTCCGGAGCCCCGGACAGCACCTTGTTGATGCGGTCCATGTCGTTCCCCGCCGCCATGACGTGCAGGATGTCGCCCTCCTGCAGCACGGTGTCGTTCTTGGGCAGCAGGGTCTCGCCCATCCGGTTGACGAAGGCCGTACGGGTGCCCGCCTCCGCCTCCAGGTCCCTGGTCCTGGTGCCGATCCAGCCCGGGTGGTAGGCCACCTCGGCGAGCACGACGGTCCCGGTGGGGTCGCGCCACAGCGGCTCGGCGCCCTCGGGCAGCACCCGCCGCAGGATCTGGTCGGCGGTCCAGCGGACCGTGGCCACGGTGGGGATGCCCAGCCGCTGGTAGACCTCGGCGCGCCGGGAGTCGTAGATCCGGGCCACCACGTTGTCCACGCCGAATGTCTCGCGGGCGACCCGGGCGGAGATGATGTTGGAGTTGTCGCCGCTGCTCACCGCCACGTAGGCGCCGGCCGACTCGATCCCGGCCTCCTCCAGCACGTCGCGGTCGAAGCCGATGCCGGTGACCCGGCGGCCCCGGAACCCCGCCCGCAGGCGGCGGAACGCCTGGGGGTCCCGGTCGATGATGGCGACCGAGTGGCCGCTGTCCTCCAGGATGTGCGCCAGCGTGGATCCGACACGCCCACACCCCATGATCACGATATGCATGCTCCCCCGCCGGTCGTTTGAGGCGGATCTTGCTCCGAATGTACTCAGCCAGTATGACCCGGAGGGGGAGTGCTGTGTCGGCGGGGTTTGGCAGCGGCTAGCATCGGCAGACGTGTCAAAGGTGACGGACCTCGTCAAGCGCCTTTTCATCGGGCGCGCGCTGCGCAGTACGCAGCTGCATGAGCAATTGCTCCCCAAGCGTATCGCGCTGCCGGTTTTCGCCAGTGACGCCCTCTCCTCGGTCGCCTACGCGCCCCAGGAGATCCTCGTCATCCTGTCGATCGCCGGCGTCTCCTTCTACGGGTTCGCCCCCTGGGTCGCCGCCGCGGTGGTCGTGGTGATGCTGACGGTCGTCGCCTCCTACCGGCAGAACGTGCACGCCTACCCCAGCGGCGGCGGCGACTACGAGGTGGCCACCGTCAACCTCGGGCAGAACGCCGGCCTCACCGTGGCCAGCGCGCTCATGGTCGACTACATCCTCACCGTCGCGGTGTCGGTGGCCAACGGCGTCGACTACGTGGGCGCGACGATCCCCTACGTCGCCGAGCACAAGCCGCAGATCGCGATCCTCATCGTCGTGCTGCTGACGATCGTCAACCTCCGCGGCATCCGCGAGTCCGGGGCGGCCTTCGCCGTCCCCACCTACACCTTCATGTTCGCCGTCATCGGCCTGGTCTTCTGGGGCGGCTTCCGGCTGCTGGTCCTCGGCGACGAGCTGCGCGCGCCCACGGCCGGCTACCAGATCGTCGGCGAGCAGTCGGACCTCGCGGGCCTGGCGGCGGTGTTCCTGATCCTGCGGGCGTTCTCCTCCGGCTGCGCCGCCCTCACCGGCGTGGAGGCGATCAGCAACGGCGTGCCCGCCTTCCGCAAGCCCAAGAGCAAGAACGCCGCGACCACGCTGCTGATGATGGGCCTGATCGCGATCACCATGTTCGTCGGCATCATCACGCTCGGTCTGGCCTCCGGCGTCAAGCTCGCCGACCCCGCCACCGCCGCGACCAGCGTGCTCATCGACGGCCGGCCCGCCGGGCCCGGCTACAACCAGCCGCCGATCATCGCCCAGGTCGCCGAGGCGGTGTTCGGCAACGGGTCGGTGTTCTTCGTCGTCATCGCCGCCGTCACCGCGCTGATCCTGTTCCTGGCGGCCAACACCGCCTTCAACGGCTTCCCGGTGCTCGGCGCCATCCTGGCCCAGGACCGCTTCCTGCCCCGCCAGCTGCACAACCGGGGCGACCGGCTCGCCTTCTCCAACGGCATCGTCATCCTGGCGGCCGGGGCGTGCCTGCTGCTGTGGGGGTTCCAGGCCGACGTCAGCCGCCTGCTCAACCTCTACATCGTCGGCGTCTTCGTCTCCTTCACCCTCAGTCAGACCGGCATGGTGCGGCACTGGACCCGCCACCTCCGGACCGAGGAGGACCCGCCGGCGCGCGCCCGGATGCGCCGCTCCCGGGTGATCAACTTCTTCGGCGGCATCATGACCGGCCTGGTGCTGGTGGTGGTGCTGCTGACCAAGTTCACCCACGGCGCCTGGATCGTCTGCGTGGCCATGCCCGTGCTGTTCCTGATGATGAAGGCCATCCGCCGCCACTACGACAACGTCTCGCAGGAGCTGGCCGTCGCCGAGGACACGCAGGTGGACGAGTCGATGCTGCCGGCGCGCAACCACGCCGTCGTCCTGGTCTCCAAGATCCACAAGCCGACTCTGCGGGCCCTCTCCTACGCTCGCGCCACCCGGCCCTCCACCCTGGAGGCCGTCACCGTGGGCGTGGACGGCGAGGACGCCAGGGCGCTGCAGGAGGAGTGGGAGCGGCGGGGCATCGCCGTACCGCTGAAGACCCTCGACTCGCCCTACCGCGAGATCACCCGGCCGATCCTGGAGTACGTCAAGTCGCTGCGCCGCCGCTCGCCGCGTGACGTGGTGACCGTCTACATCCCCGAGTACGTGGTCGGTCACTGGTGGGAGCACCTGCTGCACAACCAGAGCGCGCTGCGGCTCAAGGGGCGCCTGCTGTTCCAGCCCGGCGTGATGGTCACCAGCGTGCCCTGGCAGCTGCACTCCGCCGACCGTCTCAAGAACCGCCGCGCCCAGCGGGCCGCCGCCCTGGCCGTCCGCCGTCCCTGGTCGGGGAACGTGCCGCAGGGAATGGATCGCGGCCCGGACGCCAAGGCATAACCTTTCGTATGCGTCGTATGCGCTCCGGACCGCGGGGAGGCTCGACAAGGATTCTTTGGGGGCTTACGGACCATGGCGATCGAACTGACGGTGGGACCCGTCGCGCACGGCGGCTGGTGCGTCGCCCGCCATGACGGCCGGGTGGTCTTCGTCCGCCATGCCCTGCCCGGCGAGCGCGTCATGGCCGAGGTGACCGAGGAGACCACCCGGTTCCTGCGCGCCGACGCGGTGGAGATCCTCCAGCCGTCGCCCGACCGGGTGACCCCGCCGTGCCCCTTCGCCGGGCCCGGCCTGTGCGGCGGCTGCGACTGGCAGCACGCCTCCCTCGACGCCCAGCGCCTCCTCAAGACCGAGGTCGTCGCCGAGCAGCTGCGCCGCCTGGCCGGGATCGAGTGGAAGGGCGTCGTCGAGGAGGTCCCCGGCGCCCCCGACGGGCTCGGCTGGCGCACCCGCGTGCAGTTCGCCGTCGACCGCGACGGCGTCCCGGGCCTGCGCCGCCACCGCTCCCACGACGTCCAGCCGGTGGACCTCTGCCTGATCGCCCACCCCGAGGTGGAGAACGTCGGCGTCGAGGTGATGAACTGGCGCAACGCCGCCGCGGTGGAGGTCATCGCCTCCGGCACCGGCGACCAGGCCGTGGTGATCACCCCCCGGCCGCGCCGTACGGTGGCCGTGCCCGACCTCGACCGGAGCGTCGCCGTCCTCGTCGACGAGGGCAGGGGCCGCACCCGCGCGGTCCACGGCCGCGGCCACGTCGTCGAACGGGTCGGCGACCGGGACTTCCAGGTCACCGGCAGCGGATTCTGGCAGATCCACCCCGGCGCCGCCGCCACGCTGCGGGACGCGGTCATGGAGTTCGCCGCCCCGCAACCGGGGGAGTCGGCCCTGGACCTCTACTGCGGGGTCGGTCTCTTCGCCGCCGCGCTCGCCGAGGCGGTCGGCGAGGACGGCGCCGTGTTCGGCGTCGAGTCCGACGCCGCCGCCGTGCGCGACGCCCAGCGCAACCTCCGCGACCTGCCCCAGGCCCGGTTCGCCCGGGGTCGCGTGGAGGACGCCCTCGACCGGTTCGGCATCGAGAGCGCCGACGTCGTCGTCGTCGACCCGCCCCGGGCCGGCCTCGGCCGCGACGTCGTCCAGCGCGTGGCGGGCCTGGAGGCAAGCCGCGTCGTCTACGTCTCCTGTGACCCGGCCACCCTCGCCCGCGACCTCGCCTGGTTCGCCGACCACCACTACACCCTCGCGGACCTGCGCGCCTTCGACGCCTTCCCGATGACCCACCACGTGGAGTGCGTCGCCCTGCTCAAGCCCGCCGGAAAGCACGGCTGAGCGGGGCCTCCGGCCGCCCGGCGGATGACGGCGACCTCCGCCTCCACTGATGTTGGGAAAACTATGATAGTTGCAACTATCATAGTTGTGAGGTGATCACCGGTGCTCAAGCCGGAGCGGTTGTTCGCGCGGGACGCGGAGTGGCGTGAACTGGACGACTTCACGGCGTCGGCTCAGCCCGGAGCGTCGCTCGGGCTCGTGTACGGCAGGCGCCGGCAGGGCAAGACGCTGATGCTGGAGCTGCTGGCACGCCGGGCGGGGGGCTTCCTGTTCGGGGCGGCCCAGCAGAGCGAGGCGCAGAACCTCGCGGACCTGGGCGCCTCGTACGCGGCCTTCCGGGGACTGCGGCGGCCGGTGCTGTTCGCCGATTGGCGGGAGGCACTGGACGAGCTGCTGCGGATCGGCGAGGACGCCCCGGTCCCGGTGGTGATCGACGAGTTCCCCTACCTGGTGTCGGCGACCCCCGCCCTGCCCTCCTATCTCCAGCAGGCACTCAGCCCGCTGAGCCACGCCAAGGAGCACACCCGCACCAGGCTGATCCTGTGCGGCAGCGCGCTGACCACCATGGCGCAGCTGCTGGGCGGAGGCGCCCCGCTGCGGGGGCGGGCCGTCATGGAACTGGTCGTGCGGCCCTTCCGGTTCAGGGAGGCGGCCGGGTTCTGGGGTGCGGAGGACCCCGAGCTGGCGTTCCGGCTGCACGCCCTGGTGGGCGGAACCCCGGCGTACAAGGAGATGTGCGGGGGAGGGGGACCGGAGAACCTGGCGGGCTTCGACCGATGGGTGACCCGTCGGCTGCTGAATCCGGCCTCCGCGATGTTCCGCGAAGGCGGGCTGCTGTTGAGGGAGGAGCCGTCGATCTCGGACCCGACCTCGTACGCGGCGGTCCTGGCGGCCGTGAGCGCCGGGCACCACCGGCGGTCGGAGATCGCGGGGGTCCTGGGACGGCCGAGCAGCGCGCTGGCGCACCTGCTCTCCGGGCTTCAGGGCATCGGCCTGCTGGAGCAGATCGAGGATGCCGTCAGGGAGAAGCGCAGCGTCTTCCGGGTCGCCGAGCCCGTGGTACGGCTGCACCAGCTGCTGATCCAGCGGCACGAGCCGGAGCTCGTCGTGGGCCGGGCGGACCGCGTCTGGGCGGACAACGCCGATACCGTCGCCGGGAAGATCTACGGCCCGCACTTCGAGGAGCTGGCCCGTCAGTGGTGCTTCGAACACGCCGCGCCGGAGAGCCTGGGAGGCCGGGCGACCTGGGTGCGTCCGACCGAGATCTCCTGCCGGGAACATCGGCGGGGGCACGAGCTGGACCTCGTGGTGGCGGAGTCCCCGGCGTTCGGGCCCGAGCGGATCACCGCGATAGGCGAGGCCAAGGGGACCCTCACACCCGTCGGCCTGCCGCAGTTGGAGCGGCTCGAACATCTGCGAGAGCTGCTGCCCGGCACCCGGGTGGGGTCACCGCCCAAGCTGCTGCTTTTCGCCCGCTCCGGCTTCACCGGCGACCTCCGGCGGGAAGCCGACCGGCGCGGCGATGTCGAACTCATCGACCTGCACCGCATGTACGGCGGGGACTGAACCGTCACCGTGCCCGCCCCGCCCGGCGAGGCCGCCCGACGCGGCTGCCCGGCGATCACCCCTTCGTCTGGTTCACCGCCGACGAAGCCTATGGCCAGGCCGAATCCCTGTATTCCTGCGGCACCTTGATCGTGGCGCATTCGAGGTTCTTCCCGCACGTGCTCCACGTGAGCCGGTCCGGGGACGGGACTGAGGCCGGCGCGCCCGCTGCGGACGTGCTGGGAGGCCCCGAGGCGCCAGGCGAGCACCCGGTCAGGACCATGAGGGTCGCGGCGAACGCCGCCCCGTACCGGGCGGCGGGCCCTGGCCTCGACCGAATCATGATGATCTTCCTTTCGCCGTGCTCGTGTCATTCCATGCGGCCGGGCCATGCCGGCCGCGCAAGGGGCCGGCCGGAGAGGGCCGACGTGGTCATGCCTTCCTCGCTTCGAGGGGTCAGTGACCGGCCGCGTCGAGCAGAGACTTCGAGGGGTCAGTGACCGGCCGCGTCGAGCAGAGAGGAGTACCGCAGGCGGAGCGCGCGCTCCATGCTCGCCAGGACGGCCCCGCCCCCCAGGACGAGGTTCAGCCAGATCGGCAGGTGTATCGGTGATTCGAACGTTCCGACCCGTTGCATGACGGGAGGAATGTGAGAGAGGGGTTCAGCGAGCTGCAACAGGTTCAGGCCCACACCGATGACGAGCAGCACCACCGATCCGATGCTGATCGCCCGGCTCAGTCCCGGATGGCGGGCGCCGAAGCGCGCCCGCCGCCCCTCCGCCGAGGCCGGGTCGGGCGTGAGCTGACGCGGCTGTCCGCCCGAGGGGCGGTAGTGGCAGCGCCTGATGCCGTAGTTGCTCATCGCCACCTCGATGACGCCCCCGTCGACAGGGAAGACCGCGGGCAGTTTCGACTCGGCCACGTGCCTGCCGTCCAGGAACAGATGCGCACGGATCTTGCTGTCGTCCAACCGCGCCCAGTGCCGTACGTCGACGGCGTGCAGGCGGGCGTGCCCGCCGGCATCGGGAAGCCGTAGCCAGAACAGGGAGCGCAGGGGGAGCTGCCACCAGCGGAACCGCTGCAGTTCCCTGCCGTCTCCCGGCTTGAGGCGCTTCGATGCCGCCCACTGCTTCCACATCATGCTCCGCTCCTCCTACGCGCATCGGCCGCGACATCACTGGTACAGCGTGTTGGTGAAGACGCTAGCACACCGTACTAGTACGGCGTGCTAATAGGCTGAGGGGGCTGGAAGGAACGAAGGAGCGCGGGGCGGGGAAACACGCGAGAAGATCCTCCGGGCCGCTGCAGAGACGATCGCCGAGGCCGCCGCCGCCCGTCGCCGCCTCCCGGAGAACGGCGGGTGAATTTCTTCGCCGCGCCGGATTGGCACGGGCCCTCAGGGTCAGAGGCGGTGCATGGACGCCAATACCGTGCTCCTCGCCGTCGTCGTCGCCACGGCGCTGTCATTCGACTTCACCAACGGGTTCCACGACACCGCCAACGCCATGGCGACCTCGATCGCCACCGGCGCGCTGCCGCCCAAAGCGGCGGTGGCGTTGTCCGCCGTCCTCAACTTCGTCGGCGCCTTCCTGTCGCTGAAGGTCGCCGCCACGATCGCCACCGGTATCGTCGAGAGCGGTGCCATCACCCTCACCGTGGTCTTCGCCGGGCTGGTCGGCGGGTTCGCCTGGAACCTCCTGACCTGGTACTACGGCATCCCCTCCAGCTCCTCGCACGCCCTGATCGGTGGCGTGGTCGGTGCCACCCTGATCGCGGCCGGCACCTCGGCGATCAAGGTTGCCGAGGTCGTGTCGAAGGTGCTCGTCCCCGCGGTGCTCGCCCCGCTGACCGCGATCCTGGTGGCCACCGTCGGCACCTACCTGGTGTACAGGCTGACCCGCAACGTGCCGGAAGAGCTGCGCGGACGCTGGTACCGGTACGGCCAGATCGGCTCGGCCTCCCTGGTCTCCCTCGCGCACGGCACCAACGACGCGCAGAAGACCATGGGCGTCATCACCCTGGCGATGATCGCCAACGGCACCCTCGCCGTGAACGCGGCCACACCGTTCTGGGTCGTCGCGGCGTGCGCCGTCGCGATCGCCCTCGGCACCTATCTCGGCGGCTGGCGGGTCATCCGTACCCTCGGCAAGGGCCTGACCGAGATCGAGACGCCGCAGGGGTTCGCGGCCGAGGGCTCCTCGGCCGCCGTCATCTTCGTCTCCTCCCACTTCGGTTTCCCCCTGTCGACCACGCATGTGTGCACCGGCTCGGTCATCGGCTCCGGACTGGGCAAACCGCTGGCCGAGGTCCGCTGGGGCCTCGCGGGCACGATGCTCGCCGCCTGGCTGGTCACCCTGCCCGCCGCGGCCGTGGTCGGCGCGCTGTCGTGGTTCGCGGCCACGCGGATCGGCGGCACCACCGGCGTGGCGGTCGTCTTCGCCGTCGCGTTGCTGCTGGGCGGCGCGCTCTACGCCGCCTCGCGGCGCCGCCCGGTGCACGCTGACAATGTCAACGACGACTGGCGGGGCGGCATCACCCCCGCCCGCACCCCGGAGACCGTGTCGTGAACGACCACCTCGGCCTGGACACCCTGTGGAAGGTCGTCGTGTTCGCCCTGGTGGCGGGCACGGGGCTGGTGTCGGTCTTCTCGCTCGCCCTGGTGGGCCTGGCCACCGGACGTCCGGCCGGGCGGGCCGGCGCCGCTCTGTGCTTCCTGCTGGTGGCCGGGGGCGTCGTCCTGGGTCTGTACGTGATGCTGAGGAAGTGAGCCTCACCTCGCCCGGTCGGGGCCGCCGGCCAGGAGGCGGGCGCCGCCGGGGCCGGGGGCGGGCTCCCGGACCGACAGCCAGGCCAGGCCGTTACGGGCGGTGAAGCCGGTCAGCGTGCGGGTCTCGGCGGCGGTGAGCCCCCGCGGGCCGGTCAGGACCGGCGACAGGGCGATCCGGTCCCAGGAGGCCGGACGGCCGAGGGCCCGCGCGACCTGCGGCTGGGCCGCCCGGACCGCCGCGGCGACCACGCCGAGACGGGCGCGCCCGGTGGGGGCGCGGTCGAGCGGGACCAGGAGGTCGACGGCGCCGATCTCCACCCCGGCCAGCCGGGTGGACCTGAGCATCGCCCGGTCACCCGGGGCCAGACCCGCCACGGTGGCCTCCAGCGCGAAGCCCACCGTGAGGGGACGGCCGCGCGCGGCCGCCTCGCGCTGGAGGACCGCGATCGCCCGGGCGCGGCGCAGCACGGTCTCCGGGCCGTCCGGGCCGTCCGGGCCGTTCAGGCCGGAAGAGCCGGACGAGTCGGATGGCTCGAAGGCGGCGTAGGAGGCCCCGAGCGCGCCTACCGCCCGGCGGTAGGCGGCGGCGAGCCGCTCCGGGTCGGCGCAGGCGGCGGCCGGCTCGCGGCCCGCGGGACCGCCGAAGACGACGCCCACCTCGCCGCCGACCGCGCGCAGCGGGCCGAGGCGGGCGGCGATCCCGCCGGCCCGCCCGGGAAGGCCCGCCCATCCGGTGGCGCAGCCGTCGCCGGTGGCCACCAGGTGACCGAGGACGACCCACCGGACGCGCTCACGCCCGGTCATGCCGTACGGGGCGAGGGACGGGCCGCGGGCGACGTCGGCGAAGGGCACGAAGCCGGACGGACGGCCGGTCGGCGGCTCCGTCCGGGCCGCTCCGGGTCTCAGGAGGGGAGAGCCCGGCTCGTCCGAGCCGGAGGAGAGCGGGCCGGAGGGGACCGGGCGGGACGAGGTCCCGCCGCGGGCCGGGCCGTCCGGGCCGGGACCGCCCGCCCAGGGCCGGTTCACCGGCCCGGACGGCAGCAGCCACACCGCAACGCCGGTCCCGGCCAGGAGCGCGGCCGACGCCAGCGCGGTCAGCGGCCGGGGCAGGATGCCCGGCCCGACCGGCCCGCCGGGGCCACGGCCGGCGGAGCGGTCTGTCGTGACCGGCATGGGGTCCCCCTCCTCGATGCCGCCCGATGGTCGCTCTGCGCACCGGGTCCGCCACCCGGTGCTTTCAAAGCTCGAACGCTAGCAAGGACCCGCCGCGCGGGGCGGACTTTCTGCGGATGCCGTCCGGTGTGCCCGGATAATGGGGGACATGAAGTTGAGGATCTTCACTGAACCGCAGCAGGGCGCCACCTACGAGGAACTGCTGACGGTCGCGCGGACGGCGGAGCGGCTCGGGTTCGACGCCTTCTTCCGGTCGGACCACTATCTGCGGATCACCGAGGGCGACCATGGGCCGGGCTCCACCGACGCCTGGGTGACCCTCGCGGGCCTGGCCCGGGACACCTCCACGATCCGGCTCGGCACCCTGGTCAGCCCCGCCACCTTCCGGTTGCCCGGCCCGCTGGCGATCAGCGTCGCCCAGGTGGACCAGATGAGCGGCGGCCGGGTCGAGCTGGGGCTGGGGACGGGCTGGTTCGACGCCGAGCACACCGCCTACGGCATCCCGTTCCCGCCGGTCGGCGAGCGGTTCGGCCGGTTCGAGGAGCAGCTGGAGATCATCACCGGGCTGTGGTCCACGCCCCCCGGCGAGACCTTCTCCTTCGAGGGCGCCCACTACCGGCTGGCCGACTCCCCGGCCCTGCCCAAGCCGGCGCAGCGCCCGGGGCCGCCGATCATCATCGGCGGGTTCGGCGCCACGCGGACCCCGCGGCTCGCCGCGCGGTTCGCCGACGAGTACAACCTGCCGTTCCACGATCTCGATGACACCGAGCTGGCGTTCGACCGGGTCAGGAAGGCGTGCGAGGCCGCCGGCCGGGAGTCGATCGTGTTGTCGGTCGCGCAGACCGTGGCGGTCGGGGCCGATGAGGCCGAGGTCGCGCGGCGGGCACGGGCCGCCGGGCACGACCTCGCCGCACTGCGCGCCAACGGGCTGGCGGGCACCCCCTCCGAGGTGATCGAGAAGATCGGCAGGTTCGCCGAGCTGGGCGCCGAGCATCTCTATCTGCAGGTCATGGACCTGTCGGACCTGGACCACCTGGAGCTCATCGCCGCCGAGGTGCTCCCGCGGGTCTGACCGCCTCGTCTCCCGCCTGCCCGGCCCCCGCACCTTTCGCCGAGCCCCGTACCTTTCGCCCCGCCCCGCCCCGGGCGGCCGGCCCCGCACGGCCGCCGTGCGGGGCCGGCCGCCCGGGACCGAGGCCGGTTAATCCATGGTCCGGATCGCCGGGTATGAGGCAGACTGTCGCGGGTGCTGATCACGATCTCCACCACTGCCCGGCCCGCGACGGACCTCGGGTTCCTGCTGCACAAGCACCCCGGCCGGGTCCAGGAGTTCGGCCAGTCGTACGGCGTGGCCCGCGTCTTCTACCCGGAGGCGGACGAGGAGCGCTGCACGGCCGCGCTCATGCTGGACGTCGACCCGGTCCGCCTGGTCCGCTCGCGCGGCCGGTCCACGCCCGACTACGCCCTGGGTCAGTACGTCAACGACCGGCCCTACGCGGCGTCGTCGCTGCTGGCCGTGGCCCTGGGGGACGTGTTCCGCACCGCCCGCGCCGGACGCTGCGCCGCCCGCCCCGAGCTGGCCGCCCGGCCGCTCCCGCTGGAGATCACGCTGCCCGCCCTGCCCTGCCGGGGCGGGGTGGAGGCGGCCCGCCGGTTCTTCGAGCCGCTCGGCTGGACGGTCGAGGCGCGCGCCGTGCCGCTGGACGAGCGGTTCCCCCGGTGGGGCGACTCCCGCTACGTCCGGCTGACGCTGCGCGGCGAGCTGCGCCTGGCCGATGCCCTCAACCAGCTCTACGTGCTGCTGCCGGTGCTGGACGACTCGAAGCACTACTGGGTCGCCTCCGACGAGGTCGACAAGCTCATCCGGGCGGGGGAGTCCTGGCTGGCGGCCCACCCTGACCGGAACCTGATCACCCGCCGCTACCTGGGCCGCCGCCGGTCGCTGGAGCGGGCGGCCTTCGCCCGCCTGGCCGAGCTGGGCGACGACGTGGCGGAGGAGCTGGAGCCGCCCGTCGAAGAGGACCCCGGTGACCTCGGCGACCCCGCCGCCCCCGCCGACCTCGCGGGGCCCACCGGCTCCGATGCCGGGACCGCCCCTGTCTCCGCACCTGGGGCGGACACGGGCGTGCCCGCCGTACGCGACGGGGCCGGCGTGCCGGAGACGTCCGGCGCGTCCGGGGAGGAGGCCGTACCGGACGCGTCGTCCCGGCGCCCGCTGAACGTCCTGCGCCGGGAGGCGGTGATCGGCGTGCTGGAGGAGCTGGGCACCCGTACGGTCGTCGACCTGGGCTGCGGGTCGGGACAGCTCGTCGGCGCGCTGCTGGAGCGGCCCGCCTTCACCAGGGTCGCCGGTACGGACGTCTCGACGCAGGCCCTGACCGTCGCCGCCAGGCGGCTCCGGCTCGACCGGATGCCGGAGCGGCGCAGGGAGCGGCTGGAGCTGTTCCAGGGGGCGCTGACCTACACCGACGACCGGTTCGCCGGATACGACGCGGCGGTGCTCATGGAGGTCGTCGAGCACGTGGACCCGTCCCGGCTGGACGCGCTGGAACACGTGGTCTTCGGCGCGGCCCGTCCCCGGCACGTGATCGTGACGACGCCGAACGCCGAGTACAACGTCCGCTACGAGTTCCTCGACGGCATGCGCCACCCCGACCACCGCTTCGAGTGGACCCGCGACGAGTTCCGGGCGTGGGCGCTGGCGGTGGGCGAGCGCAACGGCTACCGGGCGGGGTTCCGGCCGGTCGGTGAGGACGACCCCGAGGTGGGTCCGCCCACCCAGCTGGTGGTGCTCACCCGGATGGACGGGGCCGCGGAGGGAGACGGGGCGGCGCACGCGGAGGGAACGGCGCCGGTGGATCCGGCGGGCCCGCCGGAACGGGCGGACGAGACGGCGCGGGAAGGGGAGTGACCGGGATGGCCGAGTCCACAGAGAGCACCGAGGCCACCGAGGCCGCGGAGACCGCGGAGGCCGCCCGGACCATCGAGACCACCGGGACGGCCGGGACCACGGAGACCACAGAAAGCACCCGGACCACCGAAAGTACCCGGACCACCGAAAGTACCCGGACCACCGGGAGCGCCGTAGGCACCGAGATCGCAGTGCCGGAGATGTCGCTGGTCGTGCTCGTCGGGATCTCCGGCAGCGGCAAGTCAACCTTCGCCCGCCGCCGGTTCGCACCCACCCAGGTCATCTCCTCCGACTTCTGCCGCGGCCTGGTGTCCGACGACGAGAACGACCAGGGCGCCAGCGCCGACGCCTTCGACCTGCTGCACCACATCGTCGGCACCCGCCTGCGGCGCGGTCTGCTGACGGTCGTGGACGCCACGAACGTCCAGCGGGAGGCGCGCGGAAGTCTCATCGCGCTCGCCAAGGCCCACGACGTGCTCGCCGACGCGATCGTCCTGGACGTGCCGGAGGCGGTCGCCGCCGGGCGCAACGAGACCAGGCCCGACCGGGACTTCGGGTCCCACGTGATCAGGCGGCAGGCCAAGGACCTGCGCCGGTCGCTGCGGGGTCTCTCCCGCGAGGGGTTCCGCCGGGTCCACGTGCTGCGCGGGGCCGAGGAGATCGAGGCCGCCACGATCGTCACCGAGCGGGCGTGGACCGACCGGCGGGAGCTGACCGGCCCGTTCGACCTCATCGGCGACGTGCACGGCTGCCGCGCCGAGCTGGAGGCGCTGCTGCGCGACCTCGGCTGGGAGATCCGTCCCGACGGCGCCGGGGCGACCCACCCCGAGGGGCGGACGGCGGTCTTCCTCGGCGACCTGGTCGACCGCGGGCCGGACACGCCGGGCGTGCTCCGGCTGGTCATGGGCATGGTCGCCGCCGGGACGGCCCTGTGCGTGTCGGGCAACCACGAGCAGAAGCTCGCCCGTGCCCTCGACGGCCGCAAGGTCAGGGTCGCCCACGGCCTCGCGGAGTCGCTGGAGCAGCTCGCGGCCGAGCCGGAGGAGTTCCGCGCCGCCGCGCTGGACTTCATGAAGGGTCTGATCAGCCACTACCGGCTCGACGGCGGCCGGCTCGTCGTCGCGCACGCCGGGCTGAAGGAGGCCTACCACGGCCGCGCCTCGGGACGGGTGCGCTCCTTCGCGCTGTACGGGGACACCACCGGCGAGACCGACGAGTACGGCCTGCCCGTGCGCTACCCGTGGGCGCGGGAGTACCGGGGCCGGGCCATGGTCGTCTACGGCCACACCCCCGTCCCCGAGGCCGAGTGGGTCAACAACACGATCTGCCTGGACACAGGGGTCGTGTTCGGCGGCCGGCTCACCGCGCTGCGCTACCCCGAGAAGGAACTCGTCTCGGTGCCGGCCGGGAAGACGTGGTACGAGCCGGTCCGGCCGCTGGTCGCCCCCGGCCACCGCGACGCCGGCCACCGCGACCGGGGCGCGCTCGCCGCCGCCGACGTCCGGGGTCCCATGCACGTCGAGGTGCGCCACGGCGGAGGCCGTATCAAGGTCCGGGAGGAGAACGCCGCCGCGGCGCTGGAGATCATGAGCCGGTTCGCGGTCGATCCGCGCTGGCTGGTCTACCTGCCGCCGACGATGGCGCCGCCGGAGACCTCCGCCCTGGACGGCTGCCTGGAGCACCCGGCGGAGGCGTTCGCGGAGTTCGCCGCGGCCGGGGTCACCCGCGTCGTCTGCCAGGAGAAGCACATGGGGTCGCGGGCGGTCGCCGTGCTCGCCAGGAACGCCGAGGTGGCCGCGGCGCGGTTCGGGGTCTCCGACGGGAGCACCGGGGTCGTGCACACCCGCACCGGCCGGTCCTTCTTCAAGGACACCGCCGGGCTGGTGGACCGGCTCCGGCGGGCGTGCGAGCCGCTCATGGACGAGCTGGGCACCGACTGGCTGGTGCTCGACGCCGAGCTGCTGCCCTGGTCGGCGAAGGCCGAGGGGCTGATCCGCGGTCAGTACGCGTCGGTGGGGGCCGCGGCACGCGCCGCGCTGCCCGAGGCGGTCGCCGCGCTGGAGGCGGCGGCCGGGCGCGGGTTGGATGTGGGCGATCTGTTGGACCGCACCCGTCGCCGCCTGGATAACGCTGCCCGATTCCGGGACGCCTATGCGCGATACTGCTGGGAAGTGGACGGACTGGACGGCCTGCGGCTGGCGCCGTTCCAGATCCTGGCCTGTGAGGGCCGCGTCACCGCCCTGGAGCCGCACATCTGGCACCTGGAGACGCTCTCGCGGCTCACCGACCCGCTGATCGCGCCCACCCGGCACGTGTTCGCCGACCTCGCCTCGGACTCCTCCCGGGAGGCGGCCACCGCCTGGTGGTCGGAGCTGACCGCCGCGGGCGGCGAGGGCATGGTGGTCAAGCCGCTGGACGCTCCGGAGGGGAGCCGGACGCAGCCCGGGATCAAGGTGCGCGGCCGGGAGTACCTGCGGATCGTCTACGGCCCCGACTACACCGAGAGCCTCGCGGAGCTGCGCCACCGCTTCCTGGGCCGCAAGCGCTCGCTGGCCCTGCGCGAGTACGCCCTGGGGCTGGAGGCGCTCTCCCGGCTGGCCGAGGGCGAGCCGCTCTGGCGGGTCCACGAGCCGGTCTTCGCGGTGCTGGCGCTGGAGTCGGAGCCGGTGGACCCGCGCCTGTAGGTCCGGCCGCGTCCGCCCGGCGCCGGGCGGACGCGGCCGGGCCCCGCCCCCCCCGGTGCCGCGGGGCCGGGGGCCCCGCGGGACGGAGAAGGACAAACAATAAAACAG
>NZ_JBEZNH010000092.1:0-17225 GCF_040653115.1 Streptosporangium sp. NPDC048047 | reverse complement strand
CAGCGCCCCGACGCCTCGTGCCGGATAGCGCACTGTGGTCTGGGTAGACGTCCTTTTCTTGATCAGCACGTAGGGTGAGCCGAGAACAACCGGCATGAGCACCAGCCCACCCGGACCGCGCTCCACGACACGCTCGACCCGCCACCGTGCTCCCCCCAGCTTCAGCTGACCATCGCGCCAGCTCAGATCCGGATGCAGGTCGGCGAACAACCTCTCGGCACCGCCCGCGGCCATTTGCTTGGCCCGATGGATGACATCCGCATCGAGTACGGCCCGGATCCGTGACCAGTGTGGCGCGATGAGCCGGTCGTGTACCGCGCGCAGTTCTGCGGCGATCGCACGCAGTCCCGCCGCCGGCTGTTCAGCAAGCGCGGCGGCTGATGCGGGGAGGCTTTCGCCGAACACGCGCCGAAGGCTGACTCGCACCTGAGATGCGGGCGTCCTGCACAACGCGGCAAGGTCGTCGTCGATGGATCCCCCCGAGCCGAGCGGGGCGGGAACCAGGAACTCCGGCCAGCCTGGCCGGTCGCTGAAGAGCAGTGGCCATGTATGCGAGAGATCCAGAGGATTTCTCGCGAGCTCATCCGCCGCCCACCGAAGCCACCGCAGGTGGAACGGGTTCCGATCAAGATCACCCAGCTGCTGCAGGCCGGACACGGTCTCCGACAACGGCGAGATCGCGAACCGGGTCGCCGCCAACTCCCTCACACCGAGATCGATCGTCAGCGCCACAGATCGAGTATGTAGCACTCGCCTAAATACTGTCGTGACGACGCCTGGCACCTGAAGATCACCCCATGGCACGGAACCTGACACAACGTGAGACCGAACCACGCTTGTCCACGGACTACTGGCGGTTGTGGTGGGCGACCGGTATCAACAGCGTCGGCGACGGGGCGTTCACCGCGGCTGTTCCCCTGCTGGCCGTCACGGTCACACGCGACCCCCGGCTCGTGTCGATCGTGTCCGCGGCGACATACCTGCCCTGGCTGCTGCTGGCCCTGCCCGCCGGCGCGCTCGTCGACCGGCACGACCGCGTCGCCCTCATGTGGCGCACTCAAGCGATCCAGGCATTGATCGTCGCTGTCATCGCGGTCCTTGCCGCTTTCGGCCAGATCGGCATCCCGGTACTCGCGATCACCGCCTTCGGGCTGGGAGCATGTACGGTCGTTTTCGCCAACGCGGCGCAAGCGGTGCTGCCGGACATCGTCGCCGAACCGCTGCTGCACAAAGCGAACGGACATCAGCAGGTAATCACCACGGTCGGCTTGCAGTTCGCAGGGCCACCGGTCGGCAGCCTGCTGTTCGCGGTCGCCGTGGCGTTGCCGTTCGGTGCGGACGCCGCCTCCTTCGCCCTGTCCGCCGCGCTGCTGGCGACGTTGCCCAGGCGCAGGCGCGAGCGAATCGAGCATCCACCGATGCGGACGGCGATCGCGGACGGCCTGCGCTGGCTGGCCCGTCACCGGCTGCTGCGCACCCTCGCCATCCTGCTCGGCGTCAACACCTTCTGCTTTCAGCTCGGCAACGTCTCCTTGGTCCTGCTGGCGACTCAGACGCTGCGCCTGGACGCGCCCGGTTACGGACTGCTGCTCGCCGGCGCCGCGATCGGCAGTCTGCTCGGGGGGTTGGTCAGCGCGCGCCTCGTCCAGAGGATGGGCGAGCTTTCCGCGCTCCTTGCCGCGCTTATCACGAACGTCGTCATCTTCATCGGGATCGGGCTGAGCCCCAACGTGATCGTGCTCGGCGCCCTGCTCGCCGTCAACGGCTTCGTCACCACGCTCTGGAACATCGTGACCGTCAGCCTCCGGCAACGGATCGTGCCGTCCGAGCTGCTCGGCAGGGTCAACAGCGTCTACAGGATGCTCGGCTGGGGACTGATCCCGCTCGGGGCGCTGGCCGGTGGGCTGGTGGCGCACCTATTCGGACTGCGCGCGCCGTACCCGGTCGCCGGGGCGCTGAGAGGAATCGCCTTGCTCGTCGCGATGCCTGTACTGATCCGTGCCATGCGTCGCTGAACCTTCGTGGACCTCGTGGGGCGGCGGTGGGAAACGATCAACACTCTCGCGGGAAGCGATCTTCCGTGCCCAGTCTCAGCCGCTGGCCAAACCCATTCGTGAACACCCCTTGCCGGCTCTGGAAGGAGCGCTCGCCTGGATACAGGAACCGGTCGCGCAGCACAGCGAGGTGTTCCTGCTCGCTACCGGTGATCTTTTCACGTGCCACGTCCATCGATGATGACATCGTCTCAGCGGGCCTGTGACCTGTTGATTCTCCGAAGAGAACAAGATCGGGTAAGGACTTTCTTGATGTCTGAAACCGTTGGTCTCGCTCGCACGAGGCCCGCGCCCACCCTGCCGGGTGCGGTCCGGTGCCGTCCCTGCTGATCTCCGGCCGGACCGGTCTGGGCGGCTTAGCCCTGCGCTGCGGCGTCAGGAGGATGGTCAACGGTCGCTGGCGTGTCTTTCGCCCGGGGTGCCGGCCATAGGCTCAGGCCGGGCTGTTGTGCTGCCCGGCGGTGCGAGCCGCTGGCTGCGGGGACCTACCTCGGCTGTCGTGGGCGGGTGCGGGCGTCCAGGGTGGTGAGCGCGTTCTGGTAGGCGTCGGCCGGGTCGTCGCTGGCAGGGGCGATGAGGTGCCAGTCGTGGCCGGCGGCGGCGAAGGGGTACCACCTGCCGTCATGTCCGTGGCGGATCTCGATGTCGGTCGCGGGGTCGGTGATGCGGTTGTCGGCGGTGATCAGCGCGGTGGCCGCGTCCGGGCGTAGCGGGGTGATGGCCGCGGCGGCGTGCTGGAGGAGCTCGGGGTCGTCGGGGTAGGGGTGGCGGGTGGTGTGGATGCCGGGGGCGCCGGCCAGCGCGTAGGTGTTCAACAGCCGGCGGAAGGCGTGGGGTTCCAGGTCGAGCCGGTAGGCGGTGATCTCTGCGCGCTCCCCGGCGGGCAGGGAAGCGGTCAGGCGCACGGCGTCGGCGACCGGGTCGGTCTCGAGCAGGGTGTTGTCGGCCAGAAGGTGCTGGGCTTGGCGGGCGGCTTCCCGCGCCAGGTGGCTGAGCAGCTGCAGGGAGGGGGTGGGCGCCGGGGGTTCGGGCAGCTCCAGGTGCGTGAAGGTCTGCGGGGACGCCTCGCCCTCGTCGATGGTGTTCGTGCGCGGGGCAGGGGGCGGTGCGGTGTTGTTCCAGTGTTGGTAGGCCTGGTGGGCGGCGATGTAGGGGCCTGCCGGGTGGGGCGGCGTGCGGGGCGAATCGTGCTGTTCGGGTGTCGGTGCGCTGGTGAGGTCGGGGGCGTGCAGGAGGTTGCTCAGCTGCCGGTGGGAAAGGCCACGCAACGTCATCAGCAGGGAGGGGGTGGCGTGCAGGCGCTGGGTGAGGGCGTGGCCGAGGGCGGCGGTGTGCCGGCACGGTGCTTGCCGGCAGTCGCAGGTGAAGGTCACCTGGGCGGCGCTGGGGGCGATGGGGACGCCGCCGGTGTGGGCGGGGTCGGCGAGGGCGGCGGGAAGCTGGCCTTTCAGCAGGGCGTCTTTGTGGCGGCTGCCTCTGAGGGCCGCGGCGAGCGTGTGTTGTTCCGCCGGGCTGATGGGGGTGATGCCGATGGTGGCGCGGGCGGGTTCGCCGTGGCGGGGGCTGATCAGGGCGCTGATCTGCCCGGGCTGGGAGTTCAGGCGGGCGGGGACGCCGCCGGACAGGTAGAGGGTGTGGCCCTGGGCGAGGGTGGCGGGGCTGGCGGTGGCCTGCTTGTGGGCCCTCTCCCAGGCCAGGGCCCACGGTGAGGTGACATCGGTCACCGGGGGGCTCCCAGGGTGATGAGTTCGGCCAGTTCGGCATCGGACAGGTCGGCGAGCGCGGTCGGCCCGTGTGCCAGGACGGCGTCGGCCACGGCGCGTTTGCCCTCCAGGAGGGCGTCGATGCGGTCTTCGATCGTCTGCTCGGTCTGCATCAGGTGCACCTCCAGGGCGCGGGTCTGGCCGATGCGGTGTGCCCGGTCGATGGCCTGGGTCTCCACGGCGGGATTCCAGGGCCGGTCGAACAGGATGACGTGGCCGGCTTGGGTCAGGGTCAGGCCGGTGCCGCCCGCTTTCATCGTGAGGATCATGACCGGGTTGCGGCGGGCCTGGAAGGCGTCGACGAGGGCTTGGCGGGCGTGGCCGGGCGGGATCTGGCCGTGCAGGAACAACGGCTCGATGCCCTGGGCGCGCAGGTGGGTCACCAGCAGGCGGCCCATCGCGGCGTAGCCGGTGAACACCAGCGCCGACTCATCCGCCGCGGTGATCTGGGACAGCAGCTCATCCACAGCGGTGAGCTTGCCCGAACGCCGCCGCTGGACCTGCGGGTCGTAGGAGGGGAGGTCGTGGCTTTCGCGCAGGTAGTGGGCCGGGGTGTTGCAGATCTGGCGCAGCTGCGTGAGCAGGGTGAGGACCAGGGCGCGGCGCTCAGCGCCTGCTTCAGCGGCGCGGATCTGCTGCATGGTCTGGCGCGCCACCGCCTCATACAGGCCGACCTGCTCGCGGGTGAGGGCCACATAGCGGCGGCTGATGACCTTCTCGGGCAGTTCCTTGAGGATGTGCGGGTCGCTTTTGCGGCGCCGCAGCAGGAAGGGGGCCAGCACGCGGGCCAGCCGGCGGGCGGCCTCACCGCCGGGGTCACGTTCGATGGGGCGGGCGTAGCGGTCGTTGAAGGTGCGGTGCGTGCCGAACAGGCCGGGGTTCGTCCAGTCCAGGATCGACCAGGCCTCCATGACGCCGTTCTCGACGGGGGTGCCGGTCAGCGCGATCCGGGCTTTGGCGGTCAGCCGGCGCAGCTGCTGGGCGGTCAGCGAGCGGTGGTTTTTGACCTGCTGGGCCTCGTCGGCGACGATCAGGTCGTAGCTTCGGGTGGCCAGGGTGTCGGCGTCGCGTCGCAGCGTGCCGTAGGTGGTGATGATGACCTCATCGGCGCTCACGCCGTCGAGGGTGCGGCCGTCGCCGTGGTAGCGGCGGGTGGGCGTGGCCGCAGCGAAGCGGGCGATCTCGCGTTCCCAGGTGGCGAGCATCGACGCCGGGCAGATGACCAGTGTGGGTGCGGCGCGTGCAGTGTGCTCGCGGCGGTGCAGGTGCACGGCGATGGCGGTGAGGGTCTTGCCGGTGCCCATGTCGTCGGCCAGGACCGCGCCGAAGCCGAGGCGGGTGAGGTTGGCAAGCCAGGCCAGTCCCCGCCGTTGGTAGTCGCGCAGTGTCGCCGTCAGCGCGGCGGGGGTGGGGATGAGCTGGTGGGAGCCGACGCGCAGGAACTCCACCGCATCGGCCAGCGCGTCGGCCGGTTCGCACGCCACCAGGTCCCCGTCGACGGTGAGGCTGCCGGCCAGGGCCGCGGTCAGGGCCTCAGCCGCCGGGAGGGTGCCCAGGTCGCGTTGGGCGGCGCGGTGGGCGGTTTGCGGGGTGACCAGCAGCCAGCGGCCGCGCAGGTGGACCAAGGCGCGGCCGGTGGCGGCCAGGGCGTCCATCTCGGCGTCGGTCAGGGCCTCGCCGTCGACGGTCAGCTGCCAGCGCACGTCCAGGATGTTGTCCAGGCAAAAAGCGCTGTCGCCGGCACCGGGTGCGGGGCGGGGGCTGAGCAGGGTGCGGGTGCCCAGGGCGTGGGCCCACTGTTCGGGCCAGGTGATCTCGATGCCGGCCCGGGTGAGGTTCTGGCCCATCTCGCCGAGCAGGAGCGCGGCTTCGGCGGCGCGCACCGTGAATCGACTCGGTCGGTCGTGTTCCAGGAGGCGCTGCAGCGGCGGCCAGAAACGGGCGGCGGCGCGCAGGAAGCGGCGGATGCGCTCCAGCTGGAGGGGGTCGGCGCCGTGCTCGGGCAGGTACTGCTCGGCGTCGACGAGCCGGGGCGGGCCGCCGGGTGAGGTGGTCTTGATCCGCAGCACCGCCCACAAAAGCTCGGTGTCGCCGGGGCTGGCGGCGGGCGGCGGTTTGATCGCCAGGACCAGGCCGAGCGGCGGGTGGGGGTCAAGGAGGGCGGCGATCTGGTCGCTCCACCCCAGCAGCTCCGGACGCTGGGGGCGGCCGTGAAGCGCGGTGTAGGGGGCCGAGCCGAGCGCGTACGCGCTGCCCGGGCTCCGCACGAGCGCATCAGCCAGGGCGTCCAAGACGCGGCGCACCACAATGCGCGGCGCCCACAGGCGGTAGGGGGTGCGGGCGGCTGCGACGCAGTGGGCGTAGGGGGGCATCGCCTCAGTGAGCCCGGCGGCGTCGGCCCGCTGCCGAGACGTCAGGGGTCCCAGGCGCCAGGTGTCGTATCCGGCGGAGTCGGTGCCCGGGTACACGCGCTCTTGGGCGATGGCCTCAAGGCCCAGGCGCACAACGGCCCGCCAGATCTGCGCGCTGGGGTGCAGGCCTTCTCCCGTCAGCCGGGCCAATACTCCGGCCAGCAGCCTCAGCGGCACCGCCCATACCCGGGCCGCCGTGGCGCGCACGCCGACGCCGACGCCGGGCAGCACCAGCTCGAGGTGTTCTGTCCGCAGCGGCGCGGGTAGGTCGGCCTCGGCCATGGGGTCGCCGTCAGGGCGGTAGAGCACCAGTCGGGCGGCGCTGCCGCTCAGGTCCGCGCTCACCGCGGCCCCCGCCCGCAAGGCCTCCTCCAGCAGCCGCACGGCCCGCAGCGTCTGCGTGGGCGTGTGCGCAACCAGCGCGACCGGCGGGGACGGCGTGAGGGCCGCTGTCGTGGGCGGGGCCGACGTCGGTGATGCGTCCTCGTCCTCGGCGGGCGCGGCGGGTGTCAGTGCCAGGCGGGCGAGCAGCGCCCGCGCGGCCTCCAGGTAGGAGGTGCGCTTGTTCGGCGCGCACCCTTGGGCCTGAACCCTCTGCTCCTGATAGCGGCACGACAGGGTGCAGCAAAACTGGCGCCGATGCGCCGGGCCGGTGGTTGAGTAGTCCGCCTCGACGTCGGTGATGACGCCCTTTTGCTGTAAGGAGTTCAGCGCGCCGCGGGGGTCTTTGCCCGCCGCCGGCGGCGTGATCGCGGGCACCGCCTGCCGGGGCGCGGTCGGCCGGGGCTCATCGGCGGCGACGATCAGATTCAGCAGCGCGTGGGCCGCCTGCTCACGCGCCGCGCTTTTACTCAGCCCGTTTCCTGTCGCGGTGAGGTCGCGGCCTTTGAAGCGGCAGGTGCCCTGGCAGGTGAACAGCGGCTGCGTGCCGCTGACTGCGGGGGGGACCTCCCAGGCCACGTCGGTGATCAACCCGATCTGCGTGAGCTCGTTCAACGCGCTGAGCGGGTTCTTGCCCGGCGCGAGCGGCCCCACCGGCGGCGCAGGCTCCGGTGCCTGCGCAGGCTCCGGCAACGCCAGCCCGGTCAGCTGAGCCACGAGGGCGGCCGCGGCGGTGCGGCGGGCGTGCTTTTTCGAACGCTGCGGCCCGCTGTCGGCGCGCAGGAGACCGGCGCCGCAATCGTAGGTCAGCGTCGTGTGAAACCGCGTCTGGTCCTGGGTGGCTGCCGGGATGACGGTGTCTTCGTACACCGGGGTGGGCCCCTCGGCGGCGGTCGCATGGAGGTTGAGGATCGCCGGTGCGAGCCCTTCACCGACGGCGACCACATCCATGATGGCCCGGCGGGCCGGCTCCCACTGCGGAGCCGGTGCCTGAAACAGCACCAGGTGCATATCGCGCGCATCCAGCATGCCGGCGCTGGCCCGGGCCGCGATCTCTGCCGCCATGGCCGGTGCCACGGCGGCCTGCGCGCACGCCTGCCGTAGCTGCGCGCGGAAACCGTCGGCCGACAGCGTGACCGCCGGCGCCACGGACGCGGCGGCACCGGCGACGACCGGCTGCCAGTGAGGGCCATCGCTGGATTCCTGCACCACCGGCTGAACCGCGCACACATGCCCCAGCAGGCTCACCGCGGCCTGGTGCCGAGCCGCCTTGAGCTGGTCGGCGTAGACGGCCAGACCGTGGACGAACCCCTCCGGAGTCCGCCACCCCGCCTGCGCCCCGAAACGGCCCGACCCTTGGGCGGTCGGCAGTGTGCGCAGCACGAACACCGCTTCGGCCGCCTGGGCTTGTGAGACGAGAACGGCAGTGGCACGCTCCGGAGCCGACGCGGCCAGCGCCGTCCACGCAGCCGAGCGGGCCGCATGCACCTGCGCGGATGCGGCCGTGCTGTCCAGCAAAAGAGTCCGCAGGTCTCGGGTACGCAACCGGCCCGTCCCGGCCCGCCGGGTCACCTCGGCAACGAACGCCTCCGGCCACAGGCCGTCCGCGTGCGCCCGAGACAGCAAGCGGCTGAACTCCCGCTCCTCCAGCCGCCGAAACGCGGCCGCATCACCGCCGCGAAGCTCCCGCTGTTCTTTGTCCTGGGCGCGTTTCTTGAGGAAATCGGCGGTCGTCAGCGGAGTGGGCCGGATCGTCACCAGACACCTACAGCGTGGATGCCCCGTCCTTCAGGGCGGGGAGGAAACGCAGAACGGCCCGGCACGGTGGCCTCCCGGTTTTGTCGGAGGGTTCCGTTAGGTTGATCGGTATGTCCCGCTATCGGCTTCGGCCTTCGCCTGCCCAGGAAGTGGCGCTGGCGGAGCATTGCGGGCACGCCCGGTTCGTGTGGAACCTCGCCGTGGAGCAGCACGCCCACTGGCGTCCGGGCATCAGGTCCGCCCCGGGCTTCGCCGAACAGTGCCGTCAGCTCACTGAGGCGCGCGCCGAGTTCGCGTGGCTGCGAGCGGGGTCGATCATCGTGCAGCAGCAGGCGCTCAAAGACTTTCACCAGGCGATGGCGAACTTCTTCGGCAAGACCCACAAACGGCCGACGTGGCGCAGGCGCGGTCACAGCGAGGGGTTCCGGATCGTCGCGGTCAAGCCCGGCCATGTGCACCGGGTGTCGCGCAACGCGGGCGAGGTCAAGGTCCCCAAGGTGGGGTGGGTGCGGTTCCGCTGGTCGCGCGCCGTCCCCGATGGCGTGAAGTCCTATCGCATCACCCGCGACCGGGCCGGTCGCTGGCATGTGGCGTTCGCCGCCGTCCCCGAACCGCTTCCCGCGCCCGGCACCGGCGAGGTCGTCGGCGTCGACCGGGGCGTCACCGTCTCGGCCGCGCTGTCCACCGGGGAGCTGCTGCACGCCCCCGCCCTGCGGCAGGCCGAGAAGGGCCGCCTGGTGCGGCTTCAGCGCAAGCTCGCCCGCGCCAAGCGCGGATCCAACCGCCGGGCCACGGTGAAGGCCGCCATCGCCCGGCTGAAAGCCCGCGAGGCCGACCGGCGCAAAGACTGGATCGAGAAGACCAGCACCGACCTCGCGCGGCGTTTCGACGTCATCGCGATCGAGGACCTCACGATCAGCGCCATGACGCGGTCGGCACGCGGCACCCTCCAAGCACCAGGAAAGAACGTCCGCCAGAAAGCCGGCCTCAACCGGGGCATCCTCGCCGCCGGGTGGGGCCGGCTCGTGACCCGGCTGGAGCACAAGGCTCCCGGCCGCGTCCGGAAGATCAACCCGCGTTACACGTCGCAGACCTGCAACGCCTGCAAGCACATCGCCCGAAAGAGCCGCGAGAGCCAAGCCCTCTTCCGGTGCGTCGCCTGCGGGCGCCAGGCCAACGCCGACGTCAACGCGGCCAAGAACATACGCGACATGGCGGCAGGGCATGCCGTCGCTGCACGGGGAGGCCCGCCGTTGGGCGGGCCGGTGAACCGTGAACCGCAACCTGTCCTCCTGCCAGCGTAGAGACGGTTGGAATCCCCCGCTTTCAAGCGGGGGAGGATGTCAAGTCGGCGAAAACCTCCCGATCGGTGAATGAGCCGCACAGGCCGTCAACAGTCGAACCGAGCCAGGCGCGGCACACCACCGGGTCCGGCGGCGCCGGTCGGATCACGCGCCTGGCCGCCTGGACAGGCGGCCTGCATCGATCACCGTAATCGAGGTCGCGTCCGCAGCGCAGGTCATCACCTCAGTGCGGGGCGGGCACGGCCTGCGAACGTATCTGGGCGATGGCCGCGCAGACCATTAGCCGGTCGTCGCTGCCGCCTCAGCACACAGGAGTCGGCCCTGCGGATCCGCCCCGATCAGCGGATGCGAGCCGTGCCCCGGTTACCCGCGCCTGCTCACCTGTCCAGGCTGGCGCAAAGCTGAGCTCGCCTCGCTTCTCCGGGTCGGCTCCGCTCGTGAAGACCCCGGTGCGACGAACCGCCGTGGGCACCGGCCGGGCACGGGTACTTCACAGCCCTGGAGTCAGTACTCACCATGCTCTGCCGTTTCCGCCTGAGCTCTGGCCGGTGGGAGACGCGCGGGTTATGGCAGCGTGCCGCCGGGGAGTCCTTCGGGCAGGCCGCGGCGAATCGCGCGCAGCAGGGCGGCGCGCGCCGAGCGGGCGGTGCGTTCTTTCAACGCGACGGGGCTGCCGGTGAGGGTGTACCACTCCTCGGCGCCGGCGTACTGCACCCGCACCTGCAGCTGGTCGTCACTGACCTCGGTGCTCATCAGGAGCTCTCCGGTGATCACCCCGACCTCATCGGTCATGACCCCGCCCGGTCCGGCGACGGCACGCACCTCAGAGCGGCGGCTACTCATCACATTTCCCCCTTTTTCCGCCGCTCATCCGGCATTCATCGGGCCCGAGCCGTCCCGGCCACGGGCGCCGGGCAGGTGTTCAGCATCTGGCGCAGCGTGGTCTTCTCCGCAGCGGTGACCGTCAGGCTGTAGTGCTGTTTGACCTGTACCCAGGCGCGGGAGTACAGGCACCAGGAGGTTCCTAGCGGCGGCTGCCACTGATCGGGGCTCTGGTCGCCCTTGGAGCGGTTAGAGGCAGCCGAGACGGCGATCAGCTGCGGCCGGGTCAGGTCGTTGGCGAACGCCCGGCGTCGCTGGGTGCTCCAGGCGTCGGCTCCGCTGCGCCAGGCGTTCGCCAACGGAACGACGTGGTCGATGTCGACGCTGGCGGCCCGAGTGTAGCGGCGACCGTCATACAACGACTTCCACACCCCGGAGACGGCCCGGCACTCGCTGTCGCGTTCGACGCCCTGGCCGTCGCGAGCCAGCACCACCTCCCGGGTGTCGCAGCCTGCGCCTTTACGGGACTGGCTCATCCAGTGCGGAAACTTCGCGCGGCTGTAGCCCGTCATGGCGCGGGGCGCGGCGACCGTCAGCGCCTCCAGGGCGTCGCGGGCCGCGGCCGCGGCGATCGGGGTCGGCAGACGCGCGGCGCCGGCCTGGTGAGCCGGTGCGGCCACGGCCGCCGAAGCGGGCAAGGGAGCGGCGGTGATCAGCACGCCGGACAGGACAACAGCGCTCATACGCCGGGGGGTCAGCACACCCTGATGGTTCCCACGGGCCGCCGGCTCTAACGACATGATCGGCGTCGTCGGCCAACGGGCAGGCCGCGCGCCCAGCTGTTCACCGACGGCTCAGCCACCTTCGCCATCCACCCCACCGCCATCCCCGCGGCAGTCAGTGACACGTTCACGGTGCGCCTGCGCCCGACCTTCACGGTTCGGGGCTATTTCATCTTTTCTGAGCCCGGCGGCCCGGGGAACTTCCGACCAGTCTGCTTCACGTCGGCCAGGGACCACCCTGCGTCAGTACGACGTCCCGTGGTCCGGAGCCACTCCTCCACGTCCGGCCACCACCAGACTGGGCCGAGACGGAGCTCCGCCACGGGCTGGGGAAAGTCCTTGCTCCGCTTCCGCCACATGGTGACAACGGGCCGTTGCACCCCCGCCCGTAGGCAGATCTCCAGGTAACCAACCAGCGGGAGCGGCTCCTTTTGACTCATGCTTCCCCCTTCGGGCCACCAGAGGCGGTGTAGCCCTCAGCTGCACGGATCAACCGGTGCAGCTCACGAACGCCCCACCGGCCGGCCGCGTCGCTGAACCCGCGGGTGATCTCGGAGGGCATGGGGTGCTTGGCCCCCTCCAGCAGATCACCCACCAGCAGCTCGCCGAGGTGCCGAGTCCAGATCTTCGTCGTGCGGTCCCGCTCACGCCGGGTGTTGATCTCCGTGCGCCACGCCTGGTTGAGCGCGGCGTACTGGGCCTCGGTGCCGTCGACGAGGTAGAAGCCGTGGGAGAGCAGCTCGTCGTCGTCCAGACCGAGTTCGAAGTGGTGGATCTCCCAGTCACCGAGGTACTGGCCGATCACGCAGTGGGATCCGTGCTCCATGTCCACGACGGTCGGCTCGACCACCCAGTGCCAGTTGATCGCGTGCTCGTCCATCACCGTCGCGCCGGCCGCGGCCCGCTCCTCGTACTCCTGGAGCTCGGGCAGGACGAAGACCAGTACGGACATCTTGTTCTCCTTCGGTATGAGGGCATGAAGAAGGGCCCGCCGAAGAATCGACGGGCCCGAGGATTTCGGGGAGGGATCAGGCTGCGGTGAGGTGGCGCTCGATCTCCTCCGACCACATCCGCTGGAGGTAGTCCAACGTCATGGAGTAGTTGCCGTAGAAGACGCCATCTGCGTCAGGGGTGTCGAGCCAGAATCCGTACTGCTCGGCGACCCGGTCCATCCAACCCCAGCCCGCGCCGAGGTCGCAGTAGTGGCCGAACACCTGCCCAGCCACGCACATGGTGCGGCTGTTCATGTTCAGCCGTGGGCGGCTGATCCCGTGGAACCAGCGCGGGGCCACCTCATCGAGCCACGCCGCTTCGCGGTCCCGCTGCTCGGCCAGCTCCTCATCGGTCACCATCCACAGGCTCATCGGGCCTCTCCCAGCATGTCGGCGAGCGCCTGGGCGACCGCGTGAGCAGCGTCGTCATACTTCAGGTAATCGCTCACAGACTCCGACCGGCTCACCTCGGGGCGCGCATCCCGCCATTGCTGAAGCAGCTCTCGCAGCCGGGGGAATGGGTTGGCCTTCTGGACCACGGCCGCGTTCTCGGCGGCCTCTTGCTCGGTCTCACCGTCGCCCATGACCTTGTCCCAGATACGGCACATGGCGGCCCCACCGCGGCGTCGATGCCGTCCGCTACGACCGGGCCTGACCCCTGACGCCGCCGCGGTGGCGGTGTTGCGTTCCCGCTTGCCGTGCGGGGGGCGCGCATGGCACCGTAAAGCTCGTTCCGATCACGACCCCGCCCCGGCACGCCGGGCGGGGGACGCACATCACAGGCGGCCGTTGCGCCGGTTGTCTGTCGGCCCCGCAGGAGCGGGGACGCTCCCCACATGCGTGGGGGTGGAGCCCATCACGAGATGGGCTCTCCTCGGCGTCCCCTCGACCATGCAAGGACGGGCCCATGTTCGACCCCCCCCATCGATCTCAGCGACCTGCCCGGCTATCAGGCCGCCGCCAGCACCCGACCGGCCAGAACGGCATTTTTGGGTCGTTGCTCGACGCGCGATAATCAAGATCCCCGCTCCTCGATCGCCGGGCAGCTCGCCGAGGCCTCCACGCTGCTGGCCCCCGGTGAGACGTTCACCGCCCACTTCTGGGACGTGGAGTCGGGCATGCTCGGCCTGGATGAACGCAGCCAGGGCTCCGCCGATGACTACGCGCGGCTCGGCGTCGCCGTGCCCCGCGACGGCGGATTGCGGGAGCTGCTGGAGTGGGCCGAGCGCGGCGAACTCGACCGGGTGGTGTGCGAACGCATCAGTCGCGTCGCCCGCGACATGCTGCCCAGCCTCCAGGTCGAATACCACCTGGCCTCCCGCGGGGTGACGCTGGAGTGCGCCAACGAACCCCGGGGCGGGATGGCAACCGGGCAGCTGGAACTGCGGCGCACTGCCCAGGTTCGGGCCGAGATCTACCGGCATGAGCTGCTGGAGCAGTCCATGCGCGGCCAGCGCCAGCACACCGCCGACGGCTACCGGCACGGCCCGGCCTGCTACGGCTACGTCGCCGTCGTGGATCCTGATGCCCCGCCGGCCGCCAACAGGTTCGGCGGCGGCCGCCCGAAGATGCGCCTGGCGCTGCACCCCGACGCCCGCCGCGCCGACACGGTGCGGGAGGTCTTTCGGCTCCGCCGCGTTGAGCGGCTGCCAGATGGGGAGATCGCTCGTGTGCTGGCCGCGCACCTTGACCGGCATCCGTTGGCCGAGGGGCAGGTGCCGTGGGCCGCACGACGAGTCCGGAAAATGCTCTTTCAACCTAAATACACCGGTTTTCAGGTTTTCAACCGGTGCGCGGCCAGAACGAACCGCAGCCGGATGAACCCCATCGCCGAGTGGATCTGGTCTCGCCAGCAGGCCCACCCAGTGATCGTGCCTCTCGAGCAGTGGCACCAGACTCAGCTGGTGACCGCACAGCTGCGCCAGCGCCAGGCGCCAGGCTGGGATCGCGTGCGCGAGGCCGCCGCCCAGCGGGGGATCGAGCTCACGACGGTACGTCAGAGCGACACCCACATTCTGTACGAGGCCGCCGGCCGCCGGCTCGTGCTGCCTCACGGGGACCTGCCGGCCGCGGTGGCCGATGAGGTCATCACCGCCCTGGAGGCGATCGCGTGACCGGCGACGAACCCGCGGCCGACCTTGCCCCCGAGCAGGAGGACGTCGTCGTGTCGGCTGTCCGGCTGGAGCGGCGGTGGATCACCCGGGCCGATGCGCACGGCGTCGTCGTACACGGCCGTACGCTGCGCGAGCTGCAGGCCAGCGCACAGCAGGCGCTGGCGCTGCGCCTCGGTACCCTCACGGCACCGCCCGTGCGGCTGCGTCCGCAGTCGGCCGAGCTCGACGCGCTCGCCGCGGCGCGTCTGCGCTACGAGACCGCCCTGCGAGAGGCGGTGCAGGCGCTGCGGGCGGAGGCGACCTCCTGGGCCGACACCGCCCATGCCTGCCAGGTCCGCGTCATCGACGCCCAAGCGGCACTGCGTGACCACCCCGGCTGAGGCGACCGCGCAGATCACTGTGCCGCGCCCGGCCGCAGGTGCTGCGCACCGCACCGATGCGAGAGGAATCTTGCCCGCTATAGCGTCTGGCCAAGACACGGTGACGGCCCTCATCGCCCGGGAAGCCACCGGTGGCCGGGCGCTTACACCGGCGCCTCGGCAACCACCGACCCGATGCGGCCGCCCAGCGGCTCTCAAGGCCGATGCCCGGCTATGCCGGGCATGAAGACGCGCACCCGTAACCGGTGCCGCTCCACCTCCTCCGCCGCCTACGGAAGGAGTTCTCATGACCCCAGATGATCAATGCCACGGGGTGCCTGCGGAGGGCATGGGGGCGGTCAGGCGTCGGGGTCGACGTCGGGGTGCGTGAACCGCACGGGCTTGCCCAGCGACCGGGCGTAGGCGATTTCGGCTCGGGCGCTGTCTCCGATGCAGTCGCCGACGACGAGCACCTCATCGGCGAGCCGGATCTTCGCCCGGTGCAGATCACCGAGCCGAACCTTCAGTGCCTCGGCCTCGGCCTCGGCAGGATCGGCCCACAGTTCGTGCGGCGACGTCATGTCGTAACTCGGCTTGACGACGATCTTTCCAGCTGTGGTCTCCCGCAGAGCGGCCTCGGCCATCTCGGCCATGAAACGGGTGGAGCCGCAGATCACCTATTCTCGCCGGTCTCCACGGCGAGTCCCTGTCGCAGGGAGAGCTGACGGACAACATCACAACCGTGCAGGATCCTGCCGGGCCGGCCATCCCTGCCAGCAGCGAACCGCGACAGCCCAGGCCGCCGTGTACCCGCCAACCCGCTCGCCGAAGAGGCGGTCGTGCGGCCTGAACCCTTGGGAGCCTGACACCGTTCGGGACGGTAGTCAGCAGCGGCAGATGGCCTCCAGGTCCCTCAACGTCAGCTCCTGTCGTTGTCCGGCAGCCTCGCTACGGACCCATGCGTGGATCCGCGGGTCCAGGTCGTCGGAGGGGTGCACCGAGGCGGCGGTGTTTCGCCCATCGGAGTCGACCAGCTGCTGGAGGTAGGCGGCGAACGCGGTGCTGCCCCCGGTGCCAGAGTCTGGTCCGGCGCCGTAGCCACGCCTTTCCCGCTGCGGCAGGAACGACAACACGCCGGCGGCGGTTCGCACCCAAAACAGGCCGTGGTCAATGACCACGGAGGAGAAGACATCGCTGGGGCGCAGGTCCAGCGGCGTATACGTGGTGTAGGTCCAGCGGTCGTTAACGCCGCCGGAGCCGCGGAAATGCCGGCCGACAACGGGCAGGCCGAACTCCATGTCATACCAAGTACGGCGGCAAGTGCAGCCCACCCCTTTGATCGCCGAAGGGCTGTCTTTGTCCTCATCCACGCACCGGTGGAACAGCTTGGGGATCTCCTGGTTGTCCACGAGCGTGGCGTGCAACGGGTTCGGCTCGCACCGCTCAAGCCTGCTCAGCCACTCCTGGACGTACGGGGAGTGCCTTTCGATGGAGAGCGTGGCGTTCCACGCGGCGCCCGCGATGCCGATCGAGGGCTCGGTGTAGAGGACGAAGTGGGTGTAGCCCTTGCGGGGGTCGGTGAGATTCAGGTCTGGGTGCATGGCGTTCAACGGTCGTCTCTTTCTGGGGTGGTCGGCGGTTGACTGATCGATTGGTCAGCTGGCCGGGGAGCGGCCGGTGGTGTCTGTTCCGGGCGGCCCGTTGGCGGTGATGTCAGATACGTGAATCGGCGTCCGGCCGCAGCGCGTAGGCCGCCCACCGCTTCCCCTGCGACGATGAGACACACCTTCGGCCTCTCCTAGGGGGCTGCAGACGGCTGGGATAAGGGGAAATGGAAGGGGGTCTAGTCGCTCATCCACGCCTTGAACTCCGGGCAGGCGGCAACCCACACCTCGGGGTCGCGCGTTTTGTCCGCATCACGGCTCGGTACGCCTGGCACGAGCCCGACGCTGAAGCCGGCTGCGTACAACACATCCGCCATCGCGCGCTCCATGGCGACGGTGGTAGCCCTCTCAAGCCGCGACAGCGGGTGATCGGGATGGTCCACACCGCGATTCCATGCCAGATTGTTGAACCGCTCCTGCGGCCACCACATCAGACGCACCTGCGAGCCCCGCACGACCATGTCGTAGCCGCCTGCGGCGTCGTCGCCCTTTTGGGGTATCCCGACGCGGGCGAAGAGCTGGCGAACATCGTGTGCGATCGTCTCGCCCGTGCTGGTGGAGGGAGTCATGAACGCACGGTAGATCGGCAACCACGACGGCGCTGCCGATTTCCGCCGATAGGCTGCCGGGCGGGGTCCCTCTGGGGTGCCTGGTGGGGCCGGCGGCTACGTGATAGGCCCTGGTGCGGCGGACCGAATGGCCACAGCGCCGCAGGAGTACCTCACGCGGGGCGCCGGCAGTACGGGGCGGGAAATCCGTCGAACCTTCCGCTAATGGGAGCTACCGGGTCGGCTGATCAGGCAGACTCGGTGCCTGGTAGC
>NZ_JBEZNH010000091.1:0-18176 GCF_040653115.1 Streptosporangium sp. NPDC048047 | reverse complement strand
CAGCCACTATCGGCGAAGACAGCCAGAGGTCACAAAGTGATGCTGGAGTATTAGGCCGTGCGGCCCGTTCTTGGCCCGTGGGAAGTAGCCCTTGTCGTGCGGCGCGTCGCGTTTGTAGACCATGACGGTCCGCCGCCACGACATGATCTCGTCACCGTCCTGGTTGAGCCCCCGGGTGCGGCAGGTGACGATGCCGGCGTAGGGGCGGGAGGCCGACTCGCGCTTGTCCAGGACGACCGACTCGGCGTAGACCGTGTCGCCGACGAAGACCGGGTGGCTGAGCCTGATCTCCTCCCACCCGAGGTTCATGATCGCGGTCTGGCTCACGTCGATGACCGACAGGCCGAGCACGACGGCCACGGTGAACCCGGAGTTGGCGATGATCCTGCCGTAGGGGGCGCGCTCGGCGAAGTGGGCGTTGAAGTGGTTCTGGTTGGTGTTCATCGTCAGGAGGCTGAACCACGTGTTGTCGGCCTCGCTGATCGTGCGGCCGAGCGGGTGCTGGTAGACGTCCCCGACCACGAAGTCCTCGTAGTAGCGGCCGATGCGGGCCTCGTGCACGGTCACGGGCGGCTCCCCGAGGCTCGGCGGGCGTCAGGCCATCACACTAATGATCGCCTGTTCCGGCGGTCAACGCTCCCGCGCCGCCCTTCCGGGAGGACGGAACCCATCCCGAAGACTCTTTTCTCACTTATGGTGATTATAATGTGACACAGGGTAGTCAAATATGGTGACGGCGCGCGACCGGACCACCCGGCCGCCCGGCGGGAGGCGACGCGGCCGTGTCCCGCACCGGAGACTCGACGGAGGATGTCACATGGGAGAGCGGGTTCGGGCATGGCGGACGGCGGGGGCCGCCGCCCTCGGCGCGACGGCACTGCTGGCCGGGCCCGTCGCCGGCGCGGCGGCGCTGCCGTCCGGGCCGGTCACCGGCGCGGCGGGCGGCGGTCTCGGAGACGGCGATCCCGGAGCGGGCGGCGGCCCCGGGGGCGGCGGCGATCCCGGAGCGGGCGGCGTCTCGGCTTCGACCCGGGACGACCTGATGAACGCGATACAGGGTGAGGCGTTCGCCTACGCGAAGTACCGCGCCTACGCCGCGCAGGCCGGCCGGGAGGACCTGCCGGACGTCCAGGAGCTGTACGAGCGCATCGCCCGCGTCGAACTGCGCGAGCACCTCGCCGAGCAGGCCAAGCTCGCCGGGCTCATCGGCGACGACACCGCCAACCTGCGCACCGCCATCTCGGGGGAGACCTACGAGGCGAGGACGATGTACCCCGGGTTCGCCGCCCAGGCCCGGGCCGCCGGCGACCCGAACGCGGCGAAGCTCTTCTCCGAGATCGCCGGGGACGAGGCCGACCACCGCTCCCGGTTCACCCGGGCACTGCGGGCCCTCTCGAACCCGTCGTCCGGGGTGTCCGTCCCCGCCGGTCCGGTCGCCCGGCCGGTGAGCATCCCCGAGGGGCCGCCCCAGGTGTCGGCGCGGACGCTGGAGAACCTGCGGACCGCGATGCGCGGCGAGGCGCTCGCCCACGCCAGATACGGCCTGTACGCCGAGCACGCCCGGGCGAACGGCCACCCCAGGCTGGCCATGCTGTTCGAGCACATCGCACAGATCGAGCTCACCGAACACTTCGCCGAGGAGGCGAAGCTCGCCGGGCTGGTCCGCTCCACCGCGGCCAACCTGTGCGAATCGGCCGCCGGGGAGACCCAGGAGGGAACCGGCATGTACCCCGGCTACGCCCGGAAGGCCACCGCGGCCGGAGACCAGGCGGCGGCGGAACGGTTCTCCGAGATCGCCCGCGACGAGCTGAAACACGCCCGGGAGTTCAAGGACGCCCTGTCCAGGCTCGGCGCGAGCTGCCCGCCCGGCGGGTGACGCCGGTCCTCAGAGCGGGTCCCACAGCTTTTAGAGGGGGTCTCAGGGCAGGCCGTACCTGCTCCTGATCGCCTGAGCCTCCTCCTCGGTCACCTGACGCGGTGTGCGGGCCAGAGCCTGGCGGAGGTCGGCGAGGACCCTGTCCCCCGAGCCGCGGACGCGGGCGTGATGAGAGGCGAGCTCGGCGTCGAACCGCTTGGCGACCGGCCCGGTCCACACCTTGCCGGAATGGAACTCCCGGCAGGGCGCGTCGAGACTGTTCTCGATCTCCTGAACCAGCGGCTCGACCGTCCGCAGGGTCTCCCCCAGCGCCTCGTGGAGCGGGTTGGGCACCATCTCGGCCATGATCCGGTCAGTCCCCCTTCGGGGAGGCGGAGTCCTTGCCCTTCGGAGAGGGGGACTCGGTGGACACGGGCTTCGCGGAGGGGGCGCTGGCGTCGGTGATGAGCTTCGGCGCGATGAGCTTCATGAGCGCGAGCACATCGGCGGCGTTGTCCCGCCCCTTGACTCCTATGTCCAGCTGGATACTGAGTTCTGCCTTCCCTCGAACAAGAGTGGCATACGCCGCGTTTCTTGTGCTGTTCTTGTCCTTGAAGTAAAAGCCGATGGATCCAGGAACGATTTCCGGCGCGGGAGAGGCACCGTCCTCAAGCTGCTCCTGAACCCTCCCCGGTTCCCCTGCCGGTGTGAGAAAAACTCGAAGAAGCTTCAACCGGTCACCGGATCGTTCATAGATCGCACAACTTCCTCTACCAGATCCTTCGGCCGGAGTTAGGTCGAAGTGGCCACGAGCAAGCGGATCACGCGTCCCGGTCATGAGCTCTACTGCTCTTAATGGAATATGCTCACAAACATATGGCGGAGCAGCAGCCGCCGGCAACGGGCTGCGATCGGCCTCCTCGAGATCGTCTTTGCAGGCCGATAGAAACGCCGAAATGATTACCATTTCGATCATCAGAGTAAATATTTTTTTCGTCATGATTCATATTGGCCGAAAGACTCGGAGAACGCCTGGTCGAGAGGACCCTTGACGCCCCTCCATACCTCCCCCGACCCCTCGCGGAGCCACCTCCTGTACGCCCCGAACCGCTGATCATCTCCAGCGCCCCCTGCAGCGGATTTATTGATCATCTCATCTTTGGACATGAGCGTACGACCATCCTCATTGAGAAAATTGTTTGGATTTTCAAGAGGGCTGTCCCCCTTCTTCAATCCTTCCAGCGAAGCCCAGGGATGGTTCTTCCCGGGAGGATCCACCGATCCGAAAAGGCCATGTTTCAGCATTGCCTGAACAGTAAGATCATGTAAAAGAATCCGGGTCTGCTCGACGGTGGCGTTGGCATCACTTCGAGCCCTGGACTCGGCATTTCCCTTTACGGCCTCCTCGAGCATGCCCGTCCACGACGTGATGACTCCGGTCACAATCGGCCAGGCCGCCTTCTGTGGAAAGGCAAGCCCGGTATCGACAGCGGCAGCGAGGATTTTCGCATTGAGCTTCTGCGCCTCATCCAGGTCCTTACCTTTATCGATTTTAGCAAGTCCTGCCGCATCGGCGATGATTCCAAATCCCGCCCCGATCTGCTCCGCATTGCCCAGCAGTGTGTCACTGCCACGCCCATTGGCGATCTGAGCCGCCCCGTGATCTATAAGCCATCGGGAAAACCCTGTCTGGGCAGCTATGACAGGCGAAAATGCTCCAGAATCAGCAAAAGCCTCTTTCATCACCCTGCGCAACTCTTCCCTGTTGAACTGGGCACCCCAAGGATCCCGTCCTGGTATGTAGGAATAATCGACCCCTCGGACTCCCGGGACGGTGGCATAGCTGCCTTCCCAAGCAACGTCATCGACATCGCCGATGTACCCCGCCAAAATCCGCCCCGTGCTCACCGGTTTCACGAGCGAATCGTCGCCCTCGGTGATCCGCCCCGCCTCCAGGTGGACGAACTCCGAGGCCAGCTTGGCCGACAGGTAGCCGCGTGAGGGCTTGTCCGGCGAGCCGTCGTGGTCGCGGAAGGTGAGCGTGGCCGCTTCCAGTGCCTTGCCCAGCGCCTCGCCGCCGTCGCCCAGGGGCCGCTCGGTCAGGTAGTGCTTCAGCGCGGAGGGGTCGCTCACGAAGAAGTCCTGGGCCGCCGCCGGGTCGCGGCCGAGCGCCCTCATGAGGTCCGCCATGACGTTCGGGTGCAGGGGCGCCTGCCGGTCGCATGCGTCGATCTTCTTCGCGATCGTCAGCAGGAAGGCACTGCTGAAGGTGCCGTGCTTGAGCGCCAGCACGGCCGCGTAGCCCCTCTTCCAGCCGGTATGGCCGGCCTTCCCCGCCGGGTCGAGGTCGGAGGTGAGCTCGTCGTACCATGCCCCGCCGAGCTTCGAGCCGGCCGTGCCGAGTGTCCTGCCGAGAGCCGTCTGCAGCCGTTTCGCCTGCTTGTCGTTCTCCCGCCCCGGTCCCACGGTGTCCGTCATCAGCTTGCGGAAGCGGGTCGCACCCAGTGCGTTCATCAGCGCCGTGGCGAACGTCGCGTCCCCGGGCCGCTTCTCCAGCTCCGCCAGGGTCTTCCCGTCGATCTCGCCGCTCTTCGCGGCCTCGGCCAGCCTGGTGGTCGCGGCGTAGACGTCCGGGTCACGGGCGGCCTTGCCGTACAGGGCCTCGTCGAAGGCGACGGGGCCGTCCGGGACGCCGCCGGAGGAGGCCCCCCAGCCGGTCTGCTCCTTGCGGATCGTCTCGCTTCGGCGCCGCAGGTCGGGCCGGCTGCCCTCGATCCAGCTCCGCACCTCGCGCAGGGCGCCCAGCCCCGAGGTGTCCAGGTCGAGGCGTTCCAGGGCGCGTCGGATGCGCGGTTCGTTCCGGCCGAGTGCGTCCTCCGCGCGGCCGAGGCCCCGCTCGAAGCCGTCCATCGCCGCGGGGTCGATCCCGGAGTACTCGCCGCTCACCGAGGGCGGGGGCTGGGTGGGCTGGGGATGGGCCGGGGTCCGGCTCCCGCCCGTCCCGGAGGCGGTCGGAGACGGCTGCGGCACAGCCGACGGGCTGGGTTGCGACGAGGGGCTCGGCACCGATGAGAGCCTGGGCGCGGAGGGGGAACCGGACGCCGGAGCGGGGGCGGCCGGCGGGGACGGGCTGGGCGATGGGTGGGTCATGGGGGCCTGGGCTCCGGCTCGGTCCGTGGAAAGCGGCAACTCCGGCGACAAGATTAATTTCAATCTATCGGCCCGTAAAGATCACCGGTGGATTTCGGTGGTCCACGGAGTGGTGAAACCGTTCCGGAGAGCATTATGGTCCGGGGTTTTCTCCCTCTTCCTCCCTCCGGGAGAGGTTCGCTGGTTTCCGGCCTCGGTAATACGGATCATTTGCCACCGCGATGTTCCCCGGGGATAGGACCGTCCAGAAAAGCGGGTCGTACGGTGCCCGGCATCCTGTTCGCGTTCCAGAGGACCAGAGGAAAGGGGCGGACGGCGATCAACCGGTCGGAGAGGCGGCGGACCTCTCCCCCGGCGCGCTCGCCCGCTCCCCCGTCACGCCGCCCGCTCCCCCATCACGCTCTCCCGGTCCGCCGCCGCGCTCCCATGACTCCCGTCAGATCCGCACGACGAGCTTGCCGTGGACGTGGCCGGATCGGCTCAGCTCGAACGCCTCGCCCAGTTCCTCCAGGGCGAACGTGCGCGCCACCGGAACGGTGAGCCTTCCCGCGTCGGCGAGTTCCCCGAGGGTGGTCAGGTCGGGACCGCTGGGGCGCACCCACATCCACTGCCCGCCGGCGGCGACGACGGAGTCGTCCGCGATCGAGGCGTGCCGCCCGCCGTCGGCGAGCACCGCCAGGGTGTCGTCCAGGACGCCGCCCACGAAGTCCGCGACCACGTCGACGCCCTCCGGGGCGAGGGAGCGGACCCGTTCCGCCAGGCCCTCGCCGTACGCCACCGGCTCGGCGCCCAGGGCGCGCAGCCGGTCGTGGTTCGCCGGGGAGGCCGTGCCGATCACGCGGGCGCCCAGGGCGGCCGCGATCTGCACGCCCAGCGTGCCGACGCCTCCCGCCGCGTTGTGGATCAGCACGGTGTCACCCTCGCCGGTGCCGAGCCGGGTCAGCAGCTGGTAGGCGGTGAGACCGGCGAGCGGCAGCCCGGCGGCCTCCTCCCACGTCAGCGAGGCGGGCTTGCGCGCGAGCGCGCGCACGGGCACGGTGACCAGCTCGGCGAAGGTGCCGCCGTGGACGTAGTCCTTGCGGGCGTAGGCGATGACCTCGTCGCCCACTGCGAACTCGGGGGTGTCGATGCCCACCTGCTCGACGACGCCGGCGACGTCCCATCCCGGGACGACGGGGAAGACGGTGTCCATCAGGGCGTCGAGACCGCCGGACATGAGCTTCCAGTCGACCGGGTTGACCGCGGCGCAGCGCACCCGTACCAGGACCTCGCCGGGCCCGACCTTGGGACGCGGCAGGCGAGCCGGAGCCAGGACCCCGGTGTCGCCGTAGGCGTCGTACGCCATCGCCCGCATGGTGTCGCCGGCGCTCGTGTCTCCGCCCCCGGACATCGCTCCCCTTCCCTGGGAGGCCGCCGCCGACGCGGTTCGTCCCGCGGCGCCTCACCGATGAGCGCAGGATACCCAGGCAGTCGATCACAAACTGTGAGGCTCCGCACACGACCGCGCCGTACGGTCCCGCCGATGACGATCGCGCGGGTTCCGCCTCCGGCCCGCCGGCCGCCCCTCGCCCTTCCCTGCCCGCGCCCGGAACGTACGGCCGACCGCTCCTCTCCCTTCCCCGTCGGCGGCCCGGAACGTACGGCCGGCCGCCGTGTCCTACGGCACGAGGACGAGGCGGATCGGGTCGCCCGTCTTGCTCTCCAGGCGGGCGACGGCGTCGGCGGCGTCGGCCAGCGGGATGTGGGCGGTGATGGAGGGCGCCAGATCGAGGCGGCCGGTGGCGGCCAGCCGTACGAGCTGCTCGACGTGCTCGGGAGAGGAGCCGTAGTGGCCGCGGATCTGGTTCTGGCGGTAGCTGAACCGCGTGCCGTCGGTGACGGTGAGCGGCTGCGGGGTGAGCCCGGCCAGGACGAGGACGCCGCCGGGGCCCAGGACCGTGGCGGCCTGCTCCCGGACCGCCGGGACGCCGGCGAAGTCGAACGCCGCCTCCAGGCCGCGCCCGCCGGTGGCCTCCCTCACCGCGGCGGCGAAGCCGGGGTCGGCGGGGTCGAGGGCCAGGTCGGCGCCGAAGGCGAGTGCGCGCTCGCGGGCGCCGGGCAGCGGATCGACGGCGATGACGGGCGCCGCCCCGGCCAGCCGGGCGATCCGGACGCCGTGCGCGCCCAGGCCGCCCGCGCCCCAGACACCGACGGCCTGGGCCGGGCGGACCTGCCCGGTCTGCACGACGGCGGCGTAAGGGGTGGAGACCGCGTCGGGGATGATGGCCGCCTGGTCGAACGGCAGCGCGTCGGGGATCGCGACGAGTGTGTCCTCGCGGGCGAGCGTGTACTGGGCCCATCCCCCGTCGTAATCCACGCCCCGGGTGAGCGGCAGACGGCACGGGCGCCGACGCACGCAGTCGGCGCACCGGCCGCAGGACTGCCCGGCCTGCAGGGCGACGCGTGCACCGGGGGCCCAGTCCCCGGCGACGTCCGGGCCGAGACCGTGGACGACCCCGGCGACCTCGTGGCCGAGGGTGACCGCGTCGGAGAGGCGCAGGGGCCTGAGGCTGCCGTCGATCAGGTGGACGTCGGACAGGCAGACCCCGGCCGCCCTGACCTCGATGAGCACCTCCCCCGGGCCGGGGACGGGAACGGGGACCTCCTCCACCGCGAACGTCCGGGGGTCGGTGTCCAGGTGGAGTCGTCCGGCGAGCATGGTACGCACAGTGGTGAACCTCGGTTTCTCGGCGATGAGGCTGTGAAGCGATGGGCGACGATCACGACCGATGGTCACGGCGGGTGGTCACGGCGGATGACGGTCACGGCAGGTCGCGGGGGCGGCGGACGGCACCGGTGAAGCGGACGCCGTCGGTGACCGGACCGCTCCGCATCAGGCGCACGTCGCGGAGGTAGTTCTGGTACAGCCGCCACGGCGCCTCGGGGCCCTGCCTGGGTAGCAGACCGGCGCTTCGCAGCACGTACCCGGATTTCAGGTCGATCAGCGGTGCGAGGGCGTCCCGATCCTCCAGGTCGGGGGCGACCGGGGTGACGGCCCGGTGCCCGTGCGCGTCCATGTGCCTGAGCAACCGGCACACGTAGCGGGAGACCAGGTCGGCCTTGAGCGTCCAGGAGGCGTTGGTGTAGCCGACGGTGAGGGAGAAGTTCGGCACACCCGACAACATCATGCCCTTGTAGGCGAGGGTCCGCGGCAGTTCGACGTCCCGGCCGTCGACGCTCAGGCGCATGCCGCCGATCGCCAGCAGGTTGAGCCCGGTCGCGGTCACGACGATGTCGGCGGGAAGGCGCCGGCCGGAGCGGAGCGTGACGCCGTCGGGGGTGAGACGCTCGATGTGGTCGGTGACGACGTCGGCCCGGCCCTCCCGGACCGCGCGGAACAGGTCGCCGTCGGGTACGGCGCACAGCCGCTGGTCCCACGGGTCGTAGGACGGCGCGAAATGCGTGTCGACGTCGAAGCCGGCGGGCAGCGCGACCGCCGCGCCCCGGCGCAGGAGGGCCTTCACCAGCTTCGGCCGGCGGCGGCTGAGCCGGTAGACGGCCATGGAGAACAGCACGTTCTTCCAGCGCACGATCCGGTAGGCCGTACGGGCCGGCAGGTGGCGGCGGATCCGGTCGGCCAGCCGGTCACGGGACGGCACGGCCGCGACGTAGGTCGGCGAGCGTTGCAGCATCGTGACGTGCTCCGCCTTCTCCGCCAGCGCGGGCACCAGGGTCACCGCGGTCGCGCCGCTGCCGATGACGACGACGCGCCGGCCGGTGTGGTCGAGGTCGTCCGGCCAGTGCTGCGGGTGCACGATCGGCCCCCGGAAGTCGTGCTCGCCGGGGAGGGCGGGGCGGTACCCCTCGTCGTAGCGGTAGTAGCCGGTGCAGGCCATCAGGAACGAACAGGTGAGCGTCACCGTCTCCCCGGAATCCCCGGAATCACCCGGACCGCCGGGACCGTCCTCGGGGCCGCGCCCGGCGTCGCCTCCGGAAGCCTCCTCGGCCCCCTCTTCGATGCCCTCTCCGGAACCCTTCCCGTGCCCGGCCCCGGAACCGCCCCCGGTTCCGTGCCCGGAACCGTCCTCGGCCCCGTGCCCGGTTTCGTGCCCGGGGCCGTGTTCGCCGGGTCCGGTGCGCACCGCGGTGACCGTCCAGCGTGCCGTCTCCGACGACCAGGACGCGTGCGTGACGCGCAGGTGGAAGCGGATGTGCCGGCCCAGGCCGTACTCGCGGGCGGTGTCGGCGACGTAGGAGCGGATCGACGGGCCGTCGGCGATGGATCTGGCGTCGGTCCAGGGCCGGAAGGAGTATCCGAGGGTGAACATGTCGGAGTCCGAGCGGATCCCCGGGTAACGGAACAGATCCCACGTCCCCCCGATGGCACCCCTCGACTCCAGGATCGCGAGGGATTTCCGGGGGCATTCGCGCCGGAGGTGGGCGGCGGCGCCGATGCCGGACAGGCCCGCCCCCACGATGAGGACGTCGATGTGTTCGGGGGTTCGCTCGGGGACCGTGTCGCTCACCGGTGCCCTCCCAGGGGACAGACCACAACGGACTTATCCCCCAGTCTTATCAAAATCCCTCAGCCCGCCATCCGGCGGGCGACGGCCACGCGGTGACCGCCGCCCGCCCGGGGTGGGAGAACCTCAGTCCAGGTAGTCGCCGACGTAGTCCTCGCACTCGACCTTGAGGTCGTTCTCGGACTGCTTGCAACCGCGCCAGATGAACTTCTGCCTGCTCACGTCACCGGCGATGGACACACTGAACTCGCGGGGCGAGCTGCTGCAGGACACGCCGTCGGTGTACTGCCGGGACACGACGGGGTTGTTCCACGAACTCTTCTTGTACTGGGCGAACACCGTCCAGCCGTCGCCGCAGAAGGAATCTTTCACCGTGAAGGAGTTCCGGCCTTTCGACAGGTTCGACGTGCCGGAATTGAACCAGACCTGCCCCGCCACCTTGCCGTTCGCGTGGTAGACGAACATGCTGCTGGTCGCCGCGTCCACTGGGGTCCCGAGACGGCCGGTCGTGCTCTCGACGGTGGTCCAGTCTTGTTCGAGGGTGGTGTTCCCACCTCCGTCGGTGTTGATGGGCATCTGCCGGGCCGGTCCTTTCCTGTCGGGACATACGGTGATGTGGCGGAGCGAACGCAATGGGAGAAGGTGCGACCCCGTTCAGGGGCCGCGCTTCCTCTCCCCGCGGTTCACCCCTGGGATCCGCCGCCGGCGAGGCGGGAGATCACTCCTGCGATCTGCCACCGGTGAGGCGGGAGAGGACGAGGGCGGTGAGGATGATCGCTCCGTTGAGCGCCTGGATCCACTGGGCGGGGACGCCCGCGAGGGTCAGGACGTTCTGGATCATGTAGAGCAGAAGGATGCCGGTGAACGCGCCGAACATCGTGCCCTTGCCGCCGTTGAGACTGACGCCGCCGATGACGGCGGCGGCGAACACCGTGAAGATCGCGCCATCACCCTGGGAGGCGGCGACCGAGGCCAGACGGCCCGACAGCAGCAGACCGCCGAGCGCGGCCAGCGCGCTCGCTCCGATCAGCGTGATCCACAGAACCCGGGTGGTACGGATCCCCGCGGCCCTGGCCGCGTCGAGGTTGCCGCCGATGGCGTACAACGCCCGCCCGAACCGGGTGAAGCCCAGCAGCACGACCCCGGCGGCGAACAGCAGCAGGCAGATCCAGATGGACGCCGGCACGCCGAGCCACAGGGCCGAGCCGAGGTAGCTCATCGACGCCGGGAGGTTGAAGAAGGTCTGCCCGCCGGAGATACCGGTCAAAAGGCCGCGCAGCACGATGAGCATGCCCAGGGTGACGACGAAGCCGTTGAGGCCGAAGCGGACGATGAACAGCGCGTTCACCACGCCGATCAGCACACCCGTCGCGAGGGTGACCGGGATCGCCCAGCCGCCGTCCAGCAGCCCGAGGCCGTGGCCCGCGCCGGCGGCGACGGTCAGCCAGGCGGCCACGCCGGGCGCCAGGCCGAACGTCGACTCCAGTGACAGGTCCATCTTCCCGGCCACCAGCACGAGCGTCTGGGCCAGCACCAGCAGGGAGATCTCCGACATGGTCTGCAGGATGTTGATGATGTTGTCGGCCTGCAGGAAGATCGGGCTGACGATCTGGCCGACGACGGCGATGCCGATGATCGCGGGCACCAGCGCGAAGTCCCGCAACCGGGCCAGCGCGGGGCCGGGGCGCCGGCGGCCGGACACCGCGGCGGCCGGGGCGTCCGGCGCGGACCCGGTGGATCCGGTGGGGGCGGTGGTGGTCTCAGGCATCGAGGTCGACTCCTTCCATGGCGGCGACCATCTCGTGGTCGTGCCAGCCGGCGGCCAGTTCGGCCACGATGCGACCGTGGAACATCACCAGCACCCGGTCGCACAGCCGCAGATCGTCCAGTTCGTCGGAGGCGATCACCACGCCCGTCCCGGCGGCGGCGACCTCGTCGACCTTGCCGAGCAGGAACTCCTTGGAGCGCACATCGACCCCGGCGGTGGGGGTGATCAGTACCAGCAGCCGCGGATCGCCGGCCAGGGCGCGGGCCATCACGACCTTCTGCTGGTTGCCGCCGGACAATCCCGAAACGGGCAGGGCGGGGCCGGGCGTCTTGATCGCCAGATTGCCGATCAGGTCGCGGGCCAGCTCATCCCGGCGCCGGCCGCTGATCAGGCCCGCCGGTCCGAGCCGCTCGGGAACGGTCAAGGTGGCGTTGTCGGCGATCGACATGTCCGCGACCAGGCCCTGGTGATGGCGGTCACGGGGCACGAACCCCACCCCCGCGGCCAGGGCCGCGGCCACGTCTCCGGCACGGGGGCGATGCCCGGCCACCTCGATCGTCCCCGAATCGGGGGCGCGCAGGCCCACGACGGTCTCGGCGACCTCGGTCTTGCCGCTGCCCTCGGCGCCGGCCAGGCCCACGATCTCCCCGGCGCGCACCTGGAGACTCACCTGCTCATAGGTCCCGCCCGAGGTGAGATCCCGCACGTCGAGGACGACCGGCTCACCGGCGGGGACCGGCGGGCGGGCCTCGCGCTCGCGCAGCCCGGCGGCCTCCCCGGTCATCGCCGCGACCAACTCCGCCCGGGGCAGGTCCTCGACGGGAGCGGTGAGGATGTGCCGGGCGTCGCGGAACACGGTGACGGTGTCGCAGATCTCGTAGACCTCCTGCAGATGGTGGCTGATGAACAGGAAGGTGACGCCCTGCTCGCGCATCGCGCGCATCCGGGTGAACAGCCGGGAGATCGCGGCGCCGTCGAGCTGGGCGGTGGGCTCGTCCAGGATGATGAACCGCGCGCCGAACGACAGCGCGCGGGCGATCTCCACGAACTGGCGCTGCTCGACCCCCAGTTCCCCGGCCGGACGGCGCACGTCCACGTCCACCGACCATGCCTCCAGCAGCTCGGCGGCCTTGCGCCACAGGCCCTTCCAGCCGATCAGGCCGAGTCCGGTGCGCTCGTGCCGGTTGAGGTACAGGTTCTCGGCCACGGTCAGCTCGGGGATGATGGTGGACTTCTGGTAGACGCAGGCGACCCGCCGCCGCCAGGCGTCCCGGTCCGCCAGGCGCGGCGCGGCCGCTCCTGCGAACCGCACTCTTCCCTCATCCGGCGCCTGCAGGCCCGTCAGGATGGACACCAGCGTGGACTTGCCCGCGCCGTTCCGGCCGACCAGGGCGTGGGCCTGGCCCGGCATGATCGTGATGTGGGCGCCGTCCAGCGCCACCGTCTCGCCGTACCTCTTGGTGACGCCCTGCGCCTCAGCCACCGGCGGACCTGGACTTTTGGTGACGCCCTCCGCCTGGGCCACCGGTGAATCCGAACCGGACGGCCCGTGACCGCGGGCGGAGGAGCGGCTCACGGTCCCTCCTGTGGACTCCGACATGGGGCCGCCTTTCAGCCGAGGTTGTTGCCCCACAGCGACGTGTCGTCGTGCTTCAGGCTGGTGATCTCCCCGTAGGCGGCGCCGTCGGCGGTGACGAGCGGCGCGGACAGCTGGTCCTCCAGAAGGCCGGGCCGGACCTGGATGATGGTGCTGTCGTGGTCGGTCTTGCCCGGCTGGAAGGTCTTGCCCTCGGCGGCGGCCTTGGCGTACGACAGCGCCCACTTGGCGTACAGGTCGGCCGGCTGCGACACGGTGGCGTCGATGTTGCCGGCGGCGATCTCCTTCAGCTCCTGCGGGATGCCGTCGTTGGAGACCACGAAGACGTGCTTGGGATCGGTGGGCGCGACCAGCAGCCCGCGCTGCTTGAGCACCTGAAGGGTCCCGGCCAGCGCGAAGCTCGACTGCATGTAGACGCCCTTGACGTCCGGGTTGGCGGTCAGGCGCGTCTGCAGCTTCTGCGAGGCGACGGCGCCGTCCCAGTTCGCGGCCTCACCGAAGACCGTGATGCCGGGGTAGTTCTGTTTCATGCAGTCGTTGAACGCCTCGGTGCGGTCCCGGCCGTTGATGGAGGCCAGGTCGCCCTGCAGCATCACGACCTTCCCCTTGCCACCGAGCTTCTCGCCCAGGAAGCGGCAGGCCTTCTCCCCGTAGGCGCGGTTGTCGGCGCGCACCACCATGTAGGCGTTCCCGGTGTCGGGCCGGGTGTCCACCAGCACGGCGGGGATCTTCTTGCCCTCCAGTTGCTGGAGGGTGGGGGCGACCGCCGCGGTGTCCTGCGGCGCCATCACCACGGCCTTCACGCCCTGGCCGATGAGGCTCTGCACGTTGGAGGTCAGCTTGGCGATGTCGTTCTGGGAGTTGGTGGTCTTCAGCTCCACTCCCAGCTCACCACCGGACTTCGGCACGTAGCTGATGTAGGAGTTCCAGAAGTCGGTGTCGGAGCGCGGATAGTCGACGCCGACGACCGGCTTCGCCGGAGCGCCCCCTCCTGCGGCGGCGCCGGAACCGTCGTTCCCCCCGCATGCCGCGGCCAGGAACCCCGTGATCACCAGAGCCGCCGCCGGTGTGAGCCGTCCAGGTTTCATCTTCTCCCCTATGCGTGGGTCACCGCGATCGCGGTCCACGGAGCGCCACGGGTGGGCGTCGCGAATGGCAGGCGTGTCAAGGAAAACGGGGTGTCTCCGTCCGGTGACGGCCGGAACCCGACGGCCGGAACCGGATCGCACCGCGGGTGGTGGTCCCGCCCGGCTCCGGTACGGTGCTCACATCGCTGTTAGCGTTAACAAACCATTCGCAAGACCGGTTCTCCTTCGCTGGAGTGTGTGGTGGTGATGCCGGGGAGCAAACACGACGTGAGGCGGTCCCGTCAAGGGCCCCCGAGCCCCCCTCCCGGCGGCCTCCCGGCCCGCCGCGCGCACCCCGTCCGCTCCCACCAGGCGGAACTCGATCATGTGCGGGGTGCGGTGGATGAAATTTTCACGAAATCACTTCGCAACGATCGGGTCTCCGGCGGGTGACCGCCCGTGGGAGAGCGTCCCCCGGAGGGGGATGGAATCCCTCGTCATCCGAGCGACCCGGCGACGTGGGCCGGGAGGCTCGGTCCGTCCGCTCCGTCGAAACGCTTCCGAAGCGGCCTTGACAGGTTTCGTGGAGATTTCCACACTGAGTCCGCAATGGCCCCCTTGCCGGAGTCGGTGGTGATCGGCAGGGGTTCCCGGTCACGACGCCGTCCACGTCGCACCGGTACGGACCGGGCCGCGGGTTCGCCGGGTCCGGCTTCCGCGCATTCTCACGAACGCCGATGACAGTGCCGGCCGATCCAGGTTCTCCACGGTCGGCGTCACCACCGTGCGCGGCCGCGGCCGCGCCCCCTGGAGCGTGAATGAACACGTCCGCAGCACTCCGCGCCGCGTCGCCCGCCTCCCCGGCCGGCCGGCGCCTCCCTCTGTGACCGCCCCCGTCCACGCACGCCGGCGTCCGGCCGGCAGAGAGAGTCACGTGATGTCGAAACGCAGATCCCTCTTCGTCGCCCTGGCGATCGCGGCACTCGCCGTCCTCGTCGCGAGCGGCCCGGCGCTGAGCGCCGCCATCGGTGGTACGCCCATGCGCGCGGCCGGGACCCTCGCGGCGACCGCCGGGTGCGGCAAGGCCCCCGGGCTGACGAGCGGCACGCGCACGATCCAGAGCGGCGGCAAGAGCCGCAGCTACATCCTGCGGGTCCCCGACAACTACGACGGCAACCACCCCTACCGGCTGATCTTCGGGCTCCACTGGCTGGGTGGCACCGCCACCGACGTCGCCACGGGCCAGACCGTGCAGCGGGACGTCTGGTCCTACTACGGGCTCCAGCGCCTGGCGAACAACAGCGCGATCTTCGTCGCGCCCCAGGGCCTCAACAACGGCTGGGGCAACTCGAACGGCGAGGACCTGACCCTCATCGACGACATCGTCCGTCAGGTCGAGGGCTCGCTCTGCGTCGACACCTCGCAGCTGTTCGCCACCGGCTTCAGCTACGGCGGCGCCATGTCGTACGCGATCGCCTGCGCCAGGGCGAACGTCTTCCGCGCGGTCGCGGTGCAGTCCGGCGGGGTGCTCAGCGGCTGCAGCGACGGCTCCCAGCCCATCGCGTACATGGGGATCCACGGTCTGCGGGACAGCGTGCTCAACATCTCCGGCGGACGGTCCATGCGTGACAGGTTCGTCAGGAACAACGGCTGCACCGCCCAGAACCCGCCCGAGCCGGCGCAGGGCAGCCTGACGCACCGGGTCACCACCTACTCGGGGTGCCGGGCCGGGTACCCGGTGGTGTGGGCCGCGTTCGACGAGGGCCACATCGCCGCGCCGCAGGACGGGGCCCCCGGCGACAGCGGCTCCCGGACCTGGGTCCCCGCGGAGGTGTGGAAGTTCTTCACCCAGTTCGACAGCACCACGCCGCCGACCTCGTCGCCCTCGCCGAGCGTCACCCCGACAACCTCCCCGTCCCCGACCACCTCCCCGATCGGGGGCGCGTGCTCGGCGACGATCGAGACGACCAACAGCTGGCCCGGCGGGTTCCAGTCGACGGTGACCGTCCGCGCGGGCAGCGCGCCGGTCGACGGCTGGACCGTGCAGTGGACCTGGCCGGGCGGGCAGACGATCAGCAGCCTGTGGAGCGGCACGCAGACCGTGTCCGGCTCCGCGGTGACCGTCCGCAACGCCCCCTACAACGGTTCCGTCGCCGCCGGGGCCTCCACCACCTTCGGCTTCACCGCCAACGGCGCCGCGGCCACCCCGACCGCCACCTGCACCAGCCCCTGACCCGTCGTCCGCACGCGGCGGCCGGCGCCACTCACCGGCGCCGGCCGCCCTCCATCCGAAGCGGCGGTCCGGCCGCTTTCACCGGACGCCCCGCCGCTCACCTCAGGGAGGATCCTTGCGCAAGGTAGGAGCCATACTCGCCGCCGGCGTTCTCGCGGGCGGCCTGGTCGCCCTGCAGGGCCAGGCCGACGCCCTGGAGAACGGCGTGGCCCGCACGCCGCCCATGGGCTGGAACAGCTGGAACACCTTCGGCTGCAACATCAACGAGACACTGATCAAGCAGATGGCCGACTCGATCGTCAGCTCCGGTCTGCGCGACCTGGGCTACCGGTACGTCGTGGTCGACGACTGCTGGTTCGACCCCGCCCGCGACTCGGCGGGGAACCTGCGGGGCAACCCGTCGCGGTTCCCCAGCGGGATGAAGGCCCTCGGCGACTACCTGCACGCCAAGGGGCTGAAGTTCGGCATCTACCAGGTTCCGGTGGACAAGACCTGCGCGCAGTACTTCGGCGGCTACCCGGGCGCGACCGGCAGCCAGGGCCACGAGGTCCAGGACGCCAGGCAGTTCGCCGCCTGGGGCGTGGACTACCTGAAGTACGACTGGTGCTCCCCCAGCGGCACCATCGACGACCAGGTCCGGACGTTCGCGAAGATGCGCGACGCGCTGGCGGCGACCGGGCGGCAGATCGTCTACAGCATCAACCCCAACAGCATCCACGCCAAGACGGGGCCGCAGCGCGACTGGGGCGATGTCGCCAACATGTGGCGGACCACCGAGGACATCACCAACAAGTGGGACACCGGCCAGACCAACGGGTACCCGATGGGCATCCAGAACATCGTCAACGTCACCGTCCCGCTCGCGTCGTACGCCCGGCCGGGGGCGTTCAACGACCCGGACATGATGGAGGTCGGCCGGGGCGGCATGAACGACACCGAGATGCGCAGCCACTTCGCCCTCTGGGCGATCATGGCCTCGCCCCTGATCGCCGGGAACGACCTGCGCTCCATGGACTCGGCGACGACGGCCATCCTGAAGAACCAGAACCTGATCGCCATCAACCAGGACCCGCTCGGCCTGCAGGCCCGCCAGATCAGCAATGACGGGACCCGGCGGGTGCTGGCCAAGAGGCTCGCCGACGGCGACGTCGCGGTCGCCCTGTTCAACCAGGGCGGAAGCACCACCACGGTCGGCACCACCGCGTCCGCGATCGGTCTGCAGGGCGGGTCGTTCACCCTGCGCGACGCGTGGACGAACGCCGTCAGCACCAGCACCGGCTCCATCTCGGCCAGTGTGCCGGCGCACGGCACCGTCGTGTACCGGGTCAGCGGCGGCGCGGGCCCGACGGCCACCCCGACGGCGATGCCCACGGTGACCCCGACCGCCACGCCGACGGCCACCCCGACGGTGACCCCTCCGCCGGGCGGATGCACGGCGGCGTACCGGCTGACCAACGAATGGGGCTCCGGCTTCCAGGGCGAGGTGACCGTCGGCAACCCCGGGTCGTCCCCGCTCAACGGCTGGACCGTGAAGATGACCCTGGCCGGCGGCCAGACGATCACGAGCCTGTGGAACGGCGTGAACACCGGCACCGGAGGCACGGTGACCGTCAGGAACGCCCCCTACAACGGCGCCGTTCCCGGCAACGGGTCGACGACGTTCGGCTTCACCGCCAACGGCGACGGCTCGGCCGCCCCGACCGGTGTGACCTGCACGAGCCCGTGACCGGAGGCGACGGCGGGTGACCTCCGGCGGCCGGTGAGCCGGCGCGGACGGTGACGAGCGGAAGGCCGGGTCCTGGTCCCAGGGCCCGGCCTTCTCGGGGCGGTGCTGTGACGCGGGCACCGGAGGGGCGTGCGCTCCGGTGCCCGCGTCACGCGGCGGTCGCGGTCAGCTCGCGGTGATGGTCCACTGGTTGTTGGTGCTGTTGTTCGGGGTCCACATGCCGACGGTGGATCCGGCGGTGGCGTTGCCCATGCCGTCCAGGGCGGTGCCGGTGCCGC
>NZ_JBEZNH010000090.1:0-18666 GCF_040653115.1 Streptosporangium sp. NPDC048047 | reverse complement strand
TCGGCATGAGCAGGATCTGGCGGGCGATCTCCGGGCCGCCGCGCTCACGGGTGAGCAGCCGGCAGGAAGAGCGGCCAGCTGCGCGGTGAGCCGGTCGATGTCCTGGTCCGCCTGCGCCGCGCGGGCGCGGACCTTGGCGACCACCTCGTCGGGGGCCTTGGACATGAACTGCTCGTTGCCCAGTTTGGCGGCCACCTGCGCGGCCTCCTTCCGGGCGGCCGCGAGGTCCTTCTCCAGCCGCTTGCGCTCGGCGACCACGTCGATCGTCCCCGCGGTGTCGATCTCCACCACGATGCCGTTCACATCGAGACGAGCGGTGGCCGCGAACGACTCCGACGGCTCGTCGAGCCGGAGGAGCGCGCGGATGGCCCTCTCATGCGGGGCGAGAGCCGTACCGGTGAGCGACAGGCGCGCGGCGACGCGCTGACCGGGCTTGAGCCCCTGGTCGGAACGGAACCTGCGGACCTCGGTCACCAGGCCCTGGACGGCGAGGATCTCCTCCTCGGCGGAGGCGTCGCGAAGCGACTCCTGGACGGCCGGCCATGGCGCGACCACGATGGAGTCCTTTCCGGTGAGGGCCCGCCACAGTTCCTCGGTGACGAACGGCACCAGCGGGTGCAGCAGCCGGAGCAGCGCGTCGAAGACGTGGCCGAGCACCAGCCGGGTGTGCTCCTGCCCGGCGGCGAGCTGGATCTTGGCCAGCTCGACGTACCAGTCGCAGACCTCGTCCCACGCGAAGTGGTAGAGGATGTCGGAGATCTTGGCGAACTCGAAGTCCTCGAAGGCGGCGTCGACCTCCGCCACGACCTTCTGGAGCCGCGAGAGGATCCACCGGTCGGCGGCCGTCAGCTCGTCGACCGGAAGCTCGCCGACCGCGGCGCCGTTCATCAGGGCGAAACGGGTGGCGTTCCAGATCTTGTTGCAGAAGTTGCGGGAGCCGCCGGCCCACTCCTCGCTGATAGCCACGTCGGAGCCGGGGTTGGCGCCGCGCAGCAACGTGAACCGGGTGGCGTCGGCGCCGAAGCGCTCGACCCAGTCGAGCGGGTCGACCACGTTGCCGAACGACTTGGACATCTTCTTGCCGTACTGGTCCCGGACCATGCCGTGCAGGGCCACCGTGTGGAACGGCGGGCGGCCGTCCATCGCGTAGAGGCCGAACATCATCATCCGGGCCACCCAGAAGAACAGGATGTCGTAGCCGGTGACCAGGACGGAGGTCGGGTAGAACTTCTCCAGTTCGGGCGTGCGGTCCGGCCAGCCCAGGGTCGAGAACGGCCACAGGCCCGAGGAGAACCAGGTGTCGAGGACGTCGGGGTCCTGGACGTATCCGGCGGGCGGTTCCTCGTTGGGTCCGACGCAGACGACCTCGCCGGCCGGGCCGTACCAGACAGGGATCCGATGGCCCCACCAGAGCTGGCGCGAGATGCACCAGTCGTGCATGTCGTCGACCCAGTCGAAGTAGCGCTTGGCCAGCTCCGGCGGGTGGATCTTCGTCTGGCCGTCGCGGACGGCGTCACCTGCGGCCTTGGCCAGGGGTGAGACGTTGACGAACCACTGCAGGGACAGCCGCGGCTCCACCACGGTCTTGCAGCGGGAGCAGTGGCCGACCGAGTGGAGGTAGGGGCGCTTCTCCTCGACGATCCGGCCCTGCTCGCGCAGCGCGGCCACCACGGCCGGACGGGCCTCGAAACGGTCGAGCCCCTGGAAGGGGCCGTGCGTGGTGATCACTCCGCGCTCGTCCATCACCGCCAGGGACGGCAGCGAATGGCGGCGGCCGATCTCGAAGTCGTTGGGGTCGTGCGCGGGGGTGACCTTGACGGCGCCGGTGCCGAAGGCCGGATCGACGTGCTCGTCGGCCACCACCGGGATGCGGCGTCCGGTGAGGGGGAGCTCGACCTCGCGGCCGACCAGGTGGGCGTAGCGCTCGTCGGACGGGTGGACGGCCACCGCGGTGTCGCCGAGCATGGTCTCGGCACGGGTCGTGGCCACGACGATGGAGTCCTCGCCGTCGCCGTACCGGATCGAGACGAGCTCGCCCTCGTCGTCGCTGTGCTCCACCTCGATGTCCGACAGCGCGGTCAGGCAGCGCGGGCACCAGTTGATGATGCGTTCGGCGCGGTAGATGAGCCCGTCGTCGAACAGCCTCTTGAAGATCGTCTGAACCGCGCGGGAGAGGCCGGGGTCCATCGTGAAACGCTCACGCGTCCAGTCGACGCCGTCGCCGAGCTTGCGCATCTGACCGAGGATCCGGCCGCCGGACTCTTCCTTCCACTGCCAGACACGCTCGACGAAGGCCTCGCGACCGAGGTCGTGGCGGGACAGGCCCTCCTTGGCGAGTTCCCGCTCGACGACGTTCTGGGTGGCGATGCCCGCGTGGTCCATGCCCGGCAGCCAGAGCGTCTCCTGGCCGCGCATGCGGGCGCGACGGGTCAGCGCGTCCTGGATCGAGTGGTCGAGGGCGTGACCGATGTGCAGGACGCCGGTCACGTTGGGCGGCGGCAGGACGATGCTGTACGGCTCGCGCCCGCTGCTCGCGTCCGCGGTGAAGCGTCCCTCCGATACCCAGCGCTCGTAGCTCCGGGTCTCCACGTCGGCGGGGGTGTACTGGGTGGGCAGATCTGGCATCGTCACGGTGTCCAATTCTAGGGACGTCCGGGTGGTCGATGCTCCAGGCTTTTCCGGAGTCGTCTCCCACCCGGCCGGATCGCCCCGAGCGGACCGGCTCCGGAACGAAAGGACGCCCCCGCGGGATTCCTCCCCCGGGGGCGTCGCGGCCCGGTCTCGCCGGCCGCCGTGCCGTACAGGCGACCGCGGGTTACGCGGACTTCTCGCGCGGCGTGCGCTGCTGCTTGTTGAGCTGGTCGCGGGGCACGAGGGTCGGGTTGACGTGCTCGAGGACCGACTCGCGGGTGATGACGACCCGCGCCACGTCCTGGCGGGAGGGCACCTCGTACATCACCGACTGGAGGACCTCCTCCAGGATGGCCCGCAGGCCGCGGGCGCCGGTGCCGCGCAGGATCGCCTGGTCGGCGATGGCGCCCAGGGCGTCGTCGCTGAACTCCAGCTCGACGTTGTCCAGCTCGAAGAGCCTGCGGTACTGCTTCACCAGGGCGTTGCGCGGCTCGGTGAGGATCTGGATCAGGGCGTCGCGGTCGAGGTTGTGCACGCTGGTGATGACCGGGAGGCGGCCGACGAACTCGGGGATCATGCCGAACTTCAGCAGGTCCTCCGGCATGACGTCCTTGAAGATGTCGGAGGCGTCGATGTCGTCCTTGGAGTGGATGATCGCGTTGAATCCGATGCCCTTGCGGCCGATGCGGGACTCGATGATCTTCTCCAGGCCGGCGAAGGCGCCGCCGCAGATGAACAGCACGTTGGTGGTGTCGATCTGGATGAACTCCTGGTGCGGGTGCTTGCGCCCGCCCTGGGGCGGCACGCTCGCCGTGGTGCCTTCCAGGATCTTCAGGAGTGCCTGCTGGACGCCTTCCCCGGAGACGTCCCTGGTGATCGACGGGTTCTCGCTCTTGCGGGCGATCTTGTCGACCTCGTCGATGTAGATGATGCCGGTCTCGGCCTTCTTGACGTCGTAGTCGGCGGCCTGGATCAGCTTGAGGAGGATGTTCTCGACGTCCTCGCCGACGTAGCCCGCCTCGGTCAGCGCGGTGGCGTCGGCGATGGCGAAGGGCACGTTGAGCATCTTCGCCAGCGTCTGGGCGAGCAGCGTCTTGCCCGAGCCGGTCGGGCCCAGGAGCAGGATGTTGGACTTGGCCAGCTCCAGGCCGTCGTCGCGGCCGCGGTCGCCGGACTGCACCCGCTTGTAGTGGTTGTAGACCGCCACCGACAGGGCCTTCTTCGACTGGTCCTGGCCGATGACGTAGGCGTCGAGGAACTCGTAGATCTCCCGCGGCTTGGGGAGACTGTCCCACTTGAGCTCGGAGGACTCGCTGAGCTCCTCTTCGATGATCTCGTTGCAGAGATCGATGCACTCATCGCAGATGTATACGCCGGGTCCGGCGATGAGCTTCTTGACTTGCTTCTGGCTCTTCCCACAGAAAGAGCACTTCAGCAGGTCTCCCCCGTCGCCGATGCGTGCCACCCCAGATACTCCTTTGCGTGGGACCGCCCTGGCTTCCGCGGTCCGTTTCTTCCGACCGGCCCGATACCCGGTGCGAAAAGTCATCCCGCTCAGGTTTCGACGTTACCGTCTTCTGGGCCCTCAGTGAGCCCCCTGGCGGCGAGTCGCACCGGAACGTGCCCAATTAGGCACCGTTCCGGTGCGGTGGACCCCACTAGGAAGCTACGGCCTTGGCCAGCTTCTTGCGGGACGGGATGATGTCGTCGATCAGCCCGTACGCCTTCGCCTCCTCGGAATCGAGGATCTTGTCGCGCTCGATGTCCTTGCGGATCTGCTCGGCCGTCCGGCCGGTGTGCCGCGACAGGATCTCCTCCATCTGCGTGCGCATACGGAGGATCTCACGCGCCTGGATCTCGATGTCGCTGCCCTGGCCGCCGCCCTCGGTGGAGGGCTGGTGGATCAGCATCCGGGCGTTCGGCAGGCCGAACCGCTTGCCGGGCGTGCCGCCGGCCAGCAGGATCGCCGCCGCCGAGGCCGCCTGGCCGAGGCAGACCGTCTGGATCTCCGGCCGGACGAACTGCATCGTGTCGTAGATCGCCATCATGGCGGTGAACGACCCGCCGGGCGAGTTGATGTACATGCTGATGTCGCGGTCGGGATCGAGCGACTCCAGCGTCAGCAACTGCGCCATGACGTCGTTGGCCGAGGCGTCGTCCACCTGCACGCCGAGGAAGATGATGCGGTCCTCGAACAGCTTGTTGTACGGGTTCATCTCCTTCATGCCGTACGAGGTGCGCTCGACGAAGGAGGGAAGGACATAACGGCCGTTGATGTCTCCCGGCCGGATCAACTCACTCACCTTGTTCCCCTTCAGGAGACGGGGCCCGTGGAGGGCACCTGCCGGGCGCTGCGGACGACGTGGTCGATGAAGCCGTAGTCCTTGGCCTCCTCGGCCGTGAACCAGCGGTCGCGGTCGGAGTCGGCCTCGATCTGGTCGATCGGCTGTCCGGTGTGGAAGGCGATCCGCTCGGCGAGGGTCTTCTTGACGTAGAGCATCTGCTCGGCCTGGATGGCGATGTCGGCGGCGGTGCCCCCGATGCCTCCGGACGGCTGGTGCATCATGATGCGGGCGTGCGGCAGGGCGAACCTCTTGCCGCGCTCGCCGGCGCAGAGGAGGAACTGGCCCATGGAGGCGGCCAGGCCCATCGCGACCGTGCACACGTTGTTGGGCACGTATTCCATCATGTCGTAAATCGCCATACCGGCGGTCACGGACCCACCGGGCGAGTTGATGTAGAGCCAGATGTCGCGCTCGCCGTCGTCGGCCGCGAGCAGAAGCAGCTCGGCACAGATCCGGTTGGCGATCTCGTCGTTGACCTGGGTGCCCAGCACGATGATGCGCTCACGCAGCAGCCGCTGGTAGAGCTGGTCTTCGAGCCTGAACGAGCCGGTCGGCTGGCTCATCGACTCAGGCCCGGAGCCGGTCGGCTGGTAAATGGTCGGCGGGCTGGTCACAGCGTCACCTTCCGATGCGTCGTAATCGATTGTGGCTTTGCTTGTGACCTTAACGCGCGCCGCCCACCGGACATGCCCCCTCCCGCTGCTGTTCGCTGACGGCGCATGCTCGCCCCGCTGCCGGGACGCCCCGTACGGGGTGTCCCGGCCGTGGTCCGCGGGGGTTCCGGCGAAGACGGCGGCGCCCCACCGTGCCGGGCACGGTGGGGCGCCGCGTGGCGCGCGTCGGCGGTTACTTCCCGGCGGCCTCGTCGGCCTGCTCCGCGACGGTCTCCTCGGCGGCGGGCTCCTCGCCGGCCTCCTCGGCGTTGATCTCGGCGTAGATGGCCTTGAGGTCGACCTCGTTGCCGGCCTCGTCGGTCACCTTGGCGGCGTCGCCGACCAGGCTCTTGGCCTTGTCACGGACGATCTCGACCATGGCGAGGGTGAGCTGGTCGTTGTCGGCGAGGTGCTGGGCGAGCACGTTCGGGGCGACGTTCATCTGCATGGCGCGGCGCACCACGAAGTTGGTCAGCTCCTGCTCGCTGACGCCGATCTCCTCGGCCTTGACGATCTTGTCGAGGACGAAGCCGGTCTTGAGGGCCTTGGCGGCGCTCTCGTCGAACTCGGCGTTCCGCTCTTCCTCGGTGGTCTGGTAGAGGCGGAAGAACGCCTCCTTGCTCAGGCCGCTCTCCGCGATCTGGTGCTCCAGGTTGTGCTTGCGGTTGTCGACCTCGGCCTTGAGGGCGCTCTCCGGAAGCGGGATGTCGATCTGGGCGAGGAGGGCGTCGAGGGCGTTCTCGCGGGCCTGGACGACCTGCTCGATCAGCTTGTTGCGGCGGCCCTGCTCGCGGATGCTGGCCTTGAGCTCGTCGAGGGTGTCGAACTCGCTGGCGAGCTGCGCGAACTCGTCGTCGAGCTCGGGGAGGACCTTCTCCTTGACGTTCTTGATGGTGATCGTGACCACGGCCTCCTCGCCGGCGTTCTCGCCGCCGACCAGGTTCGTGGTGAACTCCTTGACGTCACCGGCGGACATGCCGGCCAGGGCGTCGTCGAGGCCCTGGAGCACCGATCCGGCGCCGACCTCGTAGGAGACGTCGTTGGCCTGCTGCTCCTCGATGTTCCTGCCGTCGATCGCGGCGGCGAGGTCCATGACGACGTAGTCGCCGGCGGCGGCGGGGCGCTCGACGCCGGTGAGCGTGGCGAAGCGCTGGCGGAGGCCGTCCAGCTGGGCCTCGACGTCCTCGTCGCTCACCTCGGCGACCGGGACGGTCACCTCGATGCCCTGGTAGTCGGGGACGTCGAAGTTCGGGCGGACGTCGACCTCGGCGGTGAACTCGACCTGCTCGCCATCGTCGATCTTGGTGACCTCGATGTCCGGCTGGCTGACCGGGAAGATCTCACTCTCGTCGACGGCCTGGCCGTACAGCTTCGGCACCGCGTCGTTGAGGGTCTCCTCCAGCACCACCGCGCGGCCGAAGCGCTGCTCGATGATGCGGGCCGGAACCTTGCCGGGGCGGAATCCGGGGACGCGCACCTGCTGCGCGACCTTCTTGTACGCCGCCTTCATGCTCTCGCCGAGCTCCTCGAACGGCACCTCGACAGTGAGCTTGACCCGGGTCGGGCTGAGCTCCTCGACAGCGGTCTTCACGGGGTGGTCTCCTTGATCAAGCTTCGAGTGATCGCGGGCGCGTCAAGTCGTACGGCTACCGCGGCAAGCTCGCGCGCCGCGCCCACATGAGCGGCGCGGGGCACAGCCTTTGAGACAGGCAAGCCGTGAGGGCATGATCCACCGTGGCGGGTGTCCAGCGCCGCTGGCCAGTCTAAGGCAGTCGCGCACCACAGAGCGACCGGTGGTCGTTCAGTTCTCCTTGATGATGCGCCGCAGGATGTCGGTCGTCTCGTCCGGGGTGGTGCTGACGGCGCACAGGCGTTCCATGACCTCGCTGTAACGGTCCACCTCTTCCCGCTTGTCGAGGTAGAGGGCACTGGCGAGTTGCTCGACGTAGACCACGTCGGGCAGGTCGGGGTCGGCGAAGCGCAGCACGCTGAAGGCGCCGCCCTCGGCGCTGTGGCCGCCGAAGCTGAACGGCATGACCTGGATCGTGACGTTCGGCCGCCGCATGAGCTCCAGCAGGTGCTCCAGCTGGGCCCGCATCACGTCGGCGCCGCCGATGGGGCGGCGCAGCGCCGCCTCGTCGATGACCGCCCAGAAGAACGGCCCGTCGGGCCGGTCGAGCACCTTCTGGCGCTCCGTCCGAAGGTCGACGCGGCGTTCGATCTCCTCGGGCCCGACGCCGGCGCTTCCCGCGGTGATGACCGCCCTGGCGTACTCCTTGGTCTGGAGCAGGCCGGGCACGAACTGGACCTCGTAGGTGCGGATCCGGGAGGCGGCCTCCTCCAGCCCGACGTAGGTCTGGAACCACGAGGGCAGCAGGTCGTTGAAGCGGTGCCACCACCCCGGCTCGTTGGCCCGGGACAGGAGGTCCATGACCGCCGAGCGTGCCTGCTCGTCCTCGACGCCGTAGAAGGTCAGCAGGTCGGCGACGTCGCGCTCCCGCAGTCCGACCCGGCCGAGCTCCATCCTGCTGATCTTGGATTCGGAGCCCCGGATCAGATGGCCCGCCTCCTCGCGGGAGAGACCCCGGGTCTCACGCAGCCGGCGCAGTTGGGAGCCCAAAAGGATACGCAGAGCTGTCGGACCCGATCCCGGGTGGATCTGCGTCACTTCGCCTCCCTGTGCACTTGGGCCAGCGCACACAGTGTCATCACTTCCGGCCGTCATGACAAGGTCCAACGCCGTGGCCGATTCAACGAGCATCCCGCAAGAATCGAAGATGCGGCTGCACGCTGCAACTGCACGTGCATTTGGGTCTTGCAGGGGGCGGCCCGGTGACTCATGATGGCCTAGTGCATATTGGGCTTAAGGTGCACAAGCTCTGACAATTCACAGGCAGCACCAGGCAGTACGGAGATGGCAATGGCGGCGGGAGGCACCGGCAGGATGGTTGAGGAGCCAGAATCGGCTACCGACTACCTGCGGGCGACCCGCGAGGTCAGCTTCGACGATCTCCTTCTGGCCGATCGGCTCGACGGCTCCGACGCCACCGCGTGCCCGCTCCCCCCTCAGGCCGACTCCGTCAAGACCGCGCGGGACGTGACCCGCTCGACGCTGCGCCACTGGGGTATGTCAGAACTGGGTGACGACGCAGCGCTAGTGGTTTCGGAACTGGTGACCAACGCGGTCCGCTACTCGCTGTGCCCGCCCGTCCGTGTCGACGCCACCCCGATCACGCTGATGCTGATGCGCATCTCGGCGCACGTCGTCCTCGCCGTGGCCGACCCGAGCGACGAGGCGCCCACGCCCAAGGAGCCCGACTTCATCTCCGAGAACGGCCGCGGTCTCTACATCGTGGAGACCTACAGCAGGTGCTGGGGATGGGACCACCTCGCCCGCGGCGGCAAGGCCGTCTGGGCCGTCTTCAGCGGGACCGACTGACCCTCGCCCGGCCGGATCACGGTCCGGCGGGACCCGCGGACCCCGGGGGCCGGCGCGCCGACCGGGCCGCACGGACCCCGCCCGACCCCGTCGAACGGAAATCGAACGGGAAAGGGCCGACCCGTACGGATCGGCCCCGGCCGTGGTCGGGGTGACAGGATTTGAACCTGCGGCCCCCTGCTCCCAAAGCAGGTGCGCTACCAAGCTGCGCCACACCCCGGTTCGCCGAGTGCGCGCACGGTCCGGAACTCCGGTACGATTACGCCCTGACGACCGGATGAAGTCTAGACCAGACCGGCACCGGCTCGTGCGGACGTAGCTCAATGGTAGAGCCCCAGTCTTCCAAACTGGCTACGCGGGTTCGATTCCCGTCGTCCGCTCCGAATTACGGAAGGCCAGGTCATCCCATGCGGGACGGCCTGGCCTTCCGCTTTTCCGGGGTGTTCTCCCATCCTCCGCCCCGCCGTCCCTCTCGCGAAATCCATCCGGCCCGTGCGCTCACGGCGCAATCCGTACGGCGGGCCGGGCCGTACGGACTGCGGCGGCCGGGAGCCGGGAGGGTTCCGCCCTGGCCTGGGGAAGGGCCCTCCGGGCCGTCCCCGGGCCAAGGGGCACGGGATGCGAAACACCGCGCCGCGCCGTACAGGCGTCACAAGACTCATACGGCGAATAATCCGAAATCTCCGGCAAAAATGAGCCTAGACCCTAGATCGTTCCTTACCATTCTTCTTTGGACGTAGCCGAGTTCGTGGAGGGGAACGTGACGAGGTCCGACGGCGTCATCATCAGCGGTGAGCACGGCGGGCTCCCCCACGCCGCGCGCCTCTCACCCTCCAGTCCGCCCACAGCCGGGTCCGGCGGACCCCGCGGACGGTCCTGGGATCCACCCGCGGGCGGCCCGGCCACCCGGCGGACCACGGCTCCCCTCCGGCGGAACGCGTGAACCGCCGCTTCGTCACCAAGGACCCGGCCACCGCGATCCCCCGGATGAGCAGCCCCGCCTCCATGAACGAGCAGCTGTCGCTGCTCAACGCGGCGAGCAAGCGGATCGGCAGCACCCTCGACATGTTCGAGACCGGCAGGGAGCTGATGAACGTCGCCGTGCCGCGGTTCGCCGACGCGGCCGGCATCCTGGTGCAGGACCGGCTGGTGGCCGAGGGGGAGTCCCCCCAGCGCGCCGTCGACGGGTCGGTGCCGGTCCGGCGGATCGCGGTCGGGGTGTCCAGCTCATCGCCCGGCGAGTACGCCGACGCGTTCCCGGTGGACGAGGTCGTCGTCTACGACGCCTGGACCCCGTACGCCAGGTGCATGGCCACCGGCAACCCGATCCTCTACCCCCGGCTGGGCCGCCGGACCTCCGAGGAGATCGGGCGGTTCGCCAAGCGCGACACGGTGGCCAGGGTGCTGGAGGACAGCTCGTTCCTGGTCGTGCCGCTGAAGGCGCGCGGCCAGGTGCTCGGCTTCGTCGTCTTCACCCGCAGGCCGGACAGCGAGCCGTTCGAGGAGCAGGACATCAACCTCGCCGAGGAGCTGGCGGCGAGGACCGCCGTCTGCCTCGACAACGCCCGGCTCTACAACCGCGAGCGGCGCACCGCGCTCACCCTGCAGAGCAGCCTGCTCCCGGTCGACCTCCAGCAGCCCCTGGGCCTGACGGTCGCCTCCCGCTACCTGCCCGCGAGCGACCTGGTCGGGGTGGGCGGCGACTGGTACGACGTGATCCAGCTACCCGGATGCCGGGTGGCCCTCGTCGTGGGCGACGTGATGGGGCACGGGATCAGGGCCGCGGCCACGATGGGCCAGCTCCGCACGGCCGCCCGCACGCTCGCCAGCCTCGACCTCACCCCCGCCGAGGTGTTGTTCCGACTCAACCGGATGAGCCAGGACCTGGACGGCAGCCAGATCGCGACGTGCGTCTACGCCACCTACGACCCCGTCACGCGGACCTGTGCGATCGCCTCGGCGGGACACGTCCCGCCGGTCCTGGTACGGCCCGGCGGCGGGGCCGAGCCGCTGGAACTGCCCCCCGGGCTGCCCCTCGGCATCGGCAACGAACTGGTGGAGATGCGCGAGCTCGTCCTGCCGCACGGCGCCGTCCTCGCCTTCTACACCGACGGCCTGGTGGAGAGCCGCGACCGGGACATCGACGAGGGGATCGGCATGGTCTGCGACCTGCTGGCCGATCAGAACCCGGACCTGGAGGCGGTCTGCGACCTCACGATCGAGGCCCAGCGCCCCGGGCACGAGCGCGACGACATCGCGCTCCTGCTGGCCAGGGTGCGGGAGCTGGGCGAGGAGGACCTGGCGCAGCTCACGCTCACCCCCGACCCGCGCTCCGCCGCCCAGGCCCGCCGCCTCGTGCGCGCGACGCTGTCGGAGTGGCGGCTGGACCCGATCGCCGACGCCACCGAGCTCATGATCAGCGAGCTGGTCACCAACGCCATCAAGCACGGCTCGGGCATCGTCGAGGTGCGCCTGCTGCGCGGCCCCTCGCTGGTGTGCGAGGTGGCCGACCGCTCTCCGCTGCCGCCGGTCATGCGTGAGGCGGGCAGCGACGACGACACCGGCCGCGGCCTGCATCTGATCAACTGGCTCGCGCACCGCTGGGGCACCCGCCCGACCCCGGACGGCAAGATCGTCTGGGTGGAGCAGCGCCTGCCCTAGGGTCTCCCCGGCCCTGTTCCCCGGCCCCGCCGGAGCCGTGCCCACGGGACGCGATGACTACTCGTCCCGCGGGAGTTACGGTCGAGGTGAGGATCGGGGAGGACATGATGAGCATCGACATACGCGAGGCCTACCGCCGAGCGCTGGACGACTTCGGCGCTCTCGTCCACCGGATCGGGCCCGGGCAGTGGGGGCGTCCCACCCCGTGCGTGGACTGGGACGTCCGCACCCTGGTCGACCACGTGGTCAGGGAGAGCCGCTGGGTCCCCCTGCTGCTGGCCGGCCGGACCATGGGCGAGACCGGTGACGCCCTGGACGGCGACATGCTCGGCGACGACGCGCTGAAGGCGTTCGACACCTCCGCCACCGCGGCCGTGCAGGCCGTGTTCGAGGACGGGGCGCTCACCCGCTTCGTCCACCTGTCGTTCGGCGACGCGCCCGGCGGCGAGTACGTCGCGGAGCTGTTCGCCGACGTCCTAATCCACACCTGGGACCTCGCCCGGGCCATCGGCGCCGACGAGCGGCTCGACCCGGAGCTGGTCGACGCCTGCGCGGCCTGGTTCGCCGACGCGGAGAAGGGCTACCGGCAGGCCGGGGTCATCGGGGAGCAGCGGCCCGTCCCCGCGGGCACCGACGCGCAGACCCGTCTCCTTGCGGCCTGGGGCCGCCCGCCCCGGCCCGCCGGAGACGACGGCTAGATCCGTTCGCGGACGGCCTCCGTCCGCCGCCCGGCGGGAACACCTGCCGGGCCCGCCCGCGGGCCACTCCCATCCACCAGGTTCCAACATCTTCCAACTACCATGGTTGTGGTAATTTGCTGGAATCTGGTGATTTAAGGGGTGGTCAATGCTCGCCCAGCAGCGGCGGCAGGCGATCTTGGACCGGGTACGCACGAGCGGCGGCGCCCGGGTCGCCGACCTGGTGCGTGAGCTCGGGGTGTCGGACATGACGATCCGCCGGGACCTGGAGGTGCTGGCCGAGCGCGGGCTGGTGGCGAAGGTCCACGGCGGCGCCACCGTCGCCGGGCCCGGCTCCACCGAGGAACCGGGGTTCGCCGCCAAGTCGGCGCGCCAGCAGCCGGAGAAGGAGGCGATCGCCCGGCGGGCGGCCCGGCTGGTACGGCCGGGCACGGCCGTGGCGCTCTCCGCCGGGACCACCACCTGGACGCTCGCCCGCTTCCTGACCGACGTGCCCGACCTGACGGTGATCACCAACTCGATCGGGGTCGCCGACGTCTTCCACCGCTCCCCCCGCGCCGACCGCACCGTCGTGCTGACCGGCGGCGTCCGCACGCCCTCCGACGCGCTGGTCGGCCCGGTCGCGGTCGCGGCGATCCGTAGGCTGCACGTGGACACCCTCTTCCTCGGCGTGCACGGGATGAGCGTGCGCGCCGGGTTCACCACGCCCAACCTGCTGGAGGCCGAGACCGACCGCGAGCTGGTCGCCTCGGCGCACCGGCTGGTGGTGCCGGCCGACCACACCAAGTGGGACACGGTCGGCATCAGCACGATCGCCGGGCTGGCCGAGGCGCACGTCGTGGTCAGCGACTCCGGCCTGCCGGAGGAGGCCCGCGAGGAGCTGGCGTCCCAGGTGGGCGAACTGATCATCACCGACCCCCACCAGCGGAACGAGACGGTGAGCTCATGAAACGCACGATCACCCACCTGGCCGACGGCCGCGAGCTGCTCTACTTCGACCGGCGGGACGACGCCGACCGGAGCGCGGCCGACCTGCGCGACCTGCCGCCCCGTCCCCCGGCCTCCGAGCTGCGCTACGACCCTCTCACCGAGGAGTGGATCGCGGTGGCCGGGCACCGCCAGAGCCGCACGTTCCTGCCTCCGGCCGACGAGTGCCCGCTGTGCCCCTCGGCCCCCGGCCGGCTCACCGAGATCCCCTCATCCGACTACGACGTCGTGGTCTTCGAGAACCGCTTCCCGTCCTTCTCCGGCCAGCCGGTCGACGCCGTTCCGGTCGGCGGGCTGAGCGAGGTCCGCCCGGGGACCGGGCGGTGCGAGGTGGTGTGCTTCACCTCCGACCACGGCTCCTCCTTCTCGCGGCTGTCCCCCGAGCAGGTCGATCTGGTCATGGAGGCGTGGATCGACCGTACGGCGGAGCTGTCGGCGCTGCCCGGGGTGGAGCAGGTCTTCTGCTTCGAGAACCGGGGCCCCGAGATCGGCATCACCCTGGCCCACCCGCACGGCCAGATCTACGCCTACCCCTACGTGACCCCCCGGACCCGGCTGTCCCTGGAGGCGGCCGAGCGGCACCGGAGGCGGACCGGCGGCAACCTGTTCGCCGACGTGCTGGCCGCCGAGCGGGAGGCGGGCGTCCGCGTGGTCGCCGCCAACGAGCACTGGACGGCGTTCGTGCCGGCCGCGGCGCGCTGGCCGGTCGAGGTCCACCTCTACCCCCATCGCCGGGTTCCCGGCCTGGGGTCGCTGGAGGCCGCCGAGCGGGCGGCGTTCGGCCCCCTGTACACCCGGGTGCTGCGCGCCCTGGACGGGTTCTTCGGTGTGCCCCTGCCGTACGTGGCGGCCTGGCACCAGGCGCCGGTGCACACCGGCCGGGATCTGTCGTACGCCCACCTGGAGGTGTTCAGCATCCGCCGGGCGCCCGACAAGCTGAAGTATCTGGCCGGGTCGGAGTCCGCCATGGGCGCCTTCGTCAACGACGTGCTGCCGGAGGACACGGCCCGCCGTCTGCGGTCCCTGGTCGGGGAATGACCGGCGGACGGTCACGGGACGGGGTCGCGTGACCGTCCGTTTACCATTACTATCCTCACCCATTGGACTTAATGTCCGATATGCCTAATTCCGGGTGCGTCGCCCGGGAGCCGGGGAACCACCGCACCCGGGGTGAATCCACTTCGGTGGAAGGGCTCTCTCCCGCCCGAACCCGTCAGCTAACCCGGTAGGCGGTAGGAGAGGAGAGCCGTGGCGGCCCCGTCCCCCACGTCCCGTCGCCGTGCGGCCATGACCGTCTCCGCGGTCTCGGCCCTGGTGTTCGTCCTCGCCGGCGGGCCCGCCGGCGCCGACCCCAAGCCGTCCGAGTCCGAACTGCGCGCCGACCTGGCGAAGCTCACCGAGAAGGTCGACGGGCTCATCGAGGACTACGCGGCCAAACGGGAGTCGCTGCGCGAGGCCCGGCAGGCCGAGAGCCGGGCCAGGGCCGCCCTGGCCGAGGCCGAACGCGCCTACGCGGAGGCCAGGAAGCAGGTCGCCGGCATCGCCAGCCTCCAGTACCAGGGCGGCCAGCAGGGGGGCGGGAGCGACCTGCCCTCCCTGCTGACCGCCCCCCGGATGGACGGCGCGGCGGTCACCGCCCAGCTCGCCGCCCAGCAGGGCGCGCACCTCCGGACCTTCGCCCAGAGCCGGGACCTGCGCGGCCGGGCGGCCGAGGAGGCCGCCCGGCTCACCGGCCGGATCGCCGAGGAGGGTGACGCCGTGGCCGCCCGGCGCCGCGACGCCGAGAAGGCCATCGCGGACATCAGGCGGAAGCTCGACGCGCTCGTCCCCGTGGGCTCGGGCCGGCGCACCGACGGCAGCTGGGCGCCCCAGCTGCCCACCGGCTCCGACAACATCACCGACCGCACCCGGATCATGCGCGAGGCGGTCGGGAAGCGGTTCACCCTCCCCTACGAGGTCGGCTGCTACCGCTCGGAGAACGACGGCGGCGAGCACCCGCTGGGCCGGGCCTGCGACTTCATGATGAGCACCGGCGGATCGACGCCCACGGCGGGCCACGTCGGGCTCGGCGACGAGATCGCCGCCTGGGCCCTCAAGAACAGGACCCGGCTCGGGGTGAAGTACGTGATCTGGCGTCAGCGGATCAACAGCGGCACCGGCTGGCACGCCATGTCCGACCGCGGCGGCGTCACCGCCAACCACTTCGACCACGTCCACATCTCGATGCACTGACGGACCCGGCCGGACGTCTCCCGGCGTACCGACGGACCCGGCGGGATCGGCGGCGTCACGGGCGGGTGACGGCCACGTCCGTCGTCCCCGCCGCCTCGGCGACCATCCGGTCCAGGCCGGCCAGGTCGGCCGGGCGGGCGACGGCCGCCTCTGCGAAACGGGCGAGCAGCCGGGCGAACGCCTCGCGGTCGGCCTCCGTCCAGTCGGCGATCAGGCCGTCCAGGTAGGTCCGCCGGTAGCGGACGACCACCTCCAGCACCCGGCGGCCACGCTCGCTCAGCACGAGACGGGCCCGCCGGGCGTCCACCGCCGACTCCTCCCGTGCCACCAGACCCGCGCCGATCGCGTCGTTGACGAGCCTGCTGGCGGTGGACGGGTCCACGTCGAGCTGCTCGGCGACGGCGCCCACGGTCACCTCGGGGACGTCCAGGCTCAGCTTGTGCACCGCGTGCACGACCATCACGTTCGACATCTGCACCGGCCGGGGCGGCTCACCCGCCCGGCGGCCACGCAGCGGCCGGGCCCAGATCCGGCGCAGCCGGAACAGCGCCACGTCGATCGCCGCTCCCGGCGTCCGGTCGTTCACGGCGTACCCCTACGGCGGGTACGGCCCGCCCGCGGCGCGCCGTACGGGACGGATGGTCACGAAAGATCAACCCAGCAGGCGGATCGGGTTGAAGACGTCGGCGTACGCCAGCAGGCCGGCCATGACGATCATCACCAGGGCGATGGCGTAGGTGAGCGGGAGCGCCTTGGCGATGTCCACGTGGGAGGGGGCGGGACGGCGCGTCACACGGGCGAAGCCCCGCTTCAGGCCCTCCCACAGCCCGCCGGCGATGTGGCCGCCGTCCAGCGGGAGCAGCGGGATCAGGTTGAACATGCCGATCGCCAGGTTGAAGACGGCCAGCAGGTTGATGAAGATGACGACCTTGCTCTCCAGCGGGGCCGAGGAGGCCACGATCTCCCCGCCCATGCGGCCGACGCCGACGATGCCCACCGGGCCGTTCTTGTCGCGCTCCTGGCCGGAGAAGGCGGCGTTCCAGACGCCGACCATCTTCTCCGGGAAGCGCAGCAGCGCGCCCGCCGTCAGCGAGGTGGTGTCCCACATGTGGGAGGCGACCGCGCCGAGGCTCTGCCGCTCGGTGACGACCACCGGGCTGACCCCGAGGTAACCGACGCCCTTGTCGATCTTCCCGGGCTCGTCCAGCGACTCGCGGTCCTGGGCGATGAGGTTCGCGGTCACGGTCATCGGCCGGCCGTCCCGCTCGATGCCGATCGCCAGCGGGCCGGCGCCGTGGGAACGGATGGCCCGCGTCGCGGCGTCCCAGCTCGCGACGGGCCTGCCCGCCACCGACACCAGGACGTCACCGGCGCGCAGCCCCGCCGCGGCGGCCGGGCTGGGCCTGTCGGTCGCCGCGCACCCGGCCCCGGGGTTCTTCGCGATCTCGGCGGAGGTCTTGACGCACTGCGGGACCGAGGAGATCTGGTTCTTCTGGACGGCGACGCCGAAGCCCATCATCACGACGGCGAACAGCACGAACGCCAGCACGAAGTTCATCGCCGGGCCGCCCGACATGACGATGACCTTCTGCCACCAGGGCTTGCGGTAGAAGACCCGGTCCTCGTCGCCGGGGCGGACCTCCTCCATCGCCGCGTCGCGGGCGTTCTCGATGAGGCCCTGCCACGGCCCGGTGGAGACCGAGCGCAGCGTGCCCGGCGCGTCGGTGGGCCGGGGCGGCAGCATGCCGATCATCCGGATGTAGCCGCCGAAGGGGAGCCACTTGACGCCGTACTCGGTCTCACCCTTGTGGCGCGACCACAGCGTGGGGCCGAAGCCGACCATGTACTGGGTGACCTTGACGCCGAAGAGCTTGGCGGGCACCAGATGGCCGATCTCGTGCAGTCCGATCGAGACCATGAGTCCCAGGAGGATGATGAGGACCCCGACGAGCCAGCTCACAGGTCGTACTCCCCGGTCGTTTATGTGCGGGCGGCTTCCAATGGAGACTAACCCACGCTCCGTGGTTCCAGAGTGCCACAGAGACGGACCCTCCGGATCAAGACTCTTGCGCGGGGTTGACCGAATAGGGACACTTCGTTGACAGTAAGCGATCGTGCGGTCACCCTATGAGAGGCGCTGGGGGGAAACTTTTGATCGGGATCCTGATTGCCGAGCACCTGCCGCTGGTCCGACGGGGCTTGGTGGCCTCGTTGGCGTGCGAGTCGGACCTCAAGGTGGTGGCGGATGTCGAGCGCGGCGAGGAGGTACTGCCCGCCGTGCTGCGACACCGTCCCGACGCGGCGGTCGTCGATCTGGATCTGCCCGACGTCGACGGCTTCGCCGTCGCGCTCCGGCTGCACGAGGACGTCCCGTCCTGCCGGACGCTCCTGCTGTCGCGCCACCCCAGCGCCGGCCAGGTACGGCGGGCCTTCTCGGTGCACGCGCTCGGATTCATGAGCCTGGACGTACAGCCCGAGCAGCTCGCCGACGGCGTGCGGCGGGTGGCCGCCGGGAGACGGGCGATCGACTCCGAGCTCGCGGTCGCCGCCCTGGAGTCGGCGGAGAACCCGCTGACCCGACGGGAGCTGGACGTGCTGCGGCTGGCGGCCCTGGGGGCGCGGTCCAACGAGATCGCCGACCAGCTCTTCCTCTCCGTGGGAACGGTCCGAAACCACCTGTCGCGGATCATCAGCAAGACCCAGGCCCGCAACCGCCTCGACGCCGTGCGGATCGCCCGCGACGCCGGGTGGTTGTGACGCTCTACTCAAACGCCCGGCTCGAAGACACCCGGCCCGAAAGCGCTCTGCTCGAAAGCGCTCTGCTCGAAGATGCCCGGCTCGGAGACCGTCGGTTCGAGGACGCCCGGGGTCCGAGGACGCCCGGCCCGAAAGCCCGTTCCGAGCGAGCCGGTCCCGCATGAGCCGGGGCGGACGTTCCCGGCACGGCCGCCGAAGCGCAGCCGTGTCGAGACCTTCGACGTGGCGACCGGGCGGCGCCTGCGCGGTGTCGTTCCCACCTT
>NZ_JBEZNH010000089.1:0-20493 GCF_040653115.1 Streptosporangium sp. NPDC048047 | reverse complement strand
CCGGGCGGGCGCCGCGAGAGAGCGTCTCCTCTCCCGGACCCCGCGGGTCCGCCGCCGCCGGGGAGGCCCGGATCGTCGGCCGGGAGGAGCAGCGGGAGGAGCCGCGTCAGACGGCCAGGCCGGTGTGGCGGGCCAGGAAGGTGAGCTGGTCGGCGGCCAGCTCGACGGTCCTGCTCACCGCGCGGGCGCCGTGGCCCACCTCGGTCTCGTTGCGAAGCAGGATCGGCCGGTCGCCCGCCTGCGCGTGCTGCAGGGCGGCGCACGTCTTCCAGGCGTGCAGCGGGTGGACCCGGGTGTCCGACTGGAAGACGGTGAACAGCGTCGCCGGGTAGGACACGCCCTCCCGGACGTTGTGGTACGGCGAGTAGGCGTGCAGCCAGGCGAACTCGTCGGGCTTCTCGGCCGTGCCGTACTCGACGTTCCAGGTGGCGCCGAGGCCGAACAGCTCGTAGCGGACCATGTCCAGCAGCGGGGCCGAGCAGACGACGGCGGCGTACAGCTCGGGGCGCTGGGTGAGCGCCGCGCCGACCAGCAGGCCGCCGTTGGAGCCGCCGGAGATGCCGAGTCGGTCCGGGGTGGTGATCCCGGTGGCGATCAGGTGCTCGGCCGCCGCGTGCAGGTCGTCGAAGACGTTCTGCTTGTTGGCGAGCATCCCCGCGCGGTGCCACTCCTCGCCCTCTTCACCGCCGCCGCGGAGCTGGGCGACGGCGTAGGCGCCGCCCGCCTCGACCCACGCCAGGATGGAGGCGGAGTAACCCGGCGACATCGACAGGCCGAAGCCGCCGTAGCCGTACAGGATGGTCGGGCGCGGGCCCTCGGCGCCGGGCTTGCTGATCACCAGCATGTGGACCTCGGTGCCGTCGGCCGAGTGGTAGGTCACCTGCTCGGTGTGGACGGCGGGCACCTCGACGGCGCCGGGGGAGGCCGCCCACAGCGTGGTCTCGCCGGTGCGGGCGTCGTAGCGCTGGATGGTCGGCGGGGTGGTGTTGTCGGTGTAGCCGAACCACGCCTCGTGACCGCCCTCGGGGCGCTCGGTGATGCCGCCGATCGTGCCCAGGCCGGGCGTGGGCACCTCTCCGACGCGCTCGCCGGTCGCCAGGTCGTGGACGGTGATCTCGCTGATCGCGTGGCGGGTCCAGCCGACGAGCATGACGGGGCGGTCGAGGTCGTCGAGGATCGCGTAGTCGGTCAGCACCGCCTCGGGATCCTGCGGGATCAGGTCGCGCCACCGCTCGGCCAGGGGCTCCGAGGGGTCGGTCACGCAGATCCGGCCGCGCGGCGCGTCGCGGTCGGTGAAGACGTACAGCAGGCCGTCGCGGCCGAAGTGCAGCGCGGTCTGGGCGTCCACGCCCTCCTGGACGACGGTCAGCTCGGGCGAGTCGGGGGAGGAGGCGGACAGGTCGGCCACCCACAGGTCGTTGCGCGGCGCGGTGCCGCGGGAGGCGGAGATCTGCAGCCGGCGGCCGTCGCGCGACACCGCCACGCCGTAGTAGTTGGTCTTCTCCATGCCCTCGCCGAAGATCAGCACGTCGTCTTCGGTGGAGGTGCCGACCCGGTGGAGGTAGACGCGGCGGTGGAACTGCTCCTCCCCTTCGGGGACCTCCGTGGAGGGGAGCCGGCGCACGTAGTAGAAGGCCTCTCCTCCGGGCAGCCAGGCCACCGGGGAGTAGCGGCACCGGTCGATCGGCCCCTCGATCCGCTCTCCGGTCGCGACGTCCATGAGGTAGAGGCTGGACTCCTCGTCGCCGCCCACCGAGATCTGGTAGGCGAGCAGCCGGCCCTCCTTGTCGGGCTGCCAGGAGTCGAGGGTGGTGAGCCCGGTCGGGTCGAGCGCCATCGGGTCGAACAGCGTCCGCTCGGCGCCGCCGGGATCGACGGTGTAGAGCACCGCGTGCTCCTGGTCGGGGGTGCGGCGGGTGAAGAACGACCGGTTCCCGCGCCAGACCGGAGCCCCTACCGAGCCGGACCGCAGCAGCTCGGTGATCCGCGACCTGAACGCCTCACGTCCGGGCAGGGCGCTCATCTCGGCCGCGAACAGCTTCTCCTGCGCGGCCAGCCATCCCTGGGTGGCCGGGTCGTCGGGGTCCTCCAGCCACCGGTAGGGGTCGGGGACGGGGGTGCCGTGCGGGTTCTCGACGATGTCGTCACGGCTGGCTGGAGGGTACGGCTGTCGCGTCATGGCAGGAACCCTACGACCTCCGGCGGCGTCCCGGCGTCACCAGCGCGCCGGGCGGAACCGGTGCGCCGGGGGAGGAGTTAAAAACTGGTAATGCGGGCATAAAACGTACCAGGCGTCTCTCCAGCCTTTTATGGGTGGCGGGAACGACGATGCAGAAGCCAAACTTGGTGAAGGACGGCGCCGGGGTGATCATCCGCTGGGCCGTCCGGCGGAGGTCATCGTGACGGAAACATCCGGGCCTCAGGAGGGGCCGCCAGTCGGGGTACGCCACGGCGTGCCCCATCACCTGACGGCCCTGGGGACCCTGGGGACGTGTGCGGCGGGAGATGCTCGCTGATGCGCCAGGTCCTGCTCTTGAACGCCACCTACGAGCCCCTTACCACGCTCTCCCTGCACCGGGCCGTCGTGCTCGTGCTGCGGGAGAAGGCCGACGTCGTGCACCGTGACGGGCAGGGCGCCGTGATCCGCTCGGCGAGCCGCACCCTCGACGCGCCCTCGGTGATCAGGCTGCGCCGATACGTCCGCATCCCGTACCGGTCGCGGATCCCGCTGACCCGGACCGCGTTGATGCGCCGCGACGACTACCGCTGCGCCTACTGCGGCCAGCGGGCCGAGACCATCGACCATGTGATCCCGCGCTCCCGGGGCGGCCCCCACACGTGGGAGAACTGCGTGGCCTCGTGCATGCCGTGCAACCACCGCAAGGCCGACCGGATGCTGGAGGAGATCGGGTGGACGCTCAGCGTCGCCCCGGTGGTGCCGCGCGGCGTCCACTGGCGGCTGATCGGCGCGCAGAACGTCGGAGACCCCCTGTGGGCCCCCTACCTCGCCGAGAACGCGGCGTGAGCGCCCATCGGTCCGCGGGGTGACGGCCGGATGACCTGGACGTTCACCTCGGACATCGAGGAGTACGCCAGGGCGGCGGAGCCGTTGCTGCTGCGCGACCCGATCCGCAACACCATGCCGCTCACGGTCCTGCGCGCCATGCGCGCCGGGCTGTGGGGCGAGGACCTCCTGCTGGGCTGGCTGGAGCGCGGCGGCGAGGTCGTCGCGGCGGCGAGCCAGACGCCGCCCCGTCCCCTGCTGCTCCCCGACGTCCCCGCCGACGCCGTGCGAGACCTGGCCACCAGGCTCATCGAGGCGGAGCGGCGGGTGCCCGGCGTCTCGGGCCCCGAGGAGGCGGTCGAGGCGTTCGCCGCCGCCTGGTGGCGGCCGGAGGCGGGGCGCCGCTCCGAGCGTCTCTACCGTATCGGCGCCCTCCACGCGCCGTCGCCCACCGCCGGGGGAGCCGCCCGTACGGCCGGCGCCGCCGACCTCGACCTGCTCGTCGCCTGGAACGTCGCCTTCCAGGAGGAGGAGCACGAGTCCGTGGCGTTCGACCTGAGGCCGCTGGTGGCCAGCAGGATCACCCGGGAGGAACTGGTGCTGTGGGAGGCGGACGGCGAGCCGGTCGCGTTCGCCGGGGTCTCCGCGCCCATCGCGGGCGTCTCCAGGATCGGCCCCGTCTACACGCCGCCCGCCTTCCGCGGCCGCGGGTACGGCACGGCCGTCACCCACGCCGCGACGGCCGGGGCGCTCGCCGGGGGCGCCACCGAGGTGCTGCTCTTCACGAACCTGGCCAACCCCACGTCCAATGCGATCTATCAGGCGATCGGGTACGTCCCCGTCGCCGACTACGCCTCCGTCGCGTTCGCGTGAGTACGCTTGTGTGCCATGCCGCGTTATGAATTCCGCTGCCGCTCCTGCGGCTCCACCTTCGAGCTCTCCCGGCCGATGGCCCGCTCCGACGAGCCCGCCTCCTGCCCGGGCGGACACGACGACACCGTCAGGCTGCTGTCCACGGTCGCCGTCACCGGCGCGTCCGGTGGCACGTCCGGTGGCGCTGCCCCTCGCCCCGCCGGAGGCGGAGGCGGGTGCTGCGGGGGCGGCTGCTGCGGGTAGCCGCCCCCGGCTCCGCCGTGGACCCTGACACCGCCCAGACGGTGTCAGGGCGCCGTTCCCGCGGGCCCCGGCGTGGGCGGGACCCGCCGGACGGCTCGGGCGGGTGTCAGGCCGCCCGCTTGCCCTGGAACGGCAGGAAGTCGGTGGCCAGGTGCGGCCGGGCGGGGGCGAAGGTCGGCTCGGTGGCGATGATCCGGTCGAACCGGAAGGCCCGGATGCCGTGCCGCAGCCGGCACATGCCCACGAGGTACCAGTGGTCACGGTGGACCATGCACGTCACCGGATCGACCTCACGGACGGTGATCCGGCCCGAGACGTCCCGGTAGTGCAGCCGGATCACCGTGCGCGAGGTGATGGCGCCCGCGATGGTCCGGGCCCGGTCGGCCACCGCGTCGGGCATCGGTTCGGTGAGGGTCGCCAGCGTGGCGGCGACGACCCCGTCGTCGAGGTGCAGCTGTTCGAACGCGTGGCGCAGGCCGAGGCGGGCGGCGGTGGCCTGCGGGCCCGAGCCGAGGTGGGCGAGGGACAGGGCGAGGGCGGCGATTTCGGCGGTCGTCAGCGGGCTGGCCGGGGACTTCGTGACGTTTGCCATGTCTCCATGGTACGTCCGAACACCGACATTTTTCGAAAATCCTCTCGGATGCGACAGGACGTATCCGAGAGGATCCCGAGGTCAGAGCGACGGCTGCGACAGGCCCCCGCCGGACGGCCCGGCGGAGACCGGGACGGCCGGCGCGAGGGCCGCGACAGGTCCCGCGAGGCGCCGGCGGAGGCCGGGGCGGTCAGCGCGACAGCTGCGACAGGTCCCGCGAGGCGCCGGTGGAGGCCGAGGTGGTCAGCGCGGCGTAGGCCTGCAGGGCGGCGCTCACCGGGCGGTGGCGGTCACGCGGCCGGTAGCCGCCCAGCTCGGCCAGGAGCCGCTGCCGCCGGGCCGACAGCTCCTCCTCGGAGACCTTCAGCCCGATCGAACGGCCCGGGATGTCGATCTCGACGAGATCGCCGTCCTCGACCAGGGCGATGAGGCCGCCCTCGGCCGCCTCCGGGGAGGCGTGGCCGATGGACAGCCCGCTGGTGCCGCCGGAGAAGCGGCCGTCGGTGATCAGCGCGCACGCCTTGCCCAGGCCCCTGCCCTTCAGGAACGAGGTGGGGTAGAGCATCTCCTGCATGCCCGGCCCGCCCTTGGGACCCTCGTAGCGGATCACCACGACGTCTCCGGCCTTGACCCGGTCACCGAGGATGCCCTCGACGGCCTCCTCCTGCGACTCGAACACCACGGCCGGCCCGGTGAACCTCCAGATCGACTCGTCCACCCCGGCGGTCTTGACGATGCAGCCGTCGACGGCGATGTTGCCGTAGAGGACGGCCAGGCCCCCGTCACGGGTGTAGGCGTGCTCGAGGTCGCGCACGCAGCCCTCCGCCCGGTCCAGGTCCAGCGACTCCCAGCGGGAGTCCTGGGAGTAGGGCTTGACGGTGCGCACGTTGCCCGGGGCGGCGTGCCACAGCTCCAGGGCCTCGGGCCTGGGGTTCGCCGAACACGGGTCCCACGCGTCGATGACGTCGCCCAGGGTCCCGCCGGCCACGGACCGCACGTCGCGGTGGATCAGCCCGGCGCGGTCCAGCTCGCCGAGGATGGCGGGGATGCCGCCCGCGCGGTGGACGTCCTCGACGTGGTACTTGGAGGTGGCCGGGGCCACCTTGCACAGGCACGGCACCCGCAGGGAGATCTCGTTGATCTCCTTGAGGCCGAAGTCGACCCCGGCCTCGCGGGCCGCGGCGAGGATGTGCAGGATCGTGTTGGTCGAGCCGCCCATCGCCACGTCCAGCGCCATGGCGTTCTCGAACGCGTCCTTGGTGGCGATGTTGCGCGGCAGGACGCTCTCGTCGCCGTCCTCGTAGTAGCGACGGGTGATCTCCACCAGCTGCCGCCCGGCGTCCTCGAACAGCGTCTTGCGCGCCCTGTGCGTGGCCAGGATCGTGCCGTTGCCCGGCAGGGCCAGGCCGATGGCCTCGGCGAGGCAGTTCATCGAGTTGGCGGTGAACATCCCGCTGCACGAGCCGCAGGTCGGGCAGGCGTTCTCCTCCATCTCCAGCAGCTCGGCGTCCGAGACGCTGTCGTCGGCCGCCGCCACCATGGGGTCGATCAGGTCGAGCTTGCGGCCCGGCGTCTTGCCGGCCTCCATCGGGCCGCCGGAGACGAACACCGTGGGGATGTTGAGCCGGAAGGCGGCCAGCAGCATGCCCGGGGTGATCTTGTCGCAGTTGGAGACGCAGATCAGGGCGTCGGCGCAGTGCGCGTTGACCATGTACTCGACCGCGTCGGCGATCAGCTCGCGGCTGGGCAGCGAGTACAGCATGCCGCCGTGGCCCATGGCGATGCCGTCGTCGACCGCGATCGTGTTGAACTCGCGGGGGATCGCGCCCGCCTCGCGGATCGCCCCGGCCACCACGTCGCCGACCTCGCGGAGGTGGACGTGCCCGGGGACGAACTGGGTGAAGCTGTTGGCGACCGCGATGATCGGTTTGCCGAAGTCACCGCCCGCCACACCCGTCGCCCGAAGCAGGGCCCGGGCTCCGACCATGTTCCTGCCGTGGGTGACCGTACGTGACCTGAGGGCGGGCATGAGGCTTCTCCCATCATCGAAACCGTGTCCTCAAATGGTACGGCCACCGCTCAGTGCGTGAGACGTCGTGTCCATCTCACGAGACGGAGGGGCCGCACCATGAGACGGCCGCGCGCCCCGCGACCCCTCGCGGGGAGGGGTCGCGGGGCGCGGGGAGACGACGCGGGAGAAGCGCGCGGCGCACCGGGGCCCGGGGCGGCCGGGTCACGGGGCGCGCTCAGTCCTCGGGGTAGCGGGCGGGCAGCACCTCGGCGGCGGCGCGGTAGATCGTGTCGATCTCCTCCGCGGTCAGCGACCGCTCCCGCTTGGTGATCCACTTGCGGACGCGGCTGCCGTCGAAGACGTCCACCTCGCGGACGTTGAGGATCTTCCACGGGATCGCCGGGCCGTAGATGGCGAGGGAGGGGATGATCGTGATCTCGCGGCCCAGCGCCTTGCCGATCAGCTCGCTCGCCTGGGCCGCCTCCCAGCGCGCCTCGTCGATGCGGGGCTTCTGGTTGAACGGGCCGTGGAACAGCTTGCGGTGCGACTGGACGCGGACCGGCAGGCGCTTGTCCCATTTCTCGGAGTCGACGGCGTAGACGCCGGTCGGGCCGACGACCAGATGGTCGATCTGGGCCTCGCTGCCCGGGATGGCCCGCGCGTGCAGGGTGCGGTAGCCGCGCCGCTCCAGCCCCTTGAGCTGCGCCTCCGTGCGCCGTTCCGCGACCGAGGCGCGCCGCCAGGCGGGCACGGTGGAGTGCGAGCGGGCGCGTATCACCGTGTCGGCGATCGCCGCGAGCACGGCGGCGGTGAGGCCCAGCCTCCAGTTCGCCAGCAGCACTCCCGCGACGACGCCCACGACGACGGCGATCAGCGCGCGCCGGCGCAGGTGGCCGTACCTGGGGTCGTCGAACAGCTCTCTCAGGGAGGCTCGTCTGACGGGCACGGACGCGGGCTCGGGCGCGGTGGGTCGGGGTGCCGGCCTGTCGTCGGCCGGCCGGTCACTGACCCAAATCGGTGACGCGTTGTTACCGTCTTCTGGTACCTGGCCGGAATCCACGTAACTCACGGTAGCTGACGTCCCCAGGGGTGCCTAGTATTGGGTTTCTCATACTTTTGTGACCGCCATTGCCCGCTTGGACCGCAGGCGGCCGGGTATCTACATATTTCCTCTCTAGAGAACCCGGCGTCGCCCACCGCCTCGCGAACGGCGCGCACGTACGTGATCTTAGCGTCCCGGATGGCCGGTGACCGGCGTCTTCTCCGTTCCGCGCCGCGCCGTGCGGGCCCCCGGCCGCTCGGGCGAGGCCCCCGGAGGGCGGGCCGTGCGAGGGGTCCCTTGCCCGTGGCGCGCCGTACGACGGGTCCCGCGTCCTCGGCCGGGCGGATCCCGGAGCGTCCCTCCGGATGCCGGATGCCGGATGCCGGATCGCGCCGCGCGGAGTCCTCCTTCTCCGGTGAAGCCCCGCCGGCCCGCTATGCCCGCTCCGGCCCGCGGTGCCCGCTTCCGTCCGCTCCGGTCCGCGGTGCCCGTACCGGCCCGTGGCGTCCGCGAAAACGATACGCGATACCCCGATTTCTGATATGACATGCGTTCCTTTCCTGATATCGGGTAAAGGCCCGGGTCGGGCCGGAGACGGTCCTGCCGTTCACATTTCACGGGGGGAATGGTGCGAAAGGCGCCGGACCAGGTGTTCGCCTATCTCACGGGCCTCCTGGCCGACGCGCGCGACAGGAGCGGCCTCGCGGACCGCAGGGCCGCCTTCCTGGCCGGGACGGCCCTCACCGGCGGGGTGACGGCCGCCCGGCTGACGCCGCGCGACCTCCCGGCGGAGGTGAGCTGGCTGTGGTGGGCGGGTCTGTTCCTGTGCGCGATGGCGATCGTGACGCTCGCCGCCGCGCTCTGGCCGTACAGCACCCGCCTCGCCGCGCGGTCCGTGGAGCGCCGCCGTTTCTACTCCGCCCGGGTGCCCACGAGCCCGTCCGCCGACGGGACCTTCCCCGCCGGAGCCTTCCATACGGGCCCGTACGCCGCGGGGCCGGTCGACGACTCCCGGGCCGGCGCCTTCTCCGAGAGCGCCCTCGCCGAACTGCGGGCCCGCACCGCCGGCCGGGACGGGGCCCCGGACATGAAACGAGGAGAGCGGGACGGGGACCGGGACGCACGGGTCCGGGCCGACCGGCTGGTGCACCGGGCCGGGCGGCTCGGCGCCGTCGCCGACGTCAAGCAGCGCTACGTCCGCCGGGGCCTGGTCCTGCTGCTGCTCGCGGCCTCCTGCTGCCTGGTCTCGGCGGTGGCGGGCGAGCTGATGACGTCGTGGGACCTGTCCGGCAGGCCCATGGCCCCGCCGCCCGTACGGCAGGCCCCCGGGCCCCCGCCCTGGCACTGCGACCCGGTGGAAGGCTGCGGTCGCCCGCTCTGACCGGGACTCCGGCCGTGGCCGTCCGCCGGGGGCGGGCCGCGCCGTCCGCTCCGATCAGGACTCCAGAAGCCCCGCCAGGTGGGCGGCGATGTCCGCCAGCAGCGTCGAGGGCGTCACCGGCGCGGCCGCGACGGCCGAGAACAGACTGGGCAGGCCGGGCAGCGGGAAGCCGTCCTCGGCGGACGCCGCGGCGCCCACGTCGTTCTTGGCCAGGACGACCCGGCTGCGCTCCCAGGCGTCCAGGACCTCCTCGGGGGAGGGGACGCCGAACCCGTGGCCCACCGGGGCGGCGTGGCGGAGCCGTACGAGGGGGGTCTCGGCGAAGGCCAGGGCCACCCGGGCGCGCAGGGTGAGGTCGTCGCGGACGTGATGCCCGACCCAGTCCATCGCGGTGCAGGGGTTGCGGCAGGAGGCCACGCAGGTGCCCAGGGCTCCCGCCACCTGGCTGTGCTGGCGGTCGAAGTAGGCCCGCCACCCCTCGGCGGGCTCCCCGGCCACCCGCAGGGTCCGGTTGGCGGCCGACTGCTCGGGCTTGGTGTGGTCGCACTCGCGGTCGCCGATCACGCCGAACCTGCTGCCCGGCGCGCTCAGCCCCGCCGGCCAGCGGGCGGGGTCGCCCGCGTTGCCGAGCGCGGGCTCGAAGGCGAGCAGCGGGAGATACTCGCTGGCGATGTGCAGGGCGGCCACCATCGGGCTCAGCTCGCGCCGGTGCCACCGGACGGCGATCGCCTCCAGCAGCAGCCCGTAGGCCGGGCGCAGCGACTCGAGCGCGCCGCGCGGCTGCTCCTTGGGCGTCTGGGGCATGGTGCAGGCCCTCGCGCGCCGCCGCAGGTCCGCAGGCACGCCGCGCGCCTCGGCCGCGAAGTCCTCGGCGTCGAGCGAGAGCAGCCGCTGGCCGAACTCGCACACGATCTCGACGGCGCCCGCCTCCCCGATCACCTCCGGGGCGAGCGCCCCGACGTCGCCGAAGGCATACCTCCGCGCCAGGGAGACGAGAAGGTCGCGCGCCGATTCCACCTGATCACCTTCCGGGGCCGCCGATGCCGGGAATGTCGCCCACATGGGCCGCGCCCCCGCCGCCGGAGGCGGGGACGCGGCCGGGACGAGCGGGTCAGGCCGCCGCGGCGGCGTCCCTGGCCTGGGCGCGCAGGGAACGCCCGATGCCGTCGGCGCCCTCCAGCAGCAGACGCCGCAGGGCCTGCGGGGGCTGCTCCGCCGAGATCAGGTCCTGCGTCTTCGCCACGGTGGCCGGGGAGATGGCCAGGGCCGGGTAGCAGCCGACGGCGAAGTTCTGCGCAGAGTCGAAGGTCCACGTGCTCCAGATGTGGACGATCTGCTCGAAGTACTTCGCCGCGTACGGCTCCAGCAGGTCCGGGTGGTTCGGGTCCATGAAGCCGAGGATGGTGGAGCGGAGCATCGCGCCGCTCAGCTTGCCCTCGGTCATGGCCGCCCACGCCTTGGCCTTGTCCCCGGGCGTCGGGAGCGCGGCGCGGCAGCGCGCGGCCGAGCGCTCGCCGGTGGCGGTGGAGTCGCGCAGCAGCTCCTCGGCGATGTCCTCCTCGCCGAGCACGCCGCCGGAGGCCAGCGCGTGGACCAGGGTCCAGCGCAGGTCGGCGTCGACGGTCAGCCCGTCGAGCACGGTCGTGCCGTCCAGCAGGCCCGACAGGAACGACAGGTCCTCGGCGGAGGTGGCCACGGAGGCCAGGGCGTTGACGTAGGCGAGCTGGTGGTCGGAGCCGGGCTCGGCGCCGGCGACGAGGGAGCGCAGGCCGGAGGCCAGCAGGGCGAGGCCCTCGGCGCGCCAGGCCGGGTCGGCGAACTGCTGGACGGCCTGGCGGGCCTGGCGCAGCACGGCCTGGGCGACCGAGATGTCCTTGATCGACGCGAGTCCGGAGAGCGCCAGGGCCACGTAGTCGCGGGCGGCCATCTCGGCGTCGCGGGTCATGTCCCAGGCGGCCGACCAGCACAGGGCCCGCGGCAGCGACTCGGTGAACCTGCTGATGCCGCCCTCGACCAGCGTCCGCAGCGAGCGCTCGTCGAGCCGGATCTTGGCGTAGGTCAGGTCGTCGTCGTTGAGCAGCACCAGGTCCGGCTGGACCTCGCCGACCAGCTCGGCCACGGCCGTGCGCGCGCCGACCACGTCGAGCTCGACGCGCCTGGTGCGGACCAGCTCCTCGCCGCGCAGGGAGTACAGGCCGACGGCGACGCGGTGCGAGCGCAGCGTCGGGTACTCGGCCGGGGCCTCCTGCAGCACCTCGAAGGAGGTGAAGCGGCCCTCGTCGTCGACGGTGAACGACGGACGCAGCGTGTTGACCCAGGCGGTCTCCAGCCACTCCTTGGACCAGGACGACAGGTCGCGGCCGGAGGTGCGCTCCAGCGCCCCCAGCAGGTCGGCGAGCGTGGTGTTGCCCCAGGCGTGCTCGTTGAAGTAGTCGCGGACGCCGGCCAGGAAGTTGTCCAGGCCGACGTAGGCCACGAGCTGCTTGAGCACCGAGGCGCCCTTGGCGTAGGTGATGCCGTCGAAGTTGACCTCGACCGCCTGCATGTCGACGATGTCGGCGGCGATCGGATGGGTCGAGGGGAGCTGGTCCTGCCGGTAGGCCCAGGCCTTCTCCACGTTGGCGAAGGTGGTCCAGGCGCCCTGGCCCCAGCGGGTGGCCTCCGACTGGCACAGCACCGAGGCGTAGGTGGCGAACGACTCGTTCAGCCACAGGTCGTCCCACCAGCGCATGGTGACCAGGTCACCGAACCACATGTGCGCCATCTCGTGCAGGATCGTCTCGGCGCGGCGCTCGATGACCGCGTCGGTGACGCGGGAGCGGAAGACGTAGTCCTCCAGGAAGGTCACGCAGCCGGCGTTCTCCATCGCGCCCGCGTTGAACTCCGGCACGAACAGCTGGTCGTACTTGCCGAACGGGTAGCGGACCCCGAAGACCCGGTGGAAGAAGTCGAAGCCCTGCCGGGTGACCTCGAAGATGTTGTCGGAGTCGAGGTGCTCGGCGAGCGAGGCCCGGCAGTACAGGCCCAGCGGGATGCCGTCGTGCTCGGAGGTCACCTTGTGGTACGGCCCGGCGCACAGCGCGGTGATGTAGGTGCTCATCACCGGCGTGGCGGGGAAGTGCCAGCGCTTGGCGTCCTGCAGGGCGCCGTGCTTGCCGCGGTGCCCCTCCATCTCCTCGATCTCGTCGGGCGCGGCGTTGGAGACGACCTCCCAGTGCGAGGGCGCGAGCACGGTCAGCTCGAAGGTCGCCTTCAGGTCGGGCTGGTCGAAGCAGGCGTACATCCGGTGGGCGTCGGCCGTCTCGAACTGGCTGTGCAGGTAGACGTTCTTGTCGACGGGGTCCACGAAGCGGTGCAGGCCCTCGCCGGTGTGCGTGTAGCGGCAGTCGGCGTCGACGCGCAGCTCGTTGACCTCGGCGATGCCCGGCAGCGGCAGTCGCCCGGTCTCCGGGTCGTAGGCGCTCACGTCCAGCTCGACCCCGTTCAGGACCGCCGAGCGGATCCTGGCGTCGGCCAGCTCGATGAACGTCCCGGCCCCGGCCCGCTCGCTGGTGAAGCGGACCGTGGTGACGCTCTCGAAGAGCTCCTCGCCCTCGGTCAGATCGAGCTCCACCGCGTACGACTGCACGCTGAGCAGCCGCGCGCGCTCGCGGGCCTCGTCACGGGTCAGATTGCCTGCCACCACAGCTCCCTCGTCACAACTCCTCCGCTCCCTTGCGAAGGGTCCATCGAATCCTGCCATGCGGCATGGGGGAACGCCGCCTCGGGGACCGCGGGCGGGCCGGTCACCCCATCCGAGGATAAAGCGGCCGGTGGACGCCGATGGCCGTGTCCGGAATAGGGGACTCCGCGTCCAGGGTTGTCGCCGGATGAACGAGTCTCACGACCAGAGAGCTGAAGAGATGACCGAGCGCACTCCCGTCGACCTGTGGTTCGACCCCTTCTGCCCGTACGCCTGGATAACGTCGCGCTGGCTGCTGGAGGTGGAGAAGGTGCGGCCCATCGAGCCGCGCTGGCACATCATGAGCCTCAACGTCCTCAACGAGGACAAGGACGTCCCCGAGACCTACCGCGAGATGATCGCCAGGGCCATCGGCCCGGTCCGGGTGGTGGCGGCCGTGCAGGAGAAGTACGACTCCGACACCGTCGGCCGCCTCTACACCGAGCTCGGCGTCCGTTTCCACAACCGGGGCATGCTCAAGCAGCTCGACCGGCTCCGCGAGACGGTCGAGGAGGCCCTGGAGGCCGCCGGTCTCGACCGCGGGTTCGCCGACGCGATGGACTCCGAGGACCACGACGACGTCGTGCGGGCCTCGCACGAGGACGGCATCGGCCGGGTCGGCCAGGAGGTCGGCACGCCGGTGATCTCCGTGGAGGGCGTCGCGTTCTTCGGGCCGGTCATCACGCCCGCCCCCAAGGGCGAGGCCGCCGGCCGGCTCTGGGACGGCGTCCGCCTGGTGGCCGAGACCGACGGCTTCTTCGAGCTCAAGCGCTCCCGCACCCGGCCGCCGATCTTCGAGTGACCCGTGGCGGTCCGGTCCTGCCCTCCCCGGCGCGGAGGAGCGGAGGGGAGGACCGGAAGCCACCCTTCAGCGCTTCCGAAATATCCCCAATATTACGAATCTTGAATGATGTCGGTCAGATGCCGGTCATTCACTGCCAGACGGCGCGTTCCGCCGTACGCTCGGGGATACAGACGGCCGAGCGCCCGCCGCGGCGAGGGGCCCCGCGTCCGGCCCGCGCCGTGACGCCGCGCGACCCGCCCCTCGCCTGACCTGCCGGGCTCTCGCCTTATGACGATCCGCGCGCGAGGATGAGAGTCATGCGTCATCTTTATCTGAACGGAGCCTGGCAGCCGTCCGCTTCGGGCGAGGGCATCGACGTCGTCAACCCCGCGACCGAGGAGACGGTCGACCGGGTGCCCGCCGGGGCGGCCGCCGACGTCGAGGCCGCCGTGGCCGCGGCCCGGGCGGCCCTGCCCGCGTGGTCCGGCACGGCCCCCGCCGACCGCGGCAAGATCCTCGCCGCGGCGGCCGACCTGATACGCGAGCGCTCCGACCAGATAGCCAGGATCATCGCCACCGACATGGGCGCGCCGTACGGCGTGGCGATGAAGGTGCAGACGCTGATGCCCGCCGGGGTTCTGGCCTCCTACGCCGAACTCGCCGCCTCCTACGACTTCGAGGGTGAGCGGGTCGGCAACTCCCGGGTCTTCCGGGAGCCGGTCGGCGTGGTGGCCGCCATCACGCCGTGGAACTACCCCCTCCACCAGATCCTGTGCAAGGTCGGGCCGGCGCTCGCCGCCGGCTGCACGGTGGTGCTCAAGCCCAGCGAGGTGGCGCCGCTGGCGGCCTTCGCGCTGGCCGGGATCTTCGACGAGGTCGGGCTGCCCGCCGGGGTGTTCAACATGGTCAGCGGGTACGGCCCGACCATCGGCGAGGCGCTGGTCTCCCACCCGGACGTGGACATGGTGTCGTTCACCGGCTCCACCCGGGCGGGCCGGCGGGTCGCCGCGCTGGCGGCCGAGGGGATCAAACGGGTCGCCCTGGAGCTCGGCGGCAAGTCGGCCAGCGTGATCCTGCCGGACGCCGACCTGGCCGCGGCGGTCAAGGTGACCGTGGCCAACGCCTTCCTCAACTCCGGGCAGACCTGCTCCGCCTGGACCCGCATGATCGTCCACCGTGACCGGTACGACGAGGCCGTCGGGCTGGCCGCCCAGGCCGCCGCGAAGTACACCGTCGGCGACCCCTTCGACGAGCGCACCCGCCTGGGCCCGCTGGTCTCGGCCGCCCAGCGCGACCGGGTCGTCCGCTACATCAACCGCGGCCAGGAGGAGGGGGCCCGGCTCATCACCGGCGGCGTCGACCGGCCCCTGGAACGGGGCTTCTACGTCGAGCCCACCGTGTTCGCCGGGGTCGAACCGGGGATGGCGATCGAGCAGGAGGAGATCTTCGGGCCGGTCCTGGCGGTCATCCCCTACACGCGCGGTGAGGACGAGGCCGTGGCCATCGCCAACGGCACGCCGTACGGCCTGGCCGGCGCGGTGTGGGCGGGCACCGAGGAACAGGGGGTCGCCGTCGCGCGCAGGCTGCGCACCGGCCAGGTGGCCGTCAACGGCGGACAGTTCAACCCGCTGGCGCCCTTCGGCGGCTACAAGCAGTCGGGTCTGGGGCGCGAGCTGGGCGTGTTCGGCCTGGAGGAGTACCTGGAGGTCAAGTCGGTCCAGCTCTGACCGGCGGTCCCGCGGCCGGACCCGGCCACGGGGCCGGGTCGTCATGGTGGCCCGCGTGGGGTAGACCCGTCTGGGCGGCCTCCCCGAAGGGGCGTCCGGGCAACCTCCCCGAAGGAGCACGGTGACGACATGAGACCGGGCACCGCGCGCGTCGGCGCGTTCGATCTGGTCATCGCCGCGGGCGGGCTGGTCCTGCTGCTGCTGGCCGCGCAGAACCTCGGACCGGCCCTGGCCGCGTTCCGCGGCGACGGCGTCTGGGGCGCCTTCACCGCCCACCGGGTCGAGTGCGTCCAGCACCCCGGCCACGAGCAGTGCACCTGGCTGGGGGAGTTCCGCGCCGGCCGGACGGTCCGCCCCGAGGTGGCGTTCTACGGCGGCGACCGCGGGACGTTCACCCCCGGTCAGACGGTGCGGGCCTTCGACACCGGCCGCCGGGGCCACGTCTACGGCCCCGGCGGGTCCAACGAGTGGATCGCCGTCGCGCTGCTCCTGCTGGCCGGCCTCGGCCTGGCGTCCAGGCCGCTCCGGCGGCTCCGGCGCGCACGACGGCGGGCCGGCGAGCCCGTCGCGGGCCCGCGAACGGACCCCGGCTCACGAAAGGACCCCGCATCGCGAACGGACCCCGGCTCGCGAACGGATCCCGGACCGCGAACGGACCCTGAACCGTGAACCGGACCGGGACCGGGACCGGGACCGGTCAGGGGGTCTGGAGCAGGACCTTGCGGGCGGCGTCCTTGGGCAGGCGGTCGACGTAGAGCATGCCGTCGAGGTGGTCGGTCTCGTGCTGGAAGCAGCGCGCGAGCAGGCCGCGGGCCTTGACCCGGACCGGCCGGCCCAGGCGGTCGAAACCCTCGACGGTGACGCCGGCGGCGCGGGGGGTCCGGGCGTAGATCGGGGTGCCGGTCTCGCGGCCGGGGACCGACAGGCAGCCCTCCTCGTCGAGGACCTCCGCGGAGTCGTCCACGGTCAGCACGGGGTTGACCACGTGCCCCTTGCGGTTGCTGCAGTCGTAGACGAACAGCCTCTTCGACACGCCGATCTGCGGGCCGGCGAGGCCGACGCCCTGCGCGGCGTACATCGCGGCGAACATCTCGTCGATCAGGCGGCGCAGGTCGCGGTCGAAATCCGTGACGAACTCGGCGGGCGTGCGCAGGACCGGATCTCCGATCACTCGGATGTCACGCATGTGGGATTCTCTTTCGTGGGCCCTGTAAGGGGTGCGTTGGCATGCCGGTCATTACCTTAGCCGGGGGGCGGGTCGGCGGGGCGACATACACCTGCGAAACTGGGCGGGTGCGTGTCTACATCGGTGCCGACCATGCCGGCTATGAACTCAAGAACCGCGTCGTCTCCTGGCTCAAGGAGAACGGCCACGAGGTGACCGACTGCGGTCCGTTCGTCTACGACGCCGAGGACGACTACCCGCCGTTCGTTCTGCGCGCCGCCGAGGGCGTCGCGGGGGACCCGGGCAGCCTGGGGGTCGTGATCGGCGGCTCCGGCAACGGCGAGCAGATCGCCGCCAACAAGGTGCGCGGTATCCGCGCCGCCCTGGCCTGGAACGACGACACCGCCAAGCTCGCCCGCGAGCACAACGACGCCAACGTGATCAGCCTCGGCGCCCGGACGAACAGCGAGGAGGAGTCGCTCCGGTTCGTGGAGATCTTCCTCGGCACGCCGTACTCGGGCCAGGAGAGGCACGGCCGCCGGATCGCGCAGATCGGCTCGTACGAGACCGGCGGCGGTCTCCCGCCGCTTCCGTAGACAGGCTTCCGCGGTACGGCTTCCGCGTACCGGCTTCCGCGTACCGCGGGCCGGTCACCCGCGGCGCGGCTCCCCGCGTGGGCGGTCCCCCCACCGGGGCTCCGCGCGCCGGGGCTCCCTGCGCGGCGTCTCGTCGCGCAGGGGCCGCGCGTCGGCCCCCTCCTGTTGTTCCCGGGTGGGCCGGGAGACGTCCCGGGCCCGCATCGCGGTGAGCGAGGTGATCTGCAAGCTCTGCAGTGCCATGCCCTCCACCGTAACCCGCGGGCCGGGGCCCGCGGGAGGGCTCAGAAGACCAGCCCCGCCCAGGGGGCCGGCTCCCAGGACATCGCCGTCGACAGCTCCCGTACGGCTCCCGCCCGCGCCTCGCGCACCAGCCCGGCCGAGCGCAGCGGCGTCAGCGGACGGCCGCCCAGATAGGCGGAGCCGAGCGCGGTCACCGGGAGCGACACCTCCGCCGGATCGCCGGTGGGCACGCACCGGACGCCGGAGGGACCGGCCGTCAACCGCACGCGGCCCTCGTTCCACGGGCACACGGGGTCGGCGACCTCGATCACCACGTCCACCGGCGCCGAGTAGGCACGGGATGCAAGGGCGCGCCCGACGTCCACCAGGCGGATCCACAGATCGTCCAGCCAGCCCGCGTTGAGATGGCGCGGCTCGGCCAGCATGTGGATCAGCGGGTCGTCCACCGGCCGCGCCGCCGCCCTGATCCGCGCGACCAGGTCACGGTCGAGCACATGCCGCCACAGCAGGGCGTAAGCCTCGGGATCCAGGGCGAAGAGCTCGTGCAGCCGCAGTTCGCCGTCGGGCACGTCGTGCGGGGTGGCGCCCGGCCTGATCCGGAACAGGGCATAGCCGCGCGGACCGCCGTCGTCCTCGACTACCACGGCGCGCAGCGGCCCGGCGCCCCGCTGGTCGGCGTCGTGGTCCGACAGCACCCGGTCCCAGCGCGCGGCGGTGCGGGCGTACAGCCCCGGCCGGCTGCCGAGGACGGACTCGAAGATCTTCTCGAAGACGTCGCGGGCATCCGCCGGGCGGACGACGCGCAACCGGAGAGCGGGGTCGTCCGGGGCGTGCGCGGCCAGGGTCGCGCCATGCCGGGGGATGTCGAAGAACATGGTGTCGGCGGCCCTGCCGTACCCGAAGCGCCCGTAGATCGCCGCCTCGGCGGCGTACAGGGCGGCGACCGACTCGCCGCGGTCGCGGATGTCGGCGAGCTGGCGGGTCATCAGCGCGGACAGGATCCCCCGGCGGCGGTGCGAGGGCAGCACCCCGACGGAGGTGACCCCGGCCACCGGGATCGGCCCGCCGGGCACCGTCATGGTGAAGCTGCACACACCGGCGGTGCCCACCAGCAGATCACCGTCGAACGCGCCCAGCGAGCGGTCGAACTCCGTCACCGCCCGGTACTGCTCTCTCCGGTGCGGCGGAACGGCGGAGCCGAACGCCTCCTCGTCGATGTCGAGCCAGGCGGACCAGTCGGTCTCCGTCATCGGGCGCAGGGTGAAGGACATTTCTCCCACGGTAGAGGTGACAAACCCGTCGGGCCATTCAATTTCCCCCCTAAATGATCAAGGTGTCGGTCAAGTGGGCTGCCCAAACGGGGGGCAGCCCGATACAGTCAGGCGCATCATGAGTTCTCGCCCGGTGCCGCTGATTCCTCCTGGGCTCCGTGCGTTCCTGGCGCGGATCCCCCTTCTGGCACCCATCGTGCGGTTCCTGCGGCGCGGGCCGTTCGCCCGTGACCGCAACCTCCTCATCACGCTGAGCGTCCTGACCCTGGCGGTCGGCGCGCTGGCCGCCAAGGCTTCCATGGAGTGGTTCTCCCCGGCGCTGATGATCCCGATAACCCTCGTCGGCGGGCTGCAGCTCCGGCTGCGCAGCCTGTCCAAGCTGCTGTGCGCGGTCGCCGTCTCGCTCCTCTACGTGGCCGTCGTGCGCGGGGTCGGGCACATCGGCCCCGGCCTGCTGGTGACGTTCGGCTTCACCACCGTGCTGGCCGCCCTGATGGCCCGCACCCGGGGCAAGCTCGGGGTGCAGGGCCTGCGCGGCGACGTGATGCTCCTGGAACTGCGCGACCGGCTCAAGAAGCAGAGCGAGCTGCCGAAGCTGCCCAAGGACTGGGACTCACGGGTCGTGCTCAAGCAGGCGGGCGGTTCCTCCTTCGGCGGTGACTTCCTCGTCTCCATCCGGGAGGGAGACGTCCTGGAGCTCGCCCTCGTCGACGTCTCGGGCAAGGGCGTCGACGCCGGCACCAGGGCGCTGATGCTGTCGGGGGCCTTCGGCGGCCTGCTCGGCTCGGTCGACGACTTCCTCGGCGCCTGCAACACCTACCTGCGCCGCCAGCGCGAGGCGGAGGGCTTCGTCACGGCGGTCCATGTGCGGATCAACCTCGCCACGGCGGAATACGTGATCACCTCGGCAGGGCACCCGCCGGTGGTCAAGTTCGAGGCGGGGACCGGCACCTGGAAGGTCTCCCCCTCCAAGGGCGTGGTGCTGGGCGTCGTCGGCGACCTGCACTGCGAGGCCGACAAGGGCATGCTCCGCAGAGGCGACGCGCTCATGCTCTACACCGACGGGCTGATCGAGCAACCGGGCCGCGACATCGACGCCGGTCTCGACCGGCTGCTCGGCGAGGCCGAGCGGCTGCTGCCCTCCGGCTTCCGCGACGGCGCCCGGAACCTCGTCACCACCATGTCGGCCGGGCACAACGACGACTGCGCGCTCATTCTCATCTGGCGTCCCTGACGTCCGGCGCGGGGTCCGGGAAACCGGCGCCCCGCCGCCGGGGCGTGCCCCCGTGTCAGGCAGAGCGCACCGAGAGTATCCAGGCCATGACGGAACGCATGGTCAACGGTCAGCGTTCCGCACCGTTTTCTGGTGAGCCGGAACACTGGCGGGGATGAGGGGATTTTGGAACGCTCTAGGAGCGGTTTCGAACCCTCAGGGAGTCGCCCCGCGGGCGGCCGGACCCGGTGTCCTTTCACCGGAGGCTCGGCCGGTCCGGTGGTCGCCCGTCCGCATGGGTTCTGGACCCCGGGCATGGTGGCGCGGTTACCCCGGGGCCCGGTCTGGGCAGCGGACGGTACGGCACGCCGGACCACCCGGCGGGCGGCCGCCGGTGTCATCCGTCGTGACATCGGTGATCCGTGACTCCTCGGTGGCGCGCCGCGCGACGTCGTGGCTTTCGTGGGGGAGGTCCGGCCGAGTGCGGCGCGAAGGCGGCCGGGGGTGCGGTTCCGGTGAGGGGCCGCGTCCCCGGCCGGGGCGGACGTTCCCGGCACGGCTGCGCTTCGGCGTCGCCTCGTCGATGGTGGTGTACGGCGAGGGCGCCTACGACTGCGCGTCACACGG
>NZ_JBEZNH010000088.1:0-21304 GCF_040653115.1 Streptosporangium sp. NPDC048047 | reverse complement strand
TTCGTTCGTTTCGTTGTGCCTTTATTCTTTCAGACCGGCTTTTTCGTGTCAAACCGCTCTTTCGGAGCGATTTGCTTTGATCCAACCGTCCCGAAGGGAATTCAGGCGCCCGCTTCCGGGACAACCCCTCCAACTTACTCCATCGTTCGATTCGAGTCGAATCGAACGCCGTCGGAACACAGAGATCCCAACGGGCGGATCAGATCAGTGGGGTGGCTCCGAGATCACGGCGGCTCCGCCGTCTCCCTCGGGCCTGGTGAACTTTATGAACACCGGGCCGCATCGTCAAATCGACCGTGCACCCGCTGCCGCCACGTTCCACTGTCCCCCCGGACGAGGGATGCCGCGTCGTTCCAGCCGCCCTCCGACGGGGGAAGGAGGCGTACCTTCGACGCCTCCCATCGGCGTCCCGATCCACCCCCGCGAACCCTGGGCGTGAACTCAAAACCGGTGTGCGGGGAAGAACAGGTGAGCCGCCGGGTTCGTTCCCGGGTCTCCGCCTCCATCGGGAGGCGCGTTCGCCCCGGGCCGGGTTCACCTCCCGGAGCGGGAACGCCTCCCCCGATCCGTTCCCGCTCCGGTGACGGGCGGCCGGCCCCGTAGGGGTGCCCGCCCCTTCCGGAGGAGGACGGAGCGGGGACGGAGCGGGGACGGAGACGCGGCTGTCCCCACGGGGACGAGTCAGTGGCTCTGCCACCGGTCTGAGCATGTTCTTCGCGTTCCCGGGCAACCAGGAGGCACGCGGAATGGTTCTTAAGGCTGTAAGAGCGATCACTTCTATACGAACCACTTCTACACGGGGGAGACACGAGTGACGGGGAGAATGCGCGTGGCGGTCAGGCGTGCGGGGGTACGCCTGCTGGAGACGGTCAACGAAAGGCGTATGCGGCGCGCGCCCGCGGCCGACACCGGAACGGTTCGAATCCTGCTCCAGCACGCCTACGGCATGGGCGGCACCATCCGGACGGTGCTGAACCTGGCGGGTCACCTCGCCAGGGAACGCGACGTGGAGATCGTCAGCGTGGTCCGCGCGGCCGAGCATCCGTTCTTCCCGATCCCGCCGGGGGTGCGGGTGACGTTCCTGGACGACCGGACGCGTCCGCGCGGCCCGGTGGCGCGCCTGCTGTCGCGCTTCCCGAGTGTCCTGGTGCCCAAGCAGGAGAATGTGCACGGGTCCGTCTCGCTGTGGACCGACCTCCGTCTGGTGGCCTGCCTGCGGTCCATGCGGACCGGCGTGGTCATCTCCACCCGGCCGGGGTTCAACCTGATCACCGCGCTGTTCGCGCCGCTCGAGGTGCTGACGATCGGCCAGGAGCACGTGGCGCTGGAGGTCCACGCCCCCGAGATGCGGCGGCTGATCAAACGGCGCTACGGCAGGTTCGACGCGTTCGTCACCCTCACCGAGGCCGACCGGGAGCACTACGCCAGGACACTGCGGAACGACCCTCCGGCCCGGCTGCTGTGCATCCCCAACGCCGTCCCGGAACTGGCCGGTGACGTCTCGGCCCTGGAGGAGAAGAGCGTGGCCGCCATCGGCAGGCTGGTCCACGCCAAGGGCTTCGACCGTCTCGTCAAGGCGTGGGCGCTGGTCGCGGAGGAGCACCCGGACTGGGTGCTGCGCATCTACGGCGGAGGCACCCCGAAGGCCGAGGATCGGCTCCGCGCCAGGATCGAGAAGGCCGGTCTGACGGACAAGGTGCTCCTCATGGGCAGTTCGAGCGAGATCGGCGTCGAGCTGTCCAAGTCGTCGATGTACGTCGTCAGCTCCCGCTACGAGGGGTTCGGCATGACCATCCTGGAGGCGATGAGCAAGGGCGTGCCCGTGGTGAGCTTCGACTGCCCGCACGGCCCCGGGGAGATCATCACCCATGGGCACGACGGGCTGCTGGTGCGCCCGCAGAAGCCGGAGTTCCTGGCCGAGGCCGTCTCCCGGCTGATCGGGGACCCCGAGCTGCGCCGTACCCTCGGCCGGAACGCCCTGCGCACGGCCTCCACGTACTCCCTCGACGCGGTCGGGGCCAGGTGGGACGCGCTGCTCGACGATCTCCAGCGTACGGCGCGCGGCGGCGTCGAGAAGCTCCCTGCCCGGGACGAAACCCGTGACGGAACCAGCGATGGGACACATGACGAGACCGGCGCGGGCCCGGCGACGAGGTCCGCGGCGTGACCCTGGACGGAATCGGCGGCGTGGCGCCGCGGGAGCGGGGGATCCGCTTCGCCGGCGCGGGCGTGCCGGGTGCCTCGCCCCTCCTGCGTCCCGGGGACGAGCGGCATGCCGTGTCGCGCCTCACCCACCGGGCAGCGTGCCCCGCAGGACACTGTCGGAGGAGTGGCGGGGGTCCCCGTCCAGCGGCTCCCGGGAGATGTCCACCACCGGGTAGCCGGCGGTCGTGACCCCCTCGGGGAGCGGGTAGGAACCACGCCCGGAGGGGTCGACCGTTCCCAGGGAGATCATCCGTTTCGCGCCCCGATCGAGCAGCCACACCTCGTAGAACCCGTCGAACGCGGGGAGGTCGTCGAGCCGGACCTGGAGCCGCTTCCCGCCGTCCCGCCCCGTCCGGATCTCGGCCACGCCGGTCCCCCGGTTGCCGGACAGAGGGCCGAGATCCGTATGAGCCGCGACGACGTGGGGCGTCCGCTCCGATGGGAGGCGCTGGAGCAGGAGTGTGCCTCCGGCTCCGGCGAGCAGTCCGGCGGTCAGGGCCGCGGCGAGCGCCCAGAGACGGGTTCGCCGGACCGGTGCGTCGGCGTGCCGTACGGTCCGCCCGCGCGTGGAGCGTCGGAGGGAGGCGGCGGGCACGCCCGGGAAATCCCCCAAGGAACGGGAGGAATCAGGAGAGCCGAAGGGATCGGAAGGACCGGCGGGCGCGCCGGGCACGAGATCCGGGGAGAGCCCGAGCTCGGCTCGGACGCCTTCCCACACGTGGGGTGCGGGGGCGGACGGAGGATCGTGCCGGGCCGCCGCGACCACCCGGCGAAGCTCGCCGAGCTTCGTCCCGCAGGCGGCGCAGGCGGCCAGGTGCTCCGGCTCCTCGTGTTCACCCAGGGCGACCAGGGCGAGCGTGTCATCGTCCAGATGGCGCACCGTCCACCCCCAGTCGCCGGCGCAGGCGGTGAAGCCCTCGGGTGATGTGGCTCTTCACCGTTCCCAGCGGCAGGTTGAGTCTGCTTGCGATTTCCATGTGCGTGAGCTGCTGGTAGAAGGCCAGCTCAAGGATGGTACGCCGTGGCTGGCCCAGCTTGCCGAGCTCCTCGGCCAGCAGGACGCCGTCGGTCACCGCTTCCACGGGCGAGGCCTGCGGCGAATCGGTCTCCAGACTGCCCAGACGCTGGGAGATCCGTTGTTCCCGCTGGATCAGCCGCCATCGGTTGGCGATCTCGTAACGGGCGATGCCGGTGAGCCAGGCGGGCAGGGAGCCCGACGCCGGGTCGTATCCGGTCCTGCTCCTCCACGCGGCGATGAAGACCTGCTGGGTGACGTCCTCGGCGTCCGGGACACGACGCAGGGAGCGCAGGGCGATCGTATGGACCATCGGAGACCACCGCCGGTAGATCTCGGCCAGGCAGCGTTCGTCCCCGGACCTCAGGCCGGCGGCGAGTGACGCCTCGTCCAGTTCCGCGCTGTAGGGACCGGTGCTCTGTGGCATCTCCCGGTCGGGGGTAGGGGCGACCATCGTCTCTTCCTTCGAAGGGACGGCCGTCTCGGATGCGTCAGAAAACAACAATCTCCGGTGCATCCAACCGGTGCCCATCCCGAGAAGAGGAAGCGACGACGCAAAGAGTCACCAGGAACACCGCAACGAGAAAGAAGATCCCCCATGCGCACCCTTCGTACGCTGAGCACCCTGGCCGTCGGCGGCTCGCTGCTCGCCCTCTCCCTCCAGGCTCCGGTCACCGCGGCCACCGCCGCGGCGGCGCCCACCTCCTCGGCGGCCTCCGTGTCCGCGAGCGCGCCCATCAAGGGCGGTCAGACCACGGTCACCACCGTCCGGGGTCTGGGAGGGGTCCTGCTGGAGAACGGGCTCTCCGCCTATGCCACCTCCCCCGGCAAGACCGGCGTGCGGATCGCCGGTGACAACCTGTCGCTGTCGTTCGGCTTCCCCGTGACCGGCGGCCGCGCCACCGTGGACCCGCTGGCGGGCAAGGTCGAGCACCGCGGTGACCTGTCCTTCGTCAACGCGAAGAACGGTAAGCGGATCAAGGTCGGGGACTTCGTCATCGACCTGGCCAAGGGCAAGGTCACGGGCAACGTCAACGACGACCCGAAGGTCCGTGTTCCGGTCTTCGACCTGGACCTCTCGGCGGCGAAGCTGAAGGCCGAGGGGTCGGTGGTCCGAGCTCGCAACATCCGGGTGAAGCTCACCGGCGTCGCGGCGGGCGCGCTGAACAAGGCGTTGAAGACCCACCTGTTCAAGGCGGGCCTGCGGATCGGCACCGCGTCGACGACACTCCACCTCTGACGGCCCGAACGCGCCCTGGCATTCTTGGACATAAGCCCCTAAACGTCACACACGTCTTCAGGGAAGAGGTCGAAGGATGCCACAGGCGCGTATCGGAGTCACCGGCCTGGCCGTGATGGGGGCCAACCTCGCGCGGAACCTGGCCCGGCACGGGCACACGGTGGCCGTGCACAACAGGTCGCGCTACCGGACCGACGCCCTGCTGAAGGAGCACGGCCACGAGGGTGAGTTCGTCGCCTGCGACACGCCGGAGGAACTGGTCGCGGCGCTGGAGCGGCCCCGGCGTGTCCTGGTGATGGTGAAGGCGGGGGCGCCGACCGACGCGGTGATCGAGGAGTTCGCCCCGCTCCTGGAGCCGGGAGACATGCTGGTCGACGGCGGGAACGCCCATTTCCTGGACACCCGGCGGCGGGAGGCGGCGCTGCGGGAGCGGGGGATCCACTTCGTCGGCACGGGCGTGTCAGGCGGTGAGGAGGGCGCGCTGCTCGGGCCGAGCATCATGCCGGGCGGGTCCAGGGAGTCCTACCAGGCGCTGGGCCCGCTGCTGGAGGACATCGCCGCCAAGGTGGACGGCGTGCCCTGCTGCACGCACATCGGCCCGGACGGCGCGGGGCACTTCGTCAAGATGGTCCACAACGGCATCGAGTACGCCGACATGCAGCTCATCGCCGAGGCGTACGACCTGCTGCGGCAGGTCCTCGGGCTGAGCCCGGCCGAGATCGCCGACGTCTTCGAGGAGTGGAACCGGGGCGAGCTGTCGTCCTACCTCATCGAGATCACCGCCGAGGTGCTGCGGCAGGTGGACGCCGTCACCGGCCGGCCGCTGGTCGACGTGATCGCCGACCGGGCCGAGCAGAAGGGCACCGGCCGCTGGACCGTCCAGAACGCGCTGGAACTGGGCGTCCCGGTGAGCGGCATCGCCGAGGCGGTGTTCGCCCGGTCGGTGTCCGGCCACACGGAGCTGCGGCTGGCCGCGCGGGACCTGCCCGGCCCCGCGGGCGCGCCGCAGGCCGGGGACCGCGAGAGGTTCGTGGAGGACGTACGGCGGGCGCTGTACGCGTCGAAGATCATCGCCTACGCGCAGGGGTTCGACCAGATCCGGGCCGGCAGCGTGGAGTACGGCTGGGACGTCGATCCCGGCGCGCTGGCCACGATCTGGCGTGGCGGGTGCATCATCCGGGCGGTCTTCCTCGACCGCATCCGCGAGGCGTACGAGCAGGAGAGCCCTCCGGTGACGTTGCTGACGGCGCCGCTGTTCGCCGAGGCGCTGGGCCTGGCGCAGGAGTCGTGGCGGCGGGTGGTCGCGACGGCGGCCGGGGCGGGCGTCCCGGCGCCGGGTTTCTCGACGGCGCTGGCCTACTACGACTCGCTGCGCGCGGACCGGCTGCCCGCGGCGCTCGTCCAGGGGCTGCGCGACTTCTTCGGCGCGCACACCTACCAGCGGTCCGACCGGGAGGGGACCTTCCACACGCTGTGGTCCGGGGACCGTACGGAGATCGGGGCCTGACCACGACGGGGACGGGCACGCCCCGGTGAGGTCCGGGGCTCACCGGGGCGGGTGAGGAACGCCCGCTCCGGTGGCGGACGCCGGACGGCACGGCCCGAAGACCTGTGGCGCGCCCCGGAGAGCCAGGGCGCGGCCCGAAGCCGGACGGCGCGACCCGAAGACTGGAATTCCCGGGAAATCCCGGGAAACCGATGGGACTGCTGTTACGCTCCGTGCCGTGAGTGAGTCATTGGACGCGCTGGAACGGCGGATCGCCGACCTGCGCGCCGAGGTCCGCCGCGCGGTCAAGGCCAAGGAGCACTCCCTGGCCCGGTCGCTCCGCGGCGAGCTGCGCCGGATGGAACACGAGTGGGACCGGGCCGTCGGAGCCGAGGAGCTCCCGGCCCCCGAGCCGGAGGCGCCGCTGCTGCCCATCCGGGAGCAGGTGCACCAGGCCCTGGCCCTGCTGGGCGTGCCCGCCGCCCCGAAGCTGATCGTCGCGGTCAACGACGCGTTCTTCTCCCGCGCGCTGCGCGGCTCGCAGCTCACCAGCCTGCGGCGGGACGAGGAGCGCTCGTTCCGGAGCGACCCGTACGCGCGGCCGTACTACCTGTGCGCGGCGCTGACCGACCGCCTCTCCCCCGCCCGCGGGCTGCTCGCGGTCAGCACGTGGGCCCCGGAGCTGCGGGTGCTGGGGCCGCTGAGCCCGCGCGTCGACTTCCTGACCTCAGCGGTGCGCGTCGCAGAGCACCTGGCCCGGCTGCCCGAGCCGCCGCCCGGCGCGGTGCGGCTGCTGACGCGGATGGCGCAGAACATCCCCGGCGCGACGGAGGGCTTCGCCCCGGCCGACCCGGCGACCGCGATCCGCGCGGCACGGGCCGAGCTGGAGGTGCACCGGGCGGCCGACACGGCGCAGCGGACCGAGGTGGCGGCGCGGGCGACCGGACGGCTGCCGGACGTGGAGCGCCTGTTCGGCGCCGCCGCGCTGGGCGCGTTGAAGGAGGCGGCCTGTTGAGGCACAGGCTCGACGAGCTGCGCGGGCCGGTGCCGCCCCGCGCCCACGACGCCAGGGCCATCGCGGCGCTGGCCGCGAACCCGGGCTGCGCCCGCCGGGCGGTGCTGGACGCCGCCGGGGTGGACAAGGACCTCACGGCGCGGCACATCGGCTTCCCGGCCCCGTTCGGCCAGTCGCAGTTCGCGATCACCCGCGGGAACGTCTTCGAGGCGCTCGTGAAGGAGAACGGCTGCGCCGAGCTGCTGCGGCTGCTGCGCGAGCTGCTCGGGCTGCCGATCGCGCAGGTGGGCTACCAGGACGTGGAGAGCGTCGGCTCCCACCTGCGCCACTCCCACACGCGCGCCCTGATCGACCGGGCGGCGCGCGAGGGCGACGACGCGGCGGTCTTCTACGACCATCCGCTGCTCAGCCTCCGCATCGCCGGCCAGACCTCCTACCTGGAGCCCGACGTGGTGGCCTTCCAGGTCGAGGGCCGCTTCCACATCGTGGAGATCAAGTCGTTCGCGGTGGTCGACGGCCAGGCCGAGCCGGAGAAGGTCGCGGCGGCGGCCCGGCAGGCCGCCGTGTACGTGCTGGCGCTGCGCGCCCTGCTGGCCGACCTCGGGCACGACCCGGAGCGGGTGTCGCACGACGTGGTGCTGGTGTGCCCGGAGAACTTCGCCAACCGGCCGGTCGCGACGCTGGTGGACGTCCGCAGGCAGCTCGCGGTGCTCCGGCGGCAGCTCGACCGGATGACCCGGGTGGACCACCTGGTGGAGGAGCTGCCCGCGGGGATCACCTTCGACCTGGCCCCAGACTCCGAGGGGGTCCCCACCCGGCCGGCGCGGGAGGTGGCCGGCGCGCTGCGCGAGGTCCCGGCCCGGTACGCGCCCGACTGCCTGTCCACCTGCGACATGTGCATGTTCTGCCGTGACGAGGCCCGCTGCGGCGGATCCACCGACCAGCTCGGACGTCAGGTGCGCGACCAGCTCGGCGGGATCCTGGGCGTGGACGAGGCGCTCGCCCTGGCCGAGGGTTCCGCGGAGCCCGCCGAGGGGCAGGAGGAGATCGCCCACCTGCTCCGCCTGGCCCACCGCCTGCGCGAGGAGTGCCTGGGATGAGCACGCTGACGGCGCTGGCCCGCCTCAAGGCCGTCCGCGACGGGACCGCGCAGCGGATCACCACGGTCCGCCACTGCCACCTGGCCCCGCGCCCGATGGTGTTCGTGCCGCTCCAGCTCGCCGGGGAGGCCCTCGCCCCGCTGGGCGCCATGGTCGGCACCGACCCCGACCATCCGCGGCTGCTGGTGGTTCCCCAGCCGCGCAACCGCGACCTGCGGTTCGCCTTCGCCGCGGAGCTGGCCGAGGTGCTGCTGCCGTACGTCGAGGGGTTCGCCAAGACCACCGAGACGGTGGAGCGCAGGGGCGGCGACCCGTACGAGCGGTGCCTGGACGCGCCGCAGATCCTGGTGCCGAACCGCTCGGCGGCGGCCTTCGCCGGGCTGCTGGGCCGCTCCACCCGGTTCCGCCGGGCCGACGGCCCCTACCCGGTTCATCCGTCGGTGCCGCTGCTCGGGCGGTGGCTGACGTATTTCGCCGACCGGTCGCGACGGCCGGGGTCGTGCCTGATGATGTCGATGACGGAGGCGCTGTCGGCGCACTGGGCGACCGGGCAGAGCGCCCTGGAGGACGCCAACCTGGTGGCGCTGGCAGGGTGGATCGACCCGCCCGCCGGGATGGACGGCCGGCGGGCCGCCGAGGAGGCCGAGGACCCGCTGCTGTGGCCGCCCGCCGGGCCGGCCACCGATCCGGGGTTCGACAACGAGGTGCTCGGCCCGGCCGTCCGCGCCTACGAGGAGGCGCCGACCGCGCGGGCGGTGGAGCGCGTCGCCCAGGCGCTGCGCACCCAGCTGGAACCGACCTGGCGGCTGATGTGGCGGTCGGTGGAGCTGCTGCGCGCCCTGCCGGAGGGCCCGAGGGTGGCCGGCCGCTGGGAGACCGACCGGGGGTCGTTCACCCGGTTCCTCGAACTGATCGCCGAGGGCGGGCCGCCGCAGGCGCGCCGGGACGGCGCGGTCGGCGCCGCGGCGCGGCTGGCGGCCTTGGAGCGGGCGCGGGCGAGCTACGACGTGCAGCGCGCCTACGACGACCCGCTGGTGATGGCCGAGTACCGCCTGACCGGTGAGGCGTTCGCCGGGACGGTCGTCTCCGCCGATCCGGAGAACACCGAGGGCGAGGGCCGCTCGCGCAAGCTGCGCCCGCTGGTCACGGTCCGCACCGCCGACCCGGTGCGGCTGGCGCCCGGCGCCGTGCTCGGCAGCCCCGACCGGCGCGGCCACGCCGCCGAGGTCGTCGGGATCGACGGCGACGAGATCACCCTGAAGGTGACCAAGGGGATGGGCCGCGGGAAGGTGGCCGCCCCGGGGGCGGTGCCCGAGCCGGGCGAGCGGGTCACCTACACCACGCTGACCGACGACTTCCAGTCCTCGGCGGCGCTGCCGGAGCCCGAGCGGACCCCGTGGACCCACGGCGGCCCGCCCGAGGAGTACGTGCCGGATGACGATGACGCGCGGGAGGAATGGTCATGAGCCTTCACCGGGAGACGCCGGGGACGCGTCGTACGGGGGTGCTCGGGGTGGTGCCGGAGGCACGCCCGGAGGCGCTGCCGTACGGCCCGGCCGCCTCGCGCCTCGTGGTTCCCGCCGTGTCGCCGCAGCGGGAGGCGGCGGCCGTGGTCGAGGCGGTCCTGGCCGACCTTCCGCGCCACCGGGGCGTGGTGGTCGACTCCCCTCCCGGGGCGGGCAAGTCGACGCTGGTGGTCCGGGCGGCCGGGCACATCGCGGAGACCGGCGAGCCGCTGATGATCGTCGCGCAGACCAACGAGCAGGTCGACGACCTGGTGGACCGGCTGGCGACCGAGCACCCCGACCTGACGATCGGCCGGCTGTCGGCGAGCGGCTACGTCACGCCGGGCCGGGTCCTGGGTCACCCCAACGTGTCGGTGGCGGGCAAGCTGCCCGACCTGGGGGATCCGGCGGTGGTGGTGGCCACGGCCGACAAGTGGGCCTGGATCGGCGACCGCACCTGGCCGTGGGCGATCGTGGACGAGGCGTACCAGATGCGCTCGGACAAGCTGCTGCGCATCGCCTCGCTGTTCGAGCGGGCTCTGTTCGTGGGCGACCCGGGGCAGCTCGACCCGTTCTCGATCGTGGACGGCGACCGCTGGGCCGGGCTGTCGTGGGACCCGGTGCAGAGCGCGGTCTCGGTGCTGCTGCGGCACAACCCGGACCTGCCGGTGCACCGGCTGCCGGTGTCCTGGCGGCTGCCCGCCTCGGCGGCGCCGGTGGTGTCGGAGGCGTTCTACCCGTTCACCGGGTTCCGCGCCGGGACCGGCGACGCCGACCGGGCGCTGGAGCTGACGGTCGACGGCATGCGCACCTCCTACGACCGGGCGCTGGAGGAGGCGGCGGCCTCGGGATGGGCGCTGTACGAGCTGCCGAGCCGCCACACGGTGCGCACCGACGCCGAGGCGGTTCAGGCGGTGGCGGTGCTGGCGGTGCGGCTGCTGCAGCGGGCGCCGGTGGCGCACTCGGAGCGGGGCAGCCACCGGGTCACGGCCGACCGGATCGCGATCGGCGCGGCGCACCGCGACCAGGTCGCCGCGATCCGCGCGGCCGGGGTGCCCGAGGAGATCACGGTGGACACCGCCAACCGGCTGCAGGGCCGGGAGTACGACGTGACGATCATGCTGCATCCGCTGTCGGGCCGCCGCGACGCCACGGCGTTCCACCTGGAGTCGGGGCGGCTGTGCGTGCTGGCCTCGCGGCACCGGCACGCCTGCGTGGTGGTGGCCAGGGCGGGCATCCCCGAACTGCTGGACGCCCACCCGTCGGCCGAACCGGTGCGGCTCGGGGTGCCGGTGAAGTTCCCCGACGGGTGGGAGGCCAACCAGGCGGTGCTGGCGCACCTGGCCAAGCATCGGGTGGCCGCCGACCGCTGAGGCGCCCCGGCCGGAGGGCGGGGACGGCGCCGCGCGTGCGGGCGCGGTTCTCTCCTGAGGACGGCCGCCCGGTCGATGATGCCCTCGGGCACGCTCCCCCGAGGACGGCCGCCCGGCGGGCGTCTCCGGGTACGGCGTGCCGTACCCGGAGACGGTCAGAGGGTCCGCCGCCAGACGTCGATGGCCAGCACCTGGCGCATGCCCACCGACAGGTACAGGTCCAGGGCGGGGGTGACGTTGCCCGCGTCCACGTGGAGGCAGGTGCCGATCCGGCCGCGCCGTACGTCGTCGGCGAAGGCGGCGCGCAGCATGAACCGGCCCAGGCCGCGCCCCCGGAAGGGGGGCGCCACGGCGAGCCGGCGGACGTAGCCGCAGTTCTCGTCCGCGGCGAAGGCGTCGGTGCCGAGGAGCATCGCCACCGGTTCGCCGTCGAGGCGGGCGACGGCGAGCTGCGCCCAGTCGGTGCTGGCGGAGGAGTCGAGCTCGGCGTGCCACTCGTCGTAGTCCTTGGGGACGAACCCGAAGTGCCGGGCGAATCCGACCTGCTCGACGGCGTGGGCCTGGCGGCGCGCCTCCTCGGTGGTCCCCCGGTGCACCGTCACGCCGGGCGGCGGCTCCGGCGGGGCGAGGGACGGGCCGTGGTCGGCCCGGAGCCGGATGAAGCCGGTGGTGTGGGTGAAGCCGCGAGCGGCGGCGAGGGCGCGTTTGCCGCTGTCCTCGCGGTAGACGGCGATGTCGGCCACGGCGTGGTCGTGGCCGAGTCCGGCGGCGATGCGGCGGGCGCGGTCGAGGACGGTGTCCCACAGGCGGCCGGTCAGCTCGGGGGCGGCGGGGTGGACGACCACGTCGAACTCCACGGCGCCGTCGTCGCCCCTGCGGCAGGCCCAGGCCCAGGCGACCAGGCGCCCGGAGGGGTCGTGGACGAGCCAGCCGTCGGCGTCGGGGTCGAAGGAGGGGTCGTTCAGCTGGTCGGCGACGTCGTCGAGGGTCATGTCGGCCTTGCCGATCACCTGGGTGTCGCACAGGGAGACCAGTTCGTGGACGGCCTCGGCGTCGCCGGCCTCCGGCCGCCGGGTGGTGTGCCCGGCGGCCGTGACGGCCGGCGCGGCGGCGCGGCCGGGCTCGGGTAGGGGGGTCGCTTCGAGGGTGTCTTCCATGGCCCCGAGTGTGTCGGGCCCGACTTGCCTCCCGCTGGGCCGTGACTTGGCGCCCGCCTCCGGCCCCCGCGGAGGGCGGGGCGGAGGCGGGCGCCGGAGGCTCGGGGGGTCCGGGAGTCCGGCGCCCGTCCCGGGAGCCCCGGGACGGGACCGGGCGGCGGGGCCGGCGGCCCCTACTCCAGCACGGGGGCCGGGGTCTTGGCCTGCTCGGCCGGGCCGTCCTGCCCGGGGGCGCCGCGCAGCGGGATCTCCTTGATGAAGACGGCCAGCACCGGCACCAGGACCGCGAAGAAGATCGCCCACCAGAAGACGCCGGCGATCGAGGAGGCCAGTGAATCCAGGAAGCCGAAGCGCACCTGGGCCGGGAGGTGGGCCAGGGTCGCGGCGTCGGCCCGGCCGCCGCCTCCGGCGAGCTTGGCGCCCTCCGTCCCGAACTTCTGGGTCAGGCTGTCGGACAGGTGGCGGTTGAAGATGGCACCGAACATGGAGACGCCGAACGAGCCGCCGATGGACCGGAAGAAGGTCGCGGCGCTGCTGGAGACGCCGAGGTCCTTCTGCTCCACGCTGTTCTGGGCGATCAGCATGGTGGTCTGCATGAGGAAGCCCATGCCGAGGCCGAGCACCGCGATGAACACGCCGGTCTGCCAGGTGGGGGTCTTCGCGTCCATCAGGGACAGCAGCCACATGGCGATCGCCATGATCGCGCCGCCGATGACCGGGTAGATCTTGTACTTGCCGGTCTTGGTGATGGCCTGGCCGACGAACAGCGAGATCACCATGGACGAGGCCATCATCGGCAGCAGGAGCAGGCCGGAGTTGGTGGCCGTCGAACCCTGGACCGTCTGCTGGAACAGCGGCAGGAAGGTGATGGCGCCGAACATCGCGAAGCCGAGCAGGAAGCCGATCAGCGAGATGAGCGTGAAGTTGCGGTTGCGGAACAACTGGAGTGGCATGATCGGCTCGGCGGCGCGGCGCTCCACCGGGACGAACAGCACCAGCGTCACCAGGGCCGTCACGGCCAGGCCGATGATCTGCGGTGAGGTCCAGGCGTAGTCGTTGCCGCCCCAGGTGGTGATGAGGACCAGCGCGGTGATGCCGATGGACAGCAGGATCGCGCCGAGCCAGTCGATGCGGTGCTCGGTGCGGAGCTTGGGCAGTTTCAGCGTCACCGCCAGCAGCGCCAGGGCGACGAACCCGACGGGCAGGTTGACGTAGAAGGCCCAGCGCCAGTCGAGGTGATCGGTGATGAATCCGCCGACGAGCGGGCCGGCGATCATCGCCAGCGACATGACGCCGGCCATGATGCCCTGGTACTGGCCGCGCTCACGCGGCGGGACGAGGTCGCCGATGATGGCCATGGCGTTGACCATGAGACCGCCGCCGCCGAGGCCCTGGAGCGCGCGGAAGGCGATGAGCTGGGCCATGCCGTCCTGGGGGCCGCCCAGCAGGTCGGATCCGGCCATGCCGCACAGCACCGACCCGACCATGAAGATGACGATGGAGGCGATGAAGATGTTCTTCCTGCCGTACAGGTCGCCGATCTTCCCCCAGATGGGGGTCGAGACGGTCGTGCCGAGGACGTAGGCGGTGACCACCCACGACAGGTGCGACAGGCCCCCGAGCTCCCCCACGATGCGGGGCATCGCCGTACCGACGATCATGTTGTCGAGCATCGCGAGGATGATGGCGAGCATCAGCCCCGGTAAGACGACCATGACCTCGCGCCGCCGTCCTGGTACGACCGCGGTCTCCGTCATTTCTCCAGCCCCCTAAGGATCTTGCTTACTTGCCGTCCGGCTAGTGTTGGATATGATGGGAATGTAGGACGATCACTTACCGGCCGTCAAGTTAATTCCGCCGCAAAGGGAACCATGAGCGAACACGCCGACACCCGCACCCGCATCCAGGAGACGGCCCTCCGGCTCTTCACCGAGCAGGGCTACGAGGCCACCTCTCTCCGGGAGATCGCGGAGGCCCTCGGCGTGACCAAGGCGGCACTCTACTACCACTTCAAGAGCAAGGAAGAGATCATCACCAGTCTCGTGGAGGATCGGATCCGCACGCTGGAGGAGCTGATCGCCTGGGCCGGGAGGCAGCCGCGCACCGAGGAGAGCCGCCGCGAGCTGGTCCGCCGCTACTCCGCGGACCTGCACCGGGGCGGCCACCGGGAGATCATGCGGTTCTTCGAGCGCAACCAGACCGCGCTCAAGGGCCACCCGGTGATGAAGCAGATGCACGAGCGGATGTTCAGCCTGTTCGACTTCCTCGTCGAGCCGGACGACCCGCCCGCCGCCCGGCTGAAGCACGCGATGGCGCTGCTCGCCCTGCACGCGGCCTGGTTCGTCCTGCGGGACGAGGCGCTCTCCGACGACGAGCGCCGGGAGGCGGCGCTGGACGTCGCCCTCGACCTCGTCCGGCGCTGACCCCGGGCCGAAACCGCGCCCGAAACCGCGCCCGGTACCGGGCCCGCGCCGGCCCCGGAGCCTCGGACGGGCTCGAAGCCTCGACCGGGCGCGGAGCCGATCCCGCCGCCCGCGCCTTCGAACGCGAGCCGTCGCCCCCGCGGCGGCTCGCATGCATCCCCGCACCCGGGGCATGGGCCCCTTGAAGCCCAAGAAAGCACGTCAAAGGGGGGCATCATGCTCAGCAACAAGACGATCGCGTTCCTCGTCGCCCCGGAGGGCATCGAGCAGGTCGAGCTCACCGAGCCGTGGAAGGCGGTCGAGCAGGCGGGCGGCACGCCCCGGCTGATCTCCACCAAGGCGGGCGAGGTCCAGGCGTTCAACCACCTCGACAAGGCCGACACGTTCCCGGTCGACGGGACGGCCGGCGACGTACGGGCCGCCGACTTCGACGGGCTGGTGCTGCCGGGCGGCGTCGCCAACCCGGACTTCCTGCGGACGGTTCCGGAGGCCGTACGTTTCGTCAAGGAGTTCTTCGAGTCGGGCAAGCCGGTCGCGGCGATCTGCCACGCGCCCTGGACGATGATCGAGGCCGACGTGGTACGCGGCCGTAGGGTCACCTCCTGGCCCAGTCTCCAGACGGACCTGCGTAACGCGGGGGCCACCTGGGAGGACAAGGAGGTCGTCGTGTGCACCGGAGGACCCAACACCCTGGTCACCAGCCGCAAGCCCGACGACCTCAAGGCCTTCTGCCAGGCCGCGATGGACGCCTTCTCCCGTTAGCGGTCGCCGGGGGACGAGGGGCGGCGGGCCCCGGACACGGCCCGCCGCCCCTTTCCGGTTAAGGCACCGGAGTGAGGGCAGTGCACTGGAGAGTCATCTGTTGAAGGAGGAACCGTGGAGGCCACGATCTCGCTGCGCCTGCCGCGTGACGCCGCGAGCGTCCCGGTGATCAGGCAGCTTCTGGACGCCTCGCTCGGCGCACTGGGGGTGGAGCCGCAGATCCGGGACGACATACAGCTCATGCTCTCGGAGGCGTGCTCCAACGTCATCCAGCACGCCGAACCGAGCGACGACTACATGGTGAGCACCGAGCTGATCCGCGACAGGTGCGTCATCAAGGTGATCGACGCCGGGAACGGCTTCGACTCCTCCATGGCGCGCACCCCCTCCGCCACCTCCGAGCACGGCCGCGGGCTGCTCATCATGCAGGCGCTGGCCGACGACATCAGGTTCGTCAACCGGCCGGAGCGGGGATCGATCGTCCGCCTGGAGAAGATCCTCCACTTCGTGGACGACGCCCCCGGGCGCTCACTCCTGCTCAGCGAGGAGCTTGAGCTCGGAGAGGGAGTCCCGGAGGTAGTCGGTGACGAGCCACACGTCGGGGACCATCTCCCGGCAGGCGATCACGCCCACGTCAAGTGAGCCGTCGTAGGAGAAGACGGTGATGTTCAGGCCACCGCTCACGTCGGTGACCACCGACACGGGGTGGTAGGCGAGCAGCCGGACGCCGTTCACGTACAGCGGCAGCTGGGGGCCGGGGACGTTGGAGATCAGCACGTTGATCGGGCCCGCCGTACCGGCCAGCAGATTGAAGGCCGCGCGGGCCGCCAGGCCGGTCAGCGCCGAGGGCATCATGTCGCTGACCTCCTGGATCCAGCGGGCCGGGGCGAGCGACGCGCGGTCCTTGATCAGGGACATCGCGTCGTGCACGGCCGTCAGCCGCTCCAGCGGGTCGGCGACCTGCGTGGCGAGTGTGGTGATCATCAGGGTGACCTGGTTGCCGTCGTCGCCGGCGTCGGGGACCTTCAGTGAGAACGGCACGCCGGCCACCAGCGGCTGGTCGGGCAGCGCGTCGTGTTTGATCAGCCACTGCCGCAGCGCCCCGGCGCAGACGGCCATCACCACGTCGTTCACCGTGACGCCGAAGGCGTTCTTGACCTGCTTGACGTCCGCCAGGGACAGGGCGGTGAAGGCGAACCTGCGGTGCGCGGTGATCCTCCCGCTGAACGGCGTGCGGGGCGCGATCAGGCGGGGCATGACCGGGGTGCCGGGCTCCCCGGTCAGGCGGCGGGCCAGGTCGCGGGTGACGTGGGAGATCGGGCGGGCCCCCGGCAGCTGGGACAGTACGGGGATCTCGTCGAGGTGCGGGACCGCGTTGACGAGGAACCGCACGGTGTTCGCCGGGTTGAGGACGACGCCCGCCACTCCCCTGGTGATCATCTCCGCGGCGTCGACGCCGCCGTCGGGCCCCGCCTCGGGCGCCGCCGGGACCTCGGCGGGCTCGGGTGAGGTGTCCAGGAGCGCGGCGAGGACGCCGGCACCGGTGACGCCGTCGATCGCGGCGTGGTGGACCTTCATGTACAGGGCCGTCCGGCCGCCCGCCAGGCCGTGGATCAGGTACATCTCCCACAGCGGGCGGCCGCGGTCCAGGGGGCGGGCGTGCAGCCGCGCGACCTGGTCGCCGAGCTGCTCGTCGCCGCCCGGCGCGGGGAGCGCGATCTCACGCACGTGGTAGTCGAGGTCGACCCGGGTGTCGTCGGCCCAGTAGGGGCGGTCCAGGCCCAGCGGCACCGTGACGAGCCTGCGCCGGAACGGCGGGGCGAGGTGGAGCCGCCGGGCGAGCAGGGAGATCAGGTCGGCGCGGGTCAGCTCGCCCGCCAGCACGGCCAGCCCGGCGATGTTCGCGACGTTCGTCGGCGTCTCGAAGTTCAGGAACTGCGCGTCCACCGGGTTGAGCTGCCGCATCTCCTACCTCCCTGGTCCCCTGTCACCATCCTGCTCCCATACGGTCGCCAGGGCCAACACCGCGAGGCCGGCGAGCAGGACCACCGAGACGAACAGGAGCGCCAGCCAGACGAGCGCGAAGACGACCATGAGGGTGACGAAGTCGCTGATCAACTGCAGCACCCGCGGAACCGTGCCCGGATCCGCCCGGCGCCACACCGCGACGCGGTGGGCGGGCCGGGGCGGGAGAGGGAGTTCTCACCTGGAGGTTCCATGCCGGGCCCGGCCGGGCCCGGCCGGGATCTGCGGGGGTCTGCGGGGGTCACGGCGCGGCCGGTACGGCCGGCGCATCCGGCTCCCGACAATCGGGAAAATTGATGTTATTGATCGATATACCTGAAAAGCGTCGCAAATATAGGAAGAATATCCACTGAGGGATGGTGGTCCCCGGTGCCGGCCGCAGCGCCGCACCGCCCCTCACGGTCCTCCCGGCGGACCGCGGCGCGCCGCCGCGGCCGCCCCGCGAACCCGGACCGGCCCGCTCGACCCCCTGGGGCTCGCCCCTGGCGGGCCGGTCCGCCCTCCCCACCGTGCGGCGCCGAGCCTCCTGCCCGGACGCGGGCGGACCGGCCGCGCCCGCGCCGCCCGTTCCGTCCCCGCCCGGTCTCCCGCTCGGGTGTGGGCGGGCCGACCGCGCCGTTCCCCTCGCGCGCGGCGCCGAGGTCAGCCGACCCAGACGGCCTTGAGGTTGCAGAACTCGCGGATGCCGTGCGCGGACAGCTCCCGGCCGTACCCGGAGTTCTTGACGCCGCCGAAGGGCAGCTCCGGGTAGGAGGTGACCATGCCGTTGACGAAGACCGCCCCGGCCTCCAGGTCGGTGACGAAGCGCTCCTGCTCGGCGGGGTCGGCGGTCCAGGCGTTGGCGCCGAGACCGAAGTCGGTCACGTTGGCGAGCGCGATCGCCTCGTCGACGTCGGAGACCCGGTACAGCGCCGCCACCGGGCCGAACACCTCCTCGGAGAACATCCGCATCTCCGGGGTGACACCGGCGACGACCGTCGGCTGGTAGAACCAGCCCGGCCGGTCGGGGATGTAGCCCCCGCACAGCACCCGCGCCCCGCGCCCGACCGCGTCGGCCACCAGCATCTCCACGTCGTCGCGGCCCTGCTCGGTGGCGAGCGGCCCCACGTCGGTCCCCTCCTCCATCGGGTCGCCGACCCGCAGGGCCTCCATCCGCGCCGTGAAGCGCTCGGCGAAGGCGTCGTAGACGTCGGCGTGCACGATGAACCGCTTGGCCGCGATGCAGGACTGGCCGTTGTTCTGCACCCGCGCGGTGATCGCGGTGGAGGCGGCGGCGTCGAGGTCGGCGGAGGGCATCACGACGTAGGGGTCGGAGCCGCCCAGCTCCAGGACGGTCTTCTTGACCTCCCCGCCGGCGACGGAGGCGACCGACCGGCCGGCCGGCTCGGAGCCGGTCAGGGTCGCCGCCACCACCCGCCGGTCCCGCAGCACCCGCTCGACCTGGTCGGAGCCGATCAGCAGGGTCTGGAAGCAGCCCCGGGGGAAGCCCGCCCGTGCGAACAGCTCCCCGAGGTAGAGCGCGGTCTGCGGCACGTTCGAGGCGTGCTTGAGCAGCCCCACGTTGCCCGCCATCAGCGCGGGCGCGGCGAAGCGGACCGCCTGCCACAGGGGGAAGTTCCACGGCATCACCGCCAGGACGGGCCCGAGCGGCTGGTAGCGCGCGTACGCCCGCCGCGCCCCCACGGCCGGGGCGTCCGCCGGCTCGTCCGCCAGGAACTCCTCGGCGTGCTCGGCGTAGTAGCGCATCCCCTTGGCGCACTTGGCCACCTCGGCGCGGGCGGCGACGAGCGTCTTGCCCATCTCGGTGGTCATGAGCCGGGCCACGTCCTCCTGCTCCGATTCGAGGAGGTCGGCGGCGGCGCGCATCCACTCGGCCCGCTGCTTGAAACCGGTCGTCCGGTAGGTGGCGAACTCGGCGGCGGCGAGCGCGAGGCGTTCGTCCACCTCCTCGTCGCCGAGCGGGTCGAAGGTCTTCAAAGTCTCGCCCGTGGTCGGGTTGATCGTCGCGATCGGCATCGGTACCTCCTTCTCGGCCGCCGCCGCCCCGGGCGACGTCGGGCAGTCGGCGCTGCTGGGCGGGGAACTGGACAGGGAAGACCTATCCGCTCAGGACCGCGGGAAACAGGACGGCAGGGCCGGGGGCCGGCGATGTTTGGGGGCACCGTAACGGGTACGGCCCCTTTCGTGACATCCCCGTTCCGGACGACCCGCGGCATCGCGCCGCGTTTTCCCTGACCGAGACGGACGTCTCGTGGATCTTCACACTGGAGGACGCAGATGAGCGCCGAACGTGGCAGCGCCAAGCACGGTCCGCAGATGGACGAGTACCAGAAGCACGAGAGCGAGGGCGCGATCCGCGGTGGCGGCCCCACCCACGCCGAGGAGTGGGCCGACCCGGAGGGCATCCGGGCCGCCGACGACGACGCCGTGCCCAGGAGGTACCCGCCGGGGCACGAGCCCGGCGCCGCCGAGGGGATCAGCGCCGAAGGCGTGGACCAGCGCAGCGACATGGCCCGGTGGCTGACCGACGCCGACTGGCCGGCCGACCGCGACGCGCTGCTGGCGCACGCCGACGCCAAGGCCGCCCCCGGCGGCGTGATCGCCGTGCTGCGGGGCCTGCCCGCCGGGGAGAAGTTCCGCAACATCGGCGACGTGGGCAGGGCCGCCGGTCTGGGCGGCGAGGAGCACCGCTTCTAGACGCCGGCCCGCCGCCCGCCCAGCGGACGGCCCGCGCCCATCGGCCATGGCAAGACGGCCGATGGGCGCGGGCCGTCCGCGTGTCTGGGCCTCTCCCTGCCGCGCCGCGCGGCAGGGCGGGCACCCGCGCGGTATCGGCGCGGACGGCGTCATCGCGAACGCCAAGCATTTCATCGGCGACGGTGGCACCCTCAACGGCACCGACCAGGGCGTCAACACCTCGTCCGAGTCCGAGATAATCAACATCCACGGGCAGGGCTACCGAAATGCGGGCCAGTGCTCCGGCCTTCAGGTGTGGGGGTGGCGGTCCGCGTGGGAGTGCCCGCCAGGGCGCGAGCGGGCCCTGGCCTTCCGGTCTTGCCGTCCGGCCCACCAGGTACAGGGTGCCGGGACGGCGAAGGGCCGGCCGCCCGCGCTCGGCGTTGGCGCGGTCGCCGATGTGTTCACGGATCGCTCGGATTCTCCTACGCTCGGTCACGGTCGAGTGGCACGATGTGACCGTGCGGCTTCGCTACCAGTACCGGCTCTACCCGGACGCCGCCCAGCGCGAGGCGCTGGCGCGGGCGTTCGGGTGCGCCCGGGTGGTGTTCAACGACGGGCTGCGCGCACGCACCGACGCCCGCGAGGCGGGCCTGCCGTATGTCTCCGACGGGGAGTTGTCGAGGCGGATCATCACCGAGGCGAAGCAGACGCCCGAGCGCTCCTGGCTGGGCGAGGTGTCGGCGGCGGTGCTCCAGCAGGCCCTGGCCGACCTCAATGCCGCCTACCGTAACTTCTTCGCCTCCATCACCGGCAGACGTAAGGGGCCGAAGATCGAGCCGCCCCGGTTCCGATCGAAGAAGGACAGGCGGCAGGCCATCCGCTTCACCAAGAACGCCAAGTTCAAGGTCACGGCGGGTGGGAGGCTTCGCCTGCCGAAGATCGGGGACGTGCCGGTGCGGTGGTCGCGCAGCCTCCCGGCGGAGCCGTCGTCGGTGACGGTGATCAAAGACGCGGCAGGCCGGTACTTCGCGAGTTTCGTCGTGGAGGCGGCCGAGGAGCCGCTTCCCCGGGTCGCGGCCGAGGTCGGCATCGACCTGGGGCTGACGCACTTCGCGGTCACCTCTGACGGCCGGAAGATCGACAACCCGCGCTTCCTGCGGCGGGCGGCGAAGAGGCTCCGCAAGGCGCAAAAGGCCCTCAGCCGCAAGGCCAAGGGGCTAAAAACTGCCGCGCAATTAATCAGTGAACCTCAGCCTTTCTCATCGTCTATAATGATCCCGTGAAGCTTTCCGAGTGGGCGGCACGCAACGGCGTGCACT
>NZ_JBEZNH010000087.1:0-22299 GCF_040653115.1 Streptosporangium sp. NPDC048047 | reverse complement strand
CCCGCGATCATGCTGTGACCAGCGACCCGTCTACCGAGGATGAAAAAGCCTCACTGTCGCCGCGTGGATTCGACTGTCCGACAGAGATGCCGCCTACACCTTCCTGGAGCAGAGAGGTACACATCAGGCGCCCTTCCGGATTGGAAATGATCCGGAGCATGGTCTGGTGTTCACCATCAGCAGTGCTGACGACGCGAACGCCTCCGTCGAGGGTGTGCTGTCCGGCGTCAAACCGCCCGTTAACAGGTGGTTTCACCTGGCCGGGGTCTACTCGAAGGAACCCGGAAGCGTGACTCTCTATCTGGATGGCAATGAGATCGGAAGCTCGGCGATTAGCTTTCCATCCTGGAATTCCATCGCTCCCATGACTTTGGGGACCGCCCTAACGGGGAGTTTGGATGATGTGTGGGTCTTCGACCGCGCACTCAATGCCGATGAGGTCTTCTCAGTGCTGGACGGTGGCCCCGCGGCCGAAAGTTCAACGGAAAACAACACTGCGACCAAATCGATGAACACGGTGGCCGCTGCTGGCAAGTACGACCGGATCGATCCAGCCACCTGCCACAAAGAATACGGCCGCAAGCGTACGCACGGCCTCATGAAGAACCGCTTCAGCGGATGCATCAAATATAAAGTGTCAGTTCATCACCAGATCGAACAAGACGACGACGATACCGACATAACAGATGGCAACAGCTGGGATGCAGAACTGCTCTTCATCGCCAAAACCTACACCGGAAAAAGATCTCTCGACACGGGGGCGACAACACGTGACACCTGGTTCGATGTTTACATCGCAACCGGGACTTACGGTGGCCTCGCCTTTCCATCAACCGAGATTGGTACTGACGGTCTCACTGTAGGGATGCGTCCCGCACGGAATCAGACTGCCTGCCGTGACGTCACCGGGAATCAAAACAAGGTAAGGAAGGACGTTGATGATTGGGACGACACGGCTTGGGACGAATCCAACGAGTGGAACAAGGTAGCAACGTTCCAATTCCGTGCTGACCCAGCACACGCGCCCGCGACTCGCACCGACTGGTATCGGTCCGGCGTGCATCCCAACGACGAGAAGATCTCCAACTGCGTCTTCCAGCCGTATGCGGAAATCTCTCCCGGAGCACAGATTGAGCACGAGGTCGACTTCCAATATACGACCACTGAGCACGACTTCAAGGTCAGATGTGACAGCGCGGACTACCCGTCCCGGAGGGCCGGCGGTTGCACGGTACCTATCGTGCCATCGATTCTATGGAAGCAGTCCGGCGGATACGAGCAGGCATACATCCACTACTGGAAGGCGTGCTACGACCAAGCAGACACCTTCCCAAAGCGATCCGCAGCAAAGGCCATTCCCGGTTGCGCCATCAAGGGGTCCGGCCGTCCGCCAGCCAGCCAGAATCTCTGGCGGCTACGAGAAAATATCGATAACAACAGGGCCCGATCTGGAACCAGATGCCATGACCTGTGGCCCGGCTACAGTCTGGCAGCCGACCCTCAAGAATGCGACGAGTACCCGTTCGCCTCGGTAGGCAACCGTTCCACGGACGAGGACAAGAAGGGCAGCCTTTCTGTCTGCGCGATGCCGGCAGGTCCGCTGGGGCCAAACCAAAAAGCTGGAAAGCTGCTGAACCGACTTTACAACGAGGATCGGATTCTCGATGGCGATGGATTCTTCAACAGATTCACCGGCGACAATGAAGAAACCGGCGCCCCGGAGCCACTTCCGAAAATGGAAGACCATTGCTGGCCGGGACACATAAATAGACTCTCAGGCTACTATTTGGGCACCAAATAATAGCTGATCTAATGGCCGCCGTGGAGATGACCAACGTCTCCACGGCGGCTTCGCTTGATCACCTGTCAATACTCAATGGAAAAAGACTTACATGACTTTCAGCGAAGCAGTGAATCACTACACCAAACTCCTCCGTGACAGCGCCTCGTTCGCTGAGGCACTGTCATGGACTGTCATTCGCCCTCTCGACAAGTCCATAGCACTCGACGCCGTAGCCGCACGCCTGATCGGTGGCGGACATCCGCTCCTTACGGAGTCCGACGATGAATTCACCGAGGAAGCCGAATTCTCAGAGGGCTATGCCGTCTATATGGGACGGTCGGGTGAGGCAGTCATGCTGGTTGAACCCGGTGGGTTCAGCTACGCCTCCATACCACAGGTCATGGCATGGCTCAGTCAGGACGCGCAAGTATGGCACCTGTCGTGGAATCACACCGGCAGCAGAGTCCTGGAGTACGCGGCCAACGGGCAACGGCTGGCCCGGATTCCCGAACTGGATCCTCATGCGATCCATGGCGCTGACCCCGCTGCGCTGCAGGAGGAGGCAGCAGCCCTGGAAGAAACCAGAAACGCCTCCTGGCCGGTCAAGAAGGCAACGGCAATGGCAATCATCGAACGGCGCACCGGAGCACGCTTGCCCATGGACTGGTTCGACCAGCCGCGCCTGGTGGCGATCGTTGACCCGCTGATCAACGATGAATGCCCGCCAATCGGCCTGGAGCATTACGAACCAGACATGCATGTCCAACTCCAGTCAGCACCCCCGGAGTATCGACAGGCGGTGCTGCTGCAAGTGATCGACGTTCTCGTTGAACGTTTCGACCTTGGCCTGACCGCGATCACACGGGCTGTGCGGGTGGCACACGCCGGACAACCTCTTGACGGTGCCCTGCTGGAAGAGGTGCGAGAAGAATGGGTGGACCTCGGCGCGCGATGGGCTGGGCGTGGCTACGCCGTCCGAGAGGAAGATGAGAACACCTGGCGACGGTGGGTGGCGGTCAATGCGATCCGCCACAGCCTGCGTTCCCTCAACGAGGGAGCCAGCTTCTTTGACGGCCTCACCTACGCCAGATTCGCGTTGTCAGAGAATTGGCCCGAGATTAGAGCCGGGATTCGCGGGATAATACGCGATGTGAGCAACTGAACCGGTATGGACTGCAACTCGGCCTGAAGAATGACGGTTTCCTGGGTGCAGCCGCTGGATAGACCCCTGTAGGTGTCTGCGGCTGCGCTTGGTCGAGCGGGTTTCCCGTCCTCTCGCCGGACCTCTGAGGCTGCCATTTGTTGACCGACCATCGCTTCGGCTGTCCGTACAGGTCGTCTTGGATGTCATAGAAGTAGCCGTCCAGCAGTAATTGGCGAACCGGCTCACCAGCGACGTCCGGCAGATGCGGGCCGATGCCGTCCGCGTTCACGGCTGCCGACCGATGATCACGGCAGTCCGCGCAGCCGCCGGTGAACTTCCCGGAAAGCTCCACCGAGTTCGGTGCCGCCCGTACGTGGTCTCGTACCCCTCAAGCCGCTCGCCAAGAGCCTGGCGGCATGGCCGGCTACTCAGTGGAGTCATCTCCCTGTTCTGCCGCCTGATCGCGTGGGGTGACGAAGCTGCCCAGGTTCGGCACGGTGTAGATGAGTCCCTCATCGCGGAGCAGTTTCATCGACTTGCGCAGGGTTCCGCGGGCCACGCCGAACTCCTGCATGAGCAGCACCTCGGAGAGCAGATGCTTGGGGCCGTAGGTGCCATCGGCTATGCGCTGGCGAAGGATGTCGGCGACCTGCACCCATCTGAAGCGATCCGGCTCGAACTCGACCATGTCCCTAACCATAGAAATCCCTGGTCAGGCGTCCCGAGATAGCCCATGGCATGCAATGGCATGGACAGGTATGTACAGGGTGGTTATCCTGCTGCCATGGCGACCGAGGGATGTGACCTGAACAAGATCCGCTCGGCTTTCCCAGTTCGGGGGGCATCACATGGTGATCCACGAACAGTGGAGGCGGCTGAGGCGCTCCGCGCCGCCCTGGCCGACCATGGGATCACCGCGGACGTTCACGACGGGTACGGCCTGGCGGTGGTGTCGGTGTGGATCGATCTGCTCGTCTGGTGCGACGGGCGGCGGTTCTGGTGGCGCACCGAATGGAACGCCCGACAGAGCCGTCCCGTCTACGCCGAGCACCCGGCGCTGGAGCCCGTCCAGGCCGCGCAGCGGGTCGCCCTCCGCTATGCCGACCTGCGCCGCGAGCACCCGGCGGAGCCGGAAGAGCGCAGCGCATGCCCGCGGTGACCCACTGCCTGAGCCCGCACGCGGCCAGGCCGCAGCACGGCTGTGAACGGTTGGTGTGGCGGGCGCCGTACCGGTCGCTGGTGCGGGTGCGGCCGGTGGCCTGGACCTGCTCGTGCCGGGCGACGGTTTACGAGCTGTGCCTCGGCGGCGGGCGGGCGTTCCCGCGCCGGACGGTCCGGCTCACCGGCGCACCCCGAGTTCAGGAGACCGCGCCCATGACGATCACCGAGGCTCAGGCGGCCTGGACGGCGGTGCCGTCCGGGCACGCCTGCTGAAAGACGGGCGGGGCGGTGGGAAAGGAGGGATCTCGCCGTCCCGCCTGCCGGGAGCCGCCCCACACGGCTCCCGGCCCTCGGCTTCCCCCGCCCCTGGGGACCGCTCAGTCTCACGGCCGGTCTCGGGAGCGGTGTCCGTCGGCCCCGTCGGTCACCGCTCCGCGCGTTCCCCGTATACGGGACCGGCCTTCCCCGGAGACACCGGCGGTCCGCAGGGGCGGGGGAGGCGCGCAGGTTCCCTCGCCCCGAAAGCGGAAGGACCCGCCGGTCCCGCCTGTCGCGGCGGGGCCGGCGGGTCCTTCGCCGGGCCGTTAACCGAGGGCCTTCTTGAGGAAGTCGACCTGGAGGAGCAGGAGGTTCTCCGCCACGACCTCCTGGGGCGTCATGTGCGTGACGCCCGACAGCGGCAGCACGGTGTGCGGGCGGCCGGCCGCCAGCAGGGCGGACGACAGCCGCAGCGTGTGCGCGGCCACCACGTTGTCGTCGGCCAGGCCGTGGATCAGCAGCAGCGGGCGCTCCAGCTTCTCGGCGTCGGCGAACAGCGACGACGCCTCGTAGTGCCCGTCGCCCGGCCGGCCGAGGTAACGCTCGGTGTAGCAGGTGTCGTACAGCCGCCAGTCGGTCACCGGGGCGCCGGCCACCGCCGCGTGGAACACGTCCGGGCGGCGCAGCACCGCCAGCGCCGCGAGGAAGCCGCCGAAGGACCAGCCGCGGATGCCGACCCGCGACAGGTCGAGGTCGTCGGGGAACCGGGCGGCGGCGCCGTGCAGGGCGTCCACCTGGTCCTCGAGGGGCGCGGTGGCCAGGTCGTTGAGGATGGCCCGCTCGAAGTCGGGCCCGCGGCCCGGGGTGCCCCGGCCGTCGGCCACGATCACGGCGAAACCCTGGTCGGCGAACCACTGGCTGGTCAGGTAGGCGCCGGAGGCGGTCAGCACGCGCTGGGCGTGCGGCCCGCCGTACGGGTCCATCAGGACCGGCAGCCTCGCCGAGCCGGGCTCGTGCCCGGTCGGGAAGATCACGGCGGTGGACAGGTCGCGCTCGCCCGCCCGGATCAGGGAGACCCGCAGGTCCAGGCCGGGCCGCTCGGCGTACGAGGGGATGTGGCCGCACTGCCTGCCGTGGTGCAGGACGGTCGTCATCGCGCCTTCGAGGTCCATCGCCTGGGCGGTGAGCACGAGGGTGCCGCCCGCGGTGTGACCGCTGTAGACGCCGCTCCCGGCCGGGCTGACCAGGGTGATCCGGCCGTCCCTGTAGGCCCACAGGGCGATCTCGGTGGGCTCGCCGCTCGCCCGGAACAGCACGGTGTCGCCCTCGATGTCGAGGACCTCGCGGACCTGGAGCGTGGCGGGGGTGACCGGCTCGTCGCCGACGAACAGGCGGTGGCCGCCCTCGGAGGCGGCGACCCAGACCACGGACCCGTCGGTCAGGCGGCCGGGAACGCCGGTGTAGACCTCCACCCAGGCCGGGTCGGTGTCCTCGCGCAGCGGGGTGGTGGCGCCGGTGGCCGGATCGACGGCGAACAGCCGCTTGGACCGCTGGTCGCGCGGCATGGTGACGATCATGGGGCCGTGGGCGTCCCAGACGGCGTTGACGAGGTACTCGTCGGTGAACGGGACGGCGACCCGCGAGCCGTCCAGGGACAGCACGAACAGTTCGACCTTCGCGTTCGGCGTGCCCGCGGATGGGTAGCGCTGCTCGACGGCCGGGCGGGACGGGTTGGCCGGGTCGGCGATGTGCCACAGCTCGACCGGTGAGACGTCGGCCCGCTCGACCAGCAGCGCGTCACCGGCGGGGGACCACCAGTAGCCCCGCATGCGGTTCATCTCCTCGGCGGCGATGAACTCCGCCAGGCCGTACGTCACCTCGGGCGACTCCGGCCGGGCCAGCACGTGGTCGACCTCGTCCTCCAGATCCTGGACGTGCAGCGCGCCGCCGGTGACGTAGGCGACGTAGCCGCCGTCGGGCGACACCCGCGGGTCGATCACCGGTCCGGCGGTCTTCAGCCGGCGCACCCCGCCGGTCCTCAGGTCGGCGGCGTACAGGCTCCCGGAGAGCGCGAAGGCCGCCGTGGTCACCGCGGCGTCGGTGCTGTAGCCGACGACGCCGCCCGCCTGCTCCCGGCTGCGCTCCCGGCGTGCCCGCTCCTCGGGCGGCAGGTCCTCCTCGCCGCCCGCCAGGGCGCGCGGGTCGGCGATCAGCCGCTCCCGGCCGCCGGCGACGTCGTACTCCCACAGGCAGGTGACCGGGTCGGATCCGCCCTTGGACCGCAGGAAGACGACGCGATCCCCGCCGGGGGCGATGGTGAAACCGCGCGGCGCCCCGAGGGTGAACCGGCGGGTCCTGGCGTGAAGACGAGGAAAGCTCTCACTCATGAGAGCCATCTTGCCAGCTCCACCTTCCCGGGGCGGAGGTGCCGCCGGACGTCCGGGCGTACCGGCGCGCATCCGCGAGGGCCGGCGGGAGGGATCCGGGGAGGCCGCCGGGAGCGGCCGTGTCGGTGCCGGGCGGGGATCGGACGCCGGATAACCTCTGAGCCATGACTGACCGGCGCCTGCTGCTCGTACACGCCCACCCCGACGACGAGTCGATCGGCACCGGAGGCGTCATGGCCAGGTACGCCGCCGAAGGCGCGCACGTCACGCTGGTGACCTGCACGCTCGGCGAGGAGGGCGAGGTCATCCCGCCGGAGCTCGCGCACCTGGCGGCCGACCGCGACGACGCCCTCGGCGGGCACCGCGCCGGGGAACTGGCCGCCGCCTGCCGGGAGCTGGGGGTCGCCGACCACCGCTTCCTGGGCGGCCGGGGACGCTGGCGCGACTCCGGGATGATGGGCGTCCCCTCCAACGACCGTCCCGGGGCCTTCTGGCGGGCCGGTCTCGACGAGGCCGCCGGGGAGCTGGTGAAGGTCATCCGCGAGGTGCGGCCCCAGGTGCTCGTCACCTACGACGAGGACGGCTTCTACGGCCATCCCGACCACATCCAGGCCCACCGCGTCTCCTGGCGGGCCTTCGAGCTGGCCGCAGACCCGGCGTTCGGCGAGGGCGAGCCCTGGCGGATCGCCAAGTTCTACCTGACGGCGGTCGCCCGCTCCACGACGCGCCGGGCGGTCGAGGCGATGCGGGTGACCGGGACGCGGTTCCGCGTCGAGGGCGCGGACTCGGCACCCGGCCGCGCGGACGAGGAGATCACCACCGAGGTCGACGTCCGCGCGTACTTCGGGCACAAGCTCGCCGCGATGCGGGCGCACGCCACCCAGATCACCGTGGACGCCCCCTGGTTCGCCCTGTCCAACGACGTCTGCCAGGAGGTGGCGAGGGTGGAGCACTTCGTGCTGCGGGCCGGGGCCTCGGGCCCGGCGACGCCCTCGCTGCCGGTCGAGGCCGGTGGCCTGGGGGAACCGTACAAGCTGGAGGACGACCTGTTCGCCGGCATCGACTAGCCTCGGTTCCCATGGACCCCATGCCCGCGCAGGACGCGCCGGACGCGCAGGGCGCGCAGGAGCGGAACCCGGCCCGGCGGGGGCCGTCGGAGGCGACGGTCACCGCGGCGTCGTACGGCGTGCTCGTCCTGTTCGGGCTCGTCTCCGGGGTCGTGGGCGCCTTCCAGCACTCGTGGTACCTCTGGCCGGTCCCGATCTCGGCCGTCGGCTGCGTCGCCGTGCTGTTCGCCGCCTGCCACGCCGGCGGGCGGATGACGGGCGGGAAGCTGGGGGCGCTGACGCCCGCGGCGGCCTGGCTGGTGGTCACGATGATCTGGATGGGCCGGCGGCCCGAGGGCGACGTCGTCATCGCGGACGACCTGTCGAGTTACGTCTACCTCTACGGCGGCCTGCTCGCGGCGCTGGTCGCGGTCCTGCTCACCCGGTCGCCCCGTGGCGGCTCGTGGCTGCTCACGCAGCGCTCCCTCGGCCCCCACCCGGCCGGTCGGGCCCCAGGAGAGCGCGAGACCGGCTCCTGACCGCCGTTCGGCCGTGGCGGGAGCCCCAAGAGGGGGCGCACAATGTGCGGTATGCGGCGGTTGTATCGGGTACGGCGGGCGGTCAACTACGCGAACCTGTCCACGCCGCTGGGGCTGCTGGTGGCGCGGGCGGGCCGGGCCAGGACCGCGCCGGGCCCCGGCGGGCTGGTCCTCGCCCACGGCTACCGCCTGCCGTTGCCGATCGCGGGCGCGTTCACCGTCGGCAACGTGGTGCTGACCCGGCACGACGAGGGCTACCTCACCGGGGCGCTGCTCCGGCACGAGGCCCGGCACGCCTCGCAGTACGCGGCCTGCCTGGGCCTGCCCATGCTCCCGGCGTACGGCGTCGCGGCCGTGCTGTCCCTGCTGCTCAGCGGTCACCAGGCCGCCTGGAACGTCTTCGAGCGGCTGGCCGGGCTGGAGGACGGCGGCTATCCCCGCCGCCCGCCGCGGTGGCGGCGGGATCGGCCGGGGTCCGTCAGGGGCTGAGGGTCAGGGTGTGGGTGGCGGCCTTCTTCACCGCCTCCTCGTGGAAGGGCATCGGGACGGTCCTCCCGTCGGCCCACAGCGGCGCCTGGTCGGCGTAGTTGTCGTGGAAGGCGTGCCCCGACGCCCCGGTGAGGTTGATCCACTGCGACCTGTCCAGGTCCGACAGGTCGACGACCATGCGCATGGAGGGCACCGTCTGCACCGAGTAGTCCTTCTGGGCGTCCCACCCGGCCGCGTCGACCGCGTCCTTGCTGCCGCCCACCGCGAACGGCCCCCGGTTGAACAGCCACTCGATCGGGGCGATCCCCGAGGTGCCGAAGGTCTGGTTGGTGAGCGTCAGCGTGTGCAGGTCGCCCCAGCGCCAGGTCTTGACGTCCGGGCCGAGGCGGTCGCGCAGCTCGTCGTAGGCCAGGGCCATGGCGCTCCGCAGCATGTCGTCGCGGGTCTCGACTCCCTTGGTGCGGGAGTCGTCCCAGAACGGGTCGTCGGGCGTCTCCAGCATGAGGCGGACCACCTCGAACCAGCGGTCGCCGCCGGTCGGCCGGGCGCCCTCGGGCAGGTCGTCGTTGAACGTCTCGATGAGCAGGTGCCGCCAGACGGCGTTGAAATACATCGCGGGCCCGGAGTCGGCGCCCTGGGAGTGGTCCCAGTCGCTCAGCAGCTCGCGGGCGTCCGCGGCGCCGCCGGCCACCTTCACGTCCAGCAGTCTGGGCACCAGGACGGAGGCGAAGCCGTTGCGGCTGTCCTTCTGGATCTCACCCATCGTCGAGGCGTCCACCTTGCCCTTCTTCAGCTCGTCCTTCAGCCGGTCGGCGATGCGCTGGGAGCGGTAGCCGTACGACCAGTCCTTGGTGAGCAGGTTCGGGTAGCGCTCGGGGTCGATGACGGCGTTGTTGGCCGTCACGATGTAGCCCTCGGGCGGGTTGTAGGCGCTGGGCAGCTCGTCGAACGGGATGACGCCCTTCCAGGAGTACTCCCCGGTCCAGCCCGGCACCGGCCAGGTGCCGTCGCCCCGGCTGCGCACCGGGATGCGGCCGGGCGCCTGGTAGCCGATGTTGCCGTCGACGTCGGCGTAGACGAGGTTCTGCGCGGGCACCTCGAACCTGCTCGCCGCGGCGCGGAACTGCTGCCAGTTGCGGGCGGTGTTCAGCTCGAAGATCGCGTCGGCGGTCCGGCCGGGTTCGAGCGCCGTCCACTTCAGCGCCACGGCGTCGGCCTTCTCCCCGAAGGCGGAGTCGGCGCCGGTCATGGTGTCCTTCACGTCGTCCATGACGTCGGACACGATCGGCCCGTGCATGGTCTCGCGGACCTTGAGGCGGACCGGGTCGCCGCCCGCCACCCGGATCGTCTCGGTCCTCGTGGTCAGCGGCTTCCAGGCGCCCATGTACTGGTAGGTGTCGTCCTTGGTCCGCTCCAGGTACAGGTCGGCGACGTCGGGCCCGAGGTTGGTGAAGCCCCAGGCGATCCGGTCGTTGTGGCCGATGATCACGCCGGGCACGCCGGAGAAGGTGAACCCGGTGACGTCGAACGGACACCCGGCGTTCACCGTACGGCAGTGCAGTCCGGCCTGGTACCACACCGAGGGCATGTTGGCCGACAGGTGGGGGTCGTTGGCCAGCAGCGGCTTGCCGGACCCGGTGTGCGAGCCGCCGACCACCCAGGAGTTGGAGCCGATGCCGCTCGGGTCGGCGCTGTCGCCCATCAGGCTCGGCACCGCCCGCAGTACCCGCGAGGCGCGGGCCAGCGCCTCCACCCCGGTGCCGGCCGGCGCACCCGTGCCCGCGTCAGCGGCGTCGGCCGGGACGCCCGTGCCCGGGGCCGTTCCGGTGCCGGGCGGCGCGCCCGCGCCCGCGCCGGTGTCCGTCCCGGCGCCGGATCGCGTGGCGGCGTCCTTGTCGCCGGGCTCCCGGTTCTGGTCGAACCCACGGTCGGTGACCGTGCCGCGGGTGACGATCGGCTGGTGGGCGCCGAAGGGGTAGCCGGGCCAGAGCTGCCCGACCCGGTCGGCGGACAGCCTGCTCGCCGCGATCGCCCGGCCGATCTCGGAGTCCATGTTGGAGCGCAGGTCCCAGGCCATGGCCTTGAGCCAGGCGAGGGAGTCCACCGGGGTCCAGGGCTCGGGCTTGTAGCCGAAGTTGGTGAGCTTGAGGACCGCGTACTCCAGGCTCCGGTCGGCGAAGCCCCGGTTGCGCTCCATCCAGGAGTTCACGCCCTTGGCGTAGGCGTCGAGGTAGCGCCGGGTCCGCTCGTCGAGCAGCGGCAGCTCCTTCTCGGCCACCCTGCGCCAGCCCATGGTGCGGATGGCCTTGTCCTCGGGCAGGGTCGCCGAGCCGAACATCTCCGACAGCCGCCCGGCGGTCACGTGCCGGCGGAAGTCCATCTCGAAGAAGCGGTCCTGCGCGTGCACGTAGCCCTGGGCGAGGAGGAGGTCCTCGGCGGAGTCGGCGTATATCTGGGGGATACCCGACTTGTCACGGTAGACGGTGACTTTTCCTGACAGGCCGTCCACCTTCAGGTCGCCGGAGAGCTGGGGGAAGGACGAGCGAACGGCCCATACGCCCACCCCGGCGATGACGACCGCGAGTACCACCACGACGGTGAACGCCTGAGCCAGCCACCTGAGCGGCCGGGGCATCCAGGCATACGGCCGGAACCTCACAAAGACCTCCTATGCGACGTGCTCGAACAAGTTTGGCAGCACCCTGGAGCGGGAGCGCCGCTTCCGAGCCCGCCGGGAGGGCCGTTCACAGGCCGGCCGGCAGCGCGGTCCGGGACCTCGCCGCGACGAACGCCCTGGCACCCGGCGTGCGGGACCTCTGTCCGGCCCTCACGGGCCCTTCGGGAACCGGGTGGAGCGCGAGCGGTCCGGCCCTCAGGACCAGATCTGGCCCTGAGGGGTGTCGGCCACCCGTACGCCCAGGGCGGCCAGCTCGTCGCGGAGACGGTCGGAGGCGGGCCAGTCCCCGGCCTCCCGCGCCCGCTCCCGCCGGTCCAGCAGCTCGGCGGCGCCCGCGGGCAGGCTCGGGGCCCGGCCGATCTCGGACGCGAGGTCCAGGGCGAGGACCCGGTCGAGGTGGAGGAACGCCTCCAGCCGCGAGCCCGGCGCGACCGACTCGTCGCGCTCCAGCTCGCGCAGGAGCCGCAGGGCCAGCGGGGTGTCCAGGTCGTCGTCGAAGGCGTCCTCGATCGCCGCGACCGGCTCGGCGGGCATCGGCCGGCTCGGCGACTCCGACCACCCGGCCACCCGGGAGCGCCAGCGCCGCAGGGTGCGGTCCGCGGCCCGCAGGACGTCCCAGGTGAGGTTCATCTGCCGGCGGTAGGGGTGCTCCAGCATCGCCAGCCGTACGGCCAGCGGATCGAGACCCGCCTCGGCGACGTCGGAGAGCAGGACGACGTTCCCGGTGGACTTGGCCATCTTGCGGCCCTCGAAGAGCAGGTGCTCGCCGTGGATCCAGTGGGCGACCACCTCGCGGCCGGCGGCCGCGTCGGACTGGGCGCGCTCGTCCTCGTGGTGGGGGAAGCGCAGGTCGATCCCGCCGGTGTGCACGTCGACGCGCTCGCCGAGGAAGCGCAGCGACATGGCCGAGCACTCGACGTGCCAGCCGGGGAAGCCGCGCCCCCAGGGCGACTCCCAGGTCAGCTCCCGGTCGGCGGGCTTCCACAGCGCCCAGTCGGCGTGGAAGCGCTTGCGCTCGTCGACGCCCGCCACCCGGTGGCCGGGCCGCAGCCGGTCCAGCCGGTTGCCGGAGATCTCGCCGTAGGAGGGGAAGGATGCGGCGTCGAAGAAGACCGATCCGTCGGGCGTGGCGTAGGCGTGTCCCTTCTCGATCAGCTTCGCGATCAGCTCGATCATCGCCTCGATCGTCTCGGAGGCGCGGGGGGAGTGCTCCGGCGGCCGGATGTTCAGGGCGAGGGTGTCGGCGCCGAACGCCTCCTCGTAGGACCGCGCGAGTTCGGGGGCGGAGCGGCCCTCGGCCCGCGCCCGGGCCAGGACCTTGTCCTCGCCGGTCGGGTCGATCTCGGCGTCGTCCACCAGGTGCCCGACGTCGGTGATGTTCCGGCAGACGACCACCCTGACCCCGCGCCGCTCGCAGACCCGGCGGATGAGGTCCGACAGCAGGTAGGACCGCAGGTTGCCCAGGTGCGCGTGACGGTAGACGGTCGGCCCGCAGGTGTACATGCGCATCGAGCGGGCCCCCTCGGCGAGGACCGGCTCGACCCGGCGGTTCCGCGTGTCGTACAGCCGCAACATGCCCCGAGCCTAACCGCCGCCCGCGCGCGGCGGCCCACCAGCCCGGAACCGTACGGCGCCGCCCACGGGTACGGCGCAGCCCACGGGCGGGGCCGGGCGGAAGGCCCGCGAACCGGGATCAGGCGGCCGTGCCGTCCAGCAGGGCCAGGATCTCCCGGTCGCCGCGCTCGCGCAGCCGCGCCAGGACCTCGTCGCGGCCCGAGTTCTCCGGCAGGCCGATCCGGGCGCCGATCAGCCGGACGCCCTCGGCCTCGGAGGCGACCGGGGCGGTGTAGCCGATCAGGTGGAGCGCCCGGTTCAGCGACGGCAGGGTCGACGGGGCGGCCGGCAGGAAGCGGGTCAGCAGCTCGCCGCCGTCGGAGACGGTCAGGAAGACGTGGTCGCCCTCGGAGGCGTTGGCCGCCACCAGGATCGGGCGGATCGACCCCATCGTCGGCTGGTTGTGCCAGCTGATCACCACGTCGCCCGAGGGGGTGGCGGCGGTGAGCTGACCGCCGGGGGCCATGCCCAGGTGGGCGGCGAACCCGGTGGGCAGCGGGGAACCCGAGCCGCGCAGGTGCTCGGCGTTGATGTCCACCCGGTGCCACCAGCGCCCGTCGCGGCTGCGGAAGCAGCGCCGGGTCGCCGAGACGTCGCGGCGCGGCTGGTAGTCGGTCTGCTCGGCGCCGGCCACCCGGATCCACCCGCGCTGGGTGCGCTCGAAGCCGGGGCCGCCCGCGTAGGCGCGGACCGAGCTCTCGCTCACGTCGTAGCGGGAGGTGAGGTTCGCCACGATCGTGTTGACCGACTCCTCGCCGCCCGCCCGCTCGATCTCCCGGGCGATCATCTCCCGGATGCCGAGGTACTGGTCGCCGCCCCAGCGGGTCAGGCCGTACCTGTTGCGGTCGAGCCGCAGGAACCGGTCGTCGGCGGTGAGCTGGTTGCGGATGCCGACGAGGCTGTAGTCCTCGCCGATGCGCTCCTGGATCTCCTCGGGCGTCAGCGCGCCGCCCGCCACCGCGAGCACGGCCTCGGCCTTGTCGTTGACGCTGCGCGGCCACGGCACCACGTGGTTCTCGAAGACCCGGAGCTGCGGCACGGAGACGAGCCAGCGCTCGGCCACGTCCTCGCGGATGCCGAGCTGGCTGACCAGCGTGACGGCCTCGTCCAGCGGACGGGGGCCGTCGGCGAACAGCTGCCGGGTCTTCTCACGCAGTTCGTCGGACCCGCCCGCGACCAGCCAGCCGTCCACCTGCTCGTAGCCGGTCAGCAGGGTCCGCACGAACCGCCAGGCCGGGATGCCCAGCGTGGTGAGGTCGGTGCGGTGCCACGGCACCGCCGCGGCGAGGTCGTCGGCGGGCACGGCCGAACCCAGCCGGCCCCGCAGCCACGACACGTGGGCCATCAGCGGCGCGGCGCCCTCGCCGGCCAGCCACGCCTCGACGTGGTCGCGCAGGTCCCGCTCGATCTGCCGGATGCGCTCCCTGGTCACCGAGAACCGCTGGGCCAGGTCGTCGAGCGTGGCGCGCTGGGAGGCGTAGAGGCGGTCCCTGGCGATGGCGCGCTGCCGCTCGTCCAGGTCGGCGAACACCTCGTCGATCAGCTCCGGCAGCGGCCGGTCCTGCCGGGCGGGACGCTGCCGGGCCGCGGCGCTCTCCGGGGTGACCGGTTCGAGCAGCCGTTCCAGCACCTCGGTGAACAGCCCGTGCACCGCCTCGCGGCCGAGCCCCTCGGACATGCGGACGCTGGCGGCCGGATCGGCGAACCTGAGCAACGGCAGGACGTCACCGAGCGTCAGATGCCCCCAGCACGTCAAAGCGAGATCGGCCAGGCGTCCTGAGACCTCGGAGGTCCCGATGACGGCGCATGCCCGGTCGAGCGGTAGCGCCTGCCACCACGCCTCGGGGAGACGGGGATCGGTTGCGATCGGCGCCACCTGGCCGGGAGAGGTCCAGCGCAGGGGTGGCACGATGTCGCTCAGGCTGAGGTTCATTGGGGTCCAACCGCAAAAGGGGAAGATATCCGCAGTCCAGAATAGGTAGTCAGGTGGGAAGGAAGGGACTGGCGCGTCCCGTGTGAGACACGTAGAGCAGCTCTCTGGCCCGGGTGCAGGCCACGTAGAGCAGGCCGCGTTCGCGCTGCAGATCGTGCGCCCGCGCGGCGGGATCCTCCGCGGCGGGGGTGAGCGCCCCGGGGGCGGGCACGATCCCGTCGGCCACGCCGATCACGGCGACCCGCCGGAACTCCAGACCCTTCATTCCGTGCAGCGTCGTCACTCCCACCCCCAGATCGCGCAGCGCGGCCCGGGCGTCGCGCACCAGACCGGCGGTCCTGGCGGCCACCCCGATCTCCCGCGGCGGCACGCCGTCCCGGACCCACTCTCTCACCCGGACCGCCAGACCGGTCAGTTCTTCCTCCGGCGAATCGTAGGCCCGCACCATCGGGCGGGGCCCGTGGCCGGGCGAGCGGAAACCGTACATCTCCTGGACGCCGGCCACCAGGCCGTCGGCGGGCCCGCCGCCGCGCAGCCGCACCGCCCAGGCGAGGATCTCCTGCGGCAGCCGGTGCGACACCCGCAGCCGCGTCGGCACCGCGTCGATGCCGACCGAGCCCAGCGGCACCCGCGTGTCGAGGACGCGCTGGTGGGGGTCGCCGACGATGAACAGGTCGTCGGGGGCGTACGGCACCGCCGCGCGCAGCAGCCGCCACTGCGCCGGGTGCAGGTCCTGCGCCTCGTCCACCACGATGTGCCGGTACGGCTCGCGGACCGGCGCCTCGTCGCCCAGCAGGTCGCCGGTCGTCCGGCCGAGCAGCAGCGACGCCTCCGCCGCGAGCTGGAGCAGGGTGCGCTTGCCCCGCTCCCGCAGCCGCCCGGTGACGTGCTCGACGGCCCGCCACACGGACTCCCGCTCCTCGGGCCCGAGGTCCACGCCGCGGCCCGGACGGGGCGCGGCGAGATACTCCTCCATCGTCCGCAGGTTCTGCGCCAGCACCACCTGCTCCCACTCGCGCAGCAGGAACGCCGGGCTGTGGCCGCCGCCGCCCTCCTCCCAGAGCGCGGCCAGGTCGGCGGAGTCGGCCAGCGCGGGCGCGCGCCCCTCGACCCCGGAGACGACCCGGTGCGCCAGGCGGTCGACGTTGCCGACCTCGATCCGCTCCCGGACCTCCGCGTCCTCGACCAGCAGGTCCAGCCGGGCGGACAGCTCGGCGCTCAGCTTCTGCGAGAACGTGACCAGCAGCACCGGGCCCGCGCCGCGCCGGGCCAGGAAGGCGGCCCGGTGCAGGGCCACGAGGGTCTTGCCGGTGCCCGCGCCGCCGGTGACCAGCACCGGCCGCTCGTACGGCCCGTGGTAGGCCAGCCGATGCTGCGGCGGGTGCAGGAACACGCACCAGTCCGGGGCGTCGAGCACGTGGTTCAGCTCGTGCGGGCTGCCGACGAAGACGGCCCGGTCCGGGCTGCGCAGGAGCGCGGCGGCGAGGTCGTCCGGATCGATCGGGCGTCCGTCCGGGGGGACCGCGCGGCAGGCGTCCAGCTCCCGCCACGCCCCGGCCAGCGACTCGCCCCGGGCCAGCGCGGCGAGCGGCTGGTACTGCGTCGGGGGCAGCAGCGGCTCCAGCGCCTCCAGGGCGAGGTCGTCGGTGATCAGCCGGACCAGCGGCAGCAGCCGCCGGTCGACGCCCAGCTCGGCCAGGTCGGTGTCGCAGTTGTCGGCGAACAGCCGCGCGGAGGTGGCGGACGCGGCCCGGCGCAGCGCGGGCTCTGCCCGGCCGAGCGCCTCGGCGTCCCACGTCTCGACCACGCCCAGGGCGGTGTTGACCCCGAACCGGTGGCGACGGCCGTAGGCCCACGCCTCGGCGTCGGGCAGCACGGTCAGCAGCCAGTGGACGTCGCGCTGCCTGACCACGACGCCGCGGTGCCCCTCGGCCAGCCGGAGGGTGGCGACCCTGGGGTCGCCGGCCCCCCTGATCCGCTCCGGGTGCGGCGCGCCCGCCACGCCCTGCATGAACCGGCGCACCGCGACAACGACGTCCCGGCGCGCCGGCTGGGCCAGGGCGCCGAGTTCCAGGGGGAACTCCGGGGAGATGGCGAGCCGCGGCATCGGCTACGCCATCAGGGACAGCAGGTCGCGGTCCCCGCGCTCTCGCAGCCGGCTGAGCACGTCGGGCGAGCTGATCGGTCCCGTCATGCCGACCCGGGTGGCGATGACCCGTACGGCCTGCTCGGGGGTGCCGCCCAGGGCGGTGTAGCCGACCAGCCGGAGCGCCCGGGAGAGCGGCTCGTCACCCGGGTCCGCCGCGGGCAGGTGCCTGGCGCGCAGCACCCCCTCGTCCGACAGCGTCAGGAACAGGTGGCTCCCCTCCTTGGCGCCCACGTCGGCGAGGAGCGGCCCCAGCGACGAGAGGACGGGCCCCTCGCGCCAGCTCAGCGTGACCTCGCCCACCGCGCTGTCGACCGTACGGGCCGCGCCGGGAGACATGCCCAGGTATGCGGCGAAACCGCTGGGCAGCGGGCAGTCGTCGCCCCGCAGGTGCTCGGCGGTGATGTCGACCCGCAGCCACCAGCGGCCGTCCGGCTGCCGGAAGCAGCGCCGGGTCACCGCGACGTCCTTCAGCGGGCGGAACGGCGACCGGCCCGCCGCGCCGGGCCGCCCTCCGGTCCCGCCGGGCGGCCGGTCCGCCTCCCGGGAGGGGGTGTCCGGCTCCCGGCCCGCGTTCTCCGCCGAGGCTCGCGGCACGGGGGCCCCGGCCCTCTCACCGGCTTTCTCACCGGCCTTTTCGCTGGCTTTGTCCCCGCTTTTGCCCCCGGTCCCCTTCGGCTCCTTGGGTCCCTTGGAGTCCTTCGGCCCCCTGGCCTCCTTGGAGCGCCCGGTCTGGGATCCGCCGCCCTGACGCTGGGGGGTCTTCTGCCCGGCGCTGAGGATGCGGAGCTGGGGGACGTTCTCCAGCCACTCCTTGGACACGTCGGGGTGGATGCCCAGCGAGGCGACCAGCGACAGCGCCTTGGTCATGGTCAGCGGCGGCTTCGCCTGGCTGATCACGTCGCGGGTGTGGTGGCGCAGCTCCACGATGTCGCCCTCCACCAGCCACTCGTCGACCAGGTGGTAGCCGTCCAGGGTGGCCAGCACGAACTGCCAGGCCGGCACGTCGAGGGAGGGCAACTCCCGCCGGTGCCAGCCGGCGGCCGAGACCAGGCGCGACTTCGGAGCCGCCTTGCCGAGGGTCCGCCTGACCTCCGCCAGATGCTCCCGGTACGGCGCCGCCTCCGGTGAGGCGAGCCACTCGGCGAGCCGCCGCCGCAGGTCCGCCTCCGCCTCGGCGATGGCGGCGGGCGGCACCGCGAAGAGCTTGGCCAGCGCCTCCACCGCCGCGGGGTCGTCGCTGAACACCCTGTTCTGCGCGACGGCCCAGCTCCGGTCGTCCAGGTCGGCGAAGGCCGCGTCCAGCAGGGCGGGGAGGTCGGGGGACGCGGGCTCTCCGGCGGGCCCGGCCTGGTCCGCGGCGTCCCCGGCCGGGGCTCCGGCGTCCGCGGCGACCGGTGACGCGGCGACCGGTGACGCGGCGACCGGCGACGCCACGACCGGTGGCACCGCGGGGTCCGGCTCGGCCCCGGCCACGGAGGCCGGCTCGGATTCGGAGGCCGGCTCGGGTCCGGAGGCCGGCTCGGCCACGGGGTCCGGTTCGGACTCGGCGGCGGGACCGGCGACGGGTCCGGGTTCGGCGGCGGGCTCGGGTTCGGCGGCCGGTCCGGCGGCCGGTCCGGCGTCGGGAACGGCCTCGGATGCCGGCGCGGGCTCGGGTTCGGCGGCCGGTTCAGGTTCGGGGCCGGACACCGGGGCGGCGGCCGGCTCGGGTCCGGCCGCGCGGGCGGGTTCCAGGACGGATTCCGGAAGCGGTTTCGGGAGCGGCTCGGGCCCGGCGCCGGAGACCGGTCCGGCTCCGGCCGCGGCTCCGGCCCGCCCGGGATGGGCGAAGCGGTCGAGCACCGCGCCGAACAGCACGTGCACCACGGGGAACGCCTGAATGAAGGGCTGGTCGCGCAGCTCGCGGCCGGTGAGGGCGAGCAGGCCCGCCCAGGAGCCGGTGCGGTCGAGGGCGATGGCGGTGCACGGCTCGTCCGCCTCGTCGGGGTCCAGGACGTACAGCGCGGGCAGCACGTCGCCCACGGCGGCGGCCGGCCAGTGGTCCAGGGCGATCCGGGCCAGCAGCTCCGCGAGCCGGTCCGGGCCCAGCACGGCCAGCACCCGGTGCAGCGGCAGGCTGCGCCACCAGGCGTCCGGCAGATCGGGCTGGTCGGCCAGCTCCGGGATCGTGCCCGCGTCGCTCCAGCGCAGCGGCGGCACGAGGTCACTCAGACAGAAGTTCATCCGCTCCCCTTCCAGCCCCTCCAGCCGCCCGATCCGCTTCACGTCGCCGGGGAACGAGACTTATGGAACAGACCATAGTCTGGCAAATCACCCCGGCGCATCGGGCCGGTTCAGCGGCGTACGGCCGCGAATCTGAGCCGCACGTAATCCGCCATCCAACCGGTCTCCCGGCGCAGCGCGGGAGCGGCCAGCTCGTTGACCCGGCGCAGCAGCGAATCGACCATCCCGGCGGGGAGCGTGCGGAGCAGCGACCCGGCGAACATCCGCACCCAGCCGGCCGCCCCGTCGGGGCACTCGTCCATGGGGGTCGGCCGGTCGAAGTACTCCAGCAGCCGGACGACGAACCCGCCCCGCTCCAGCCGCGCGGCGTACTCGGCCGGGGTCGGGAAGTACCACGGCAGGTCGGGCTCGGGCAGCCCGTGCTCCCGCCAGGCGGTGGACATCGCCGCCGTCAGCGCGGCGCAGTTGCCCGCGCCGCCCATCTCGGCGACGAACCGCCCGCCCGGGGTCAGCGCCTCCCGCACACTGGCGATCACCGCGTCCGGATCGCGGCCCATCCAGTGCAGCGCGGCGTTGGAGAAGACCGCGTCGTACGGCTGGGCGACCGTGAAGTCGCCGCCGTCGCCGACGATGAAGTCGATCCCGGGGTACTGCGCCAGGGCCTTCTCGATCATCGCCGTCGAACCGTCGATCCCCAGGACGCGGGCGCCCCGGGCGGCGATCTCGGCGCTCAGCACCCCGATGCCGCAGCCGAGGTCGACGACCCGCTCGCCCGGCCGCGGGTCCAGCAGGTCGACCAGGGGCGCGCCGTACGCGGAGACGTATCCGAAGCCGGTGTCGTGGGCGCTCCACCTCGTCATGCCGGGGGTGTCGTGTAGCAAGACGTCAGCTCTCTTCCGAACACCACGGGCCTCTTGCCGGTGCTCTCCGGACACTTTAGAGCCTCGGAGATGCCCCGACATGTCAGTCCCGTGAGCCCCTCCGGCCGGCGGACGTCCCGCGAGTCCCCCGGGTTCCGCTCTGCGGATCTTCGCCGTGGTGAGGGGCCGCCTGCACGACCGCGGCGGGCGAAAGGTTCCGCACGACGGAACCGCGGGTCAGCCGGTCTTCCTGTCGTCCCAGCGGTGCCGGAGGTAGCCCTTGGCCGCGTCGATCTCCGGCACGGTGAGGTAGACGGGCTCGGCCCTGGTCGCGGGCAGCTTCGCCGCCAGCGCTCCGTCCAGGGCGTCGCGCATCCGCAGGGCCTCCATCCGCGCCGGGCGGGCGTAGCCCTTCATCATGAGGTTCTGGCCCCGGTCGGAGAACAGGAACTCCTCCCACAGGCGCGCGGCGGCCGGGTGCGGCGCGTTCCTGCTGATCGCCTGCACGTAGTAGTCCGCGAGCGCGGTGCCGCCCGGGACGACGACCTTCCAGCCGGGCCGGCCCGCCCCGGCCGCCGCGGCGGCCCGCGCGGCGTTCTGGTAGTCCCAGTCGATGACGGCGTTGGCCGTCCGCTCCCCGGGCGCGAGGTTGCCCGCCTTGCGCAGGCGGTCGAAGAACTCCACCCCCCGCTCCACCTTGGCGCCGCCGTCGCCGAGGGAGACCGCCATCACCCCGCCGAAGGCCGCCGCGGACTGCCGGGGGTCGCCGGGCAGCGCGACGCGGTAGCCGGGCCGCAGCAGGCCGGCGTAGGACGACGGGGCCGCGACCTTCGAGGAGTCGTAGGCGATGGACATGTAGCCGCCGTACGCGGCGTACCAGCGCCCCGCGGGATCCTTGACGCGGTCGGGGACGTCCAGCCAGCCCTGCACCCGGTAGGGGGCGAAGGAGCCCGCGTGGGCGGCGGCGACCTCCAGGCTCAGGTCGAACACGTCGGGCTTGAGCCGGCCCGCGGCCTGGATCTCCCGCTGGCTGCTCGCGCCGGGTTCGAGCTGCTCGACCTTGATCCCGTACTCCCGGGAGAAGGTGTCGATGATCTCGCCGTAGTTGATCCAGTCGCGCGGCAGCCCGATCACGGTGAGCGTGCCCTCCTTGCGGGCCGCCTCGACCAGGCGGTCCATGGTCGAGAACCCCTCCCGCATGGAGGCGGCGTCCACCTTGACCGGTGGAAGCGGCCTGGTCTCGGTAGCCGGGGCGCCACACCCGGCGATCGTGGCGACGAGGGCCACGGCGGCGGCGCTGATGCGTACGGTCACCCACCGGATACTCGCCGCGACACGCGGGGCGGTCGAGGAGGCGCGACCGTTCTTGGGAAAGGGGTTACGCCGGAAAGAGTCCCGGTGTCCCGCGGACGTGCCGCCGGTGCGCGGACGCGGGCCTCGGGGAGCGGGCCTAACCCCGGCGTTCCGGCACCACCCTGGCCGCCGCGAGCGTGTCCTCGGCGATCTCCACCAGGGAGCCGTCGCGCCTGCGCACGCCCAGCGTGCCGCCGTGCCAGAACTCCAGCACGCCCACCGCGTCCCGGAAGCCTTCGGGGACCCGTCGTCGCGTGGTTACCCTTTTCCCCACGTCGGATGGGGTTATGGTGATGACGAGGCGAGCGCCGAGGCCTGGGGCCACTGTTTTTGCCCCCTCCCGTTTCGGACATGTGACGGGCACGGCAATACTAGGGCGTAGCAACCCCGCGGTCGAAGTCGCGCCCAGGTGCGTAAAGGAAGAAGGAGCCCCAGGTGACCTACGTCATCGCGCAGCCTTGCGTGGACGTCCTTGACAAGGCGTGCATCGAGGAGTGCCCCGTCGATTGCATCTACGAGGGTGAGCGCATGCTCTACATCCACCCCGACGAGTGCGTGGACTGCGGTGCGTGCGAACCCGTCTGCCCCGTCGAGGCCATCTTCTACGAGGACGACCTTCCCGAGCAGTGGAAGGACTTCTACAAGGCCAACGTGGAGTTCTTCGAGGAGCTCGGGTCGCCCGG
>NZ_JBEZNH010000086.1:0-24014 GCF_040653115.1 Streptosporangium sp. NPDC048047 | reverse complement strand
CCTCGTCACTCCGCCGCTCCGCGGCTGCGTTCCTCAGTCCAGACACCGGCGCCCCTCGCGGCGCCCCTCGACGCGCCGGGCGGCGCGCCCGCCACTCCCGCGAATCTCACGTTGAGCCCCATGACGATCACTCTCCGATACGATCGGATCCCTGTCATGATCATCGGAACACGGTCTCGACGTGGGGAGAGACGTGAAGAACCACAACCGGGCGAGCCTCGCCCACCAGATCCGGTACGCCCTCCGCCGCCCCGGGCGGATCCCCCGGCACCTGCGGCGCGCGACCAGGAACGCCTGGCTCCGGCTGCGCACCTCCGACCATGTCGGCTACTACCGCGCCATCATGAGGTCCGACGCCGTCCGCGGCGCCCACGCGGCCGTCGGCAGCAAGGCGCACCGGCGCTGGCTGGCCGCCGGCCAGATGCAGTTCGACTACCTCGTACGGCACGGCCTCGCACCCGGCCACCGCATGCTGGAGATCGGCTGCGGCAACCTGCGCGCCGGACGCCTGTTCATCGGCCACCTGGGCACCGGCGACTACTACGGCGTGGACATCTCCCCCGACATCCTGTTCGCCGCCCAGGACGTCGTCGCCGGCCATGGCCTGCGCGAGAAGCTCCCCCACCTCACCGCGATCAGGGACATGCGCTTCGACTTCCTGCCCGACGCGATGTTCGACGTGGTGCACGCGCACAGCGTGTTCTCCCACTCCCCGCCCGAGGTGATCGAGGAGTGCTTCGCGCACATCGGACGGATCATGAAGCCGGACGGCTGGTTCGACTTCACCTTCGACCGCACCGAGGGTGAGGAGCACCAGGTCCTCGGCGAGGACTTCTACTACCGCACCGAGACCCTGGTCGCCCTCGCCGGGAAGTACGGCCTGTGGGCGACGTTCATGGACGACTGGGAGAGGCTCTCCCACAGGCAGTCCAAGATCCGTATCACGTTCCGGGACCGTGTCACCGCCGATCTCCCCCGTCCGGGCGTCGCGGCGGTCCCTCCCCAGGCTCCCGCCGCCGGGGTCCAGCGCTGACGGCTCCGGATCCGGAGAACCCGGGCGGCTCCTCAGGCCACGGCCCGACGGTAGGCGCCCGGAGTCACCCCGTAACAGCGGACGAACCACCGGGTCAGATGCCCCTGGTCGGTGAACCCGGTCTCCGCCGCGGCGTCGGCGATCGGCACGCCACCGGCCAGCAGGTCGCGGGCCGCCCGCAGGCGGAGCTGCCGCCGGTAGTCGCTCGGCGCCATGCCGTACACCGCCCGGAAGGCGCGGTAGACGGCGAAGCGGCTGGAGCCGGCCGCCACGGCCAGCTCGTCGGCGGTCATGTCGGCCCGGTGGTCCGCCCGCAGCGCCTCGGCCGCCCGCGCGGCGAGGACGGCCGCGCCGCGGGAGGCCGGGGCCCCGCGGCTCCACCGGGGACCGGAGGCGGGGCCCGAAGCGGCGGCGCGGACGGCCATGGCGCGGACGGCGGCGTCGAGCAGCTCGTCGCGGAGCAGCGCGGGAGCCCCGCCGAGCAGCGCCGCGTGCAGCCGGCGCAGCGCCGTCGCGAGGACCGGGTCGTGGACGACCGGGTCGGGGAACAGCGGAAGACCCACCGGGCGGCCCTCGGCGTCGGACAGCGCGCCGGCGACGAGTTCGGGGGCGAGGTGGACGATCCGGTAGGTGAACCCCAGCTCGTCGCCGGCCCGGCCGTCGTGCGGCTCGTCGGGGTTGAACGCCAGCACCATCCCCGCCGTGCTCCGGTGTCGCCCGCCCCGGCAGGTGAACGCCTGCACCCCGGCGTCGGTGACCCCGAACGAGTAGGTCTCGTGGCTGTGACGGTGGTAGGTGTGCCGCTCGAAGTGGGCGTGCATCGCCTCCAGCCCCGGGCGGGGCGACCTCCAGTACCGGGACCAGTCACGCGGCATGCGTCCATTGTCCCGCGCCGCCCGCGCCGCCTGCCCTGCCGCCCCGTCTGCCCGGCCCGGACCGCTCGGCCCGGTTGGCCCGTTTGACCCGTCTGAACCGCCGGCCCGTCTGAACCGCCGGCCCGCCGCACGAGCGTCCAAGACCCGGCGGGGACCGCGCGGTCAGGCTGGGCCCATGCGTTTCGATACGAAGATCGGCATCGTGGTGCGCGAGGACCTCGCGGTCTGGCAGAAGCTCAACGTCACGGCCTTCCTGGCGAGCGGGGTGGCCGGCGGGGAGCCGAGGGTGACGGGCGAGCCGTACGCCGACGGGTCGGGCAACTCCTACCTCGCGATGTTCCGCCAGCCCGTCCTCGTCTACGCGGCCGACGCCCCGGGTCTGGCCGCCGCCCACTCCCGGGCGCTGGCCCGCGGCCTCGACGTGGCCCTCTACACCGAGGAGCTGTTCAAGACCGACAACGACGAGGACAACCGGGCGGCGGTGCGCGACGTGCCGGCCGAGGAGCTGCGCCTGGTCGGCATCGCGGTCCACGGACCGCGGAACGCCGTCGACAAGGCCCTCAAGGGACTTCGCCTGCATCAGTGAGCCGCACCGCGGCGGGTCCGGCCCGGCCGGCCGGGCGGGCCCTCTCGGCCCAGCGCACGGCCGGGCCCGTCGCCAGGCCCGCCAGCAGGAACAGCCCGCCCAGCGCGAACCAGCCCGGGGCGCCCCAGCCCACGACCATCGTGGTGAGCAGCAGGGGGCCGAGCATCCTGGCGACCGCCGTGCCCGCGCCGTAGAAGCCCTGGTACTGGCCCTGCCGGTCCGCGGGGGCCAGGCCGAACCCGATCTCCCAGGCCCCCGGCGCCTGCATCAGCTCGCCGGCCACCTGCAGGCAGGCGGCCACCACCAGGACCGCCCCGGCCGCCCAGGCGGAGGGGACGGCCGCCGACAGCGCGAACACCGCGCACGAGGCGAGCATCGTCGCGCCGGCCCGCCGTACCGAGCGGGCGGCGGAGGCGAGGCCGGTCACCCGGCGGGCCGTCCGCACCTGGAACAGCACCACGCCCGTCGTGTTCAGCACCAGCAGCGCCGAGACCGTCCAGCCCGGCGCCCGGGTGTGCTGGGCGATCCACAGCGGGACGACCAGGCTGAGCATCGGCATGTACAGCAGCATGACCGTGTTCAGCAGGGTCACCAGGGCGTACGGCCGGTCACGCAGTACGGCCAGCGCGGGCTCTCCGGGCGGGGCGGGCGGCGCGGGCGGCACCGCGGGGAGGCGGAGCAGCACCAGCGCCGCCGCCAGGAAGCTCACCGCGTCCATCGCGAACACCGCCAGGTACGCCTCGCGAGTCCCGGCGTACAGGGCCAGCCCGCCCAGCGCCGCGCCGACCGCCAGCCCGGCGTTCACCGTGGCCTGGAGGTACGCGCGGACCCTCGTCCGCTCCCCGGGTCCCACCAGCGCGGCGAGCAGAGCCTGCCGTGCGGCGGCGAGGCCGCACTGGCAGCACCCGTACAGGCAGGCCGCCACCACGAAGGCGCCGAACGAGCCGGCGAGGAGGAACCCGGCGACCGCCGCGCCGGTCGCCGCGGCCAGCAGTACGGCGACCCCCCGGGGCCCCCGGCGGTCGGCCAGGTGCCCGAGCGGGACCCCCGTGGCGAACCCGGCGGCCCAGCCGAGGGTCAGGCCGAACCCGACCTGCTCGGGGGAGAGCCCGGCGACGCGGGTGAAGTACAGCGCCGAGCACACGTAGTACGCGCCGTCGCCGAAGGAGTTGGCGAGCTGCGCCAGCGCCAGGACGCGCGGCGTCCCGGGAGGCGGGATGATCCGGCCGGCCATGTCCGCCTCCCGCTCAGCGGGTGACCGGCGGGCGCGTGCGGCTCCGCTTCAGCTCGAAGAACCCGTCGGTGGAGGTGACGAGCATGACGCCGTCCCAGAGGCGCCCCGCGTCCTCACCGCGCGGGATCGGGCTCACCACCGGCCCGAAGAAGGCGTTGACCGTGCCGTCCGGGCCGTGCACGTGGATCGCGGGGGTGCCGAGGTCCTCGCCGACCGGCCCGAGGGCGGCGCGGTTGGCGGCCTCCAGCTCCCCGTCCAGGTCGTCCGTGCCGGCGGCGTCGGCGAGCTCGGCGGGCAGGCCGGCCTCGGCCAGCGCGGCGAGGTAGAGGTCGCGGCCGGGCGGCGTCCTGTCGTGGTGGAGGCGGGTGCCGAGCGCGGTGTAGAGGTCACGGGTGGCGGCGGCGCCGTACTTCCGCTCGGCCGCGAGCGCCACCCGCGCCGGGCCCCACGCCTGGGCGAGCCACCCGACGTACCACTCCTCCAGCCCCTCGCGGCCCTCGTTCAGCACCGCCAGGCTCATCACGCGGAAGCGGACCTCCACCTCGCGGACCCGCTCGACCTCCAGCAGCCACCGGGAGGCGATCCAGGCCCAGGGGCACTTCGGGTCGAACCACATGTCGACCGTCGTCATCTCGTCTTCCTCCTCATCGGGCACGCGCGCAGGGCACGCGCATCGGGCACGCGGGAAGCCCGGCAGACGCCGGACCGGCGGCAGGGGACATCGGGGGCGTCAGGGGGACACGTGCGGCCCGGTCGCGGTGCCGATCACGTTCGGCACCCACGTTACGGAGCCGATTGGCTCATCGTAAGATCCAATATCTGGCGAATCGGCCACGCCAATCCGAGGAGATCGAGGAGGGGGCGGATGGACGTCCACGTGACTCTGACCGGCCGCGGCGACCTGTCCGCGCGCATCTACCGGCAGCTCCGCGAGGCCGTCCTGGACGGCCGGCTCCGGCCGGGCGAGCGGCTGCCGCCCACGCGCGAGCTGGCCCGGCGGCTGAAGGTCTCCCGCAACACGGTGTCGATCGCCTACGACCGGCTGACCGCGGAGGGCTTCCTCGTCGGCCGGGTCGGCGCGGGCACCTTCGTGTGCGACGAACCGCCCGGCCGGACGCTCCCGAGGAGCGCGCCGGCGGGCGGCGACGTACGCCCCCGGGCCTTCTGGCGCTCCGCCGCGCCGGACCCGCGGACCGGGACGGCGGCCCTTCCGGAACCGGGGAACGGGGCGGTGCTCCTTCGGGACCCGCAGACCGGAGCGGCGACCCTTCGAGAGCCGGATGCCGGGGCGGCCGTCCCACCGCCCTACGACTTCCGGGTGGGGGTCCCCGACCCGGAGCTGTTCCCGCTGGAGACCTGGCGCCGCCTCCTGGCCCGTGAGCTCCGCGCCGCCCTCGTCCGGCCCGCCGGGTACGCCGACCCGGCCGGGCACCCCGGGCTGCGCGAGGCGATCGCCCGGTACGCGGGGGTGTCCCGTTCGGTGCGGGCCGGCGCCGCCGACGTGCTGGTCACCGCCGGCGCGCAGCAGGCGCTGGACCTCGTCGGACGGGTGCTGATCGAACCCGGCGACCTGGTCGCGGTCGAGGAGCCGGGCTACCCCCCGGCGCGGACGCTGCTGCGGTCACTGGGCGCCCGCGTCACCGGGGTGCCGGTCGACGCCGAGGGGCTGGTCGTCTCCGCCCTCCCCGACGCCGCCCGCCTGGTCTACGTGACGCCCTCCCACCAGTTCCCGCTCGGCACGCCGATGTCCCTGACCCGCCGCGCCGCGCTTCTGAAGTGGGCCGTACGGCGGGGCGCGGTGGTCGTCGAGGACGACTACGACAGCGAGTTCCGGTTCGAGGACCGCCCGCTGGAGCCGTTGCAGAGCCTCGACCGGGACGGCCACGTCGTCTACGTCGGGTCCTTCTCCAAGACGCTGCTGCCCGCGCTGCGCCTCGGCTTCCTGGTGGCCCCGGCCTCGCTGCTGCCCGCGCTGCGCGCCGCCCGGATGCTCACCGACCGGCACGGCGAGCCGTCCGCGCAGGCGGCGCTGGCGAGGTTCCTCGACGAGGGACTGATGGGACGGCACATCCGCCGGGCGACGCGCGAGTACGCGGCCCGCCGGGAGCGGGTCGCCGCCGCGCTCCGGCGGGACTTCGCCGGGCTGCTCGACCCGGTGCCCTCCGCGGCGGGCCTGCACCTGTGCGCCCGGGTCTCCTCCGGCGTCCGGCTGGACCCGGGCGAAGTGGTCTCGCGCGCCCGGACGGCCGGGGTCGCGGTGGAGGCGCTGGCCGCCTACTGCGCCGAGACACCCGCCCAGGCGGGGCTGGTGATCGGCTACGGGGCGATCACGCCGGAACGGATCGCGCCCGGGATGCGGCGGCTCGCGGAGATCGTCCGGGCCTCCGCCCGGGGCTGACGGCGGGCGGGTCCCCGGGTCGCGCGGCGGGTCACCGCGCCACCCGGGAGACCTCCCGGAGTCAGACCCCCACCCGGCGCCGGGGGCCCCCGGGTCCGGATCCCTATCCGGCCTGCTCCAGCAGCTTCTCGGTGGCGACCAGCCGCACGCAGACGGTCAGCCCGGTGATCGCGAGCTCCAGCTCCGCCGGGTCAGGGTAGGTCGGCGCGATCCGGATCGTGCTGTCGCGGGGGTCGTCCCCGTACGGGTGGGTGGCGCCCGCGGGGGTCAGCGCGATGCCCGCCTCGCCCGCCCGGCGCACGACCTCGCGCGCGCAGCCCGGAAGGACGTCGAGCGTGACGAAGTAACCGCCCGCCGGGGTGGTCCAGGAGGCCAGGCCGGTGCCGCCGAGCTCCTTGGCGAGGACCGTCTCCACCAGGTCGAACTTCGGCCGGAGCAGGTCGGCGTGGCGGCGCATGTGCGCGAGGACGCCGTCGGTGTCGCCGAAGAACTCCACGTGGCGGAGGTGGTTCAGCTTGTCGGGGCCGATGGTGCGCTTGGCGGTGTTCTTCAGCATCCAGGCGACGTTCGCCTCGGACGAGCCGAAGAAGGAGACGCCGCCGCCGCTGAAGGTGACCTTCGAGGTGGAGCCGAAGACGAAGGCGCGGTCGGGGTGGCCGTGCTCGGCGCAGAGCGCCAGGACGTCGGCGATCTCCACCGGCGTGTCCGTGAGGTGGTGGACGGCGTAGGCGTTGTCCCAGAAGATCCGGAAGTCGGGTGCCGCCGCGGACATCGCCGCCAGGCGCCGCACCGTCTCGTCCGAGTAGGAGACGCCACTGGGGTTGCTGTACTTCGGTATGCACCAGATGCCCTTGATCTGGGCGTCCTCGCTCACCAGGCGTTCCACGACGTCCATGTCGGGGCCGTCCGCGGTCATCGGAACGGAGATCATCTCGATGCCGAAGCGCTCGCACAGGGCGAAGTGGCGGTCGTACCCGGGGACCGGGCACAGGAAGGCGATCCGCGGCTCGTCGACCCAGCGGCGGTCGGCGCCGGGGACCCGGTCGAGCAGGGCGTGCACGATGGAGTCGTGCATCAGCGCGAGGCTGGAGTTGCCGGCCGCGACGAGCTGACCGGCCGGGACCTGCAGCGGTCCGCTGAAGATCTCCCGGAGCTCGGGGAGCCCCTGGAGGCCGCCGTAGTTGCGGCAGTCGGTCCCGTCGGCGGCGGTGTGGCCGCCGGGCAGGGTGAGCATCCGGTCGGCGAGGTCGAGCTGGCGTGCCGACGGCTTGCCCCTCGTGAGATCGAGGGAGAGCGCGCGCGCCTTGAGCGCCTCGTAGTCGCGCAGGGCGCTGTCGTGCCGGGCGGCGAGTTCGCCGGGGTCCGAAGCGGGAATCGTCACGGGGTTCCTCCGCCTGACGGTCGCGGGTGGGGCTTCGCACGAAAGGATAGGAGATCGCCACGGCCGGATCGCGGCATTGACCGCCGATCCGGGAATCCCGCAGCGTCCCGGGCGGCCGTACGGCGTCCCCGGGCGTCCCCGGGGCTCAGCGGCACTGGGCCAGCATGACCTTCTTGTCGCTCCGTCTGACCGGGAGACCGTACTTCAGCGCGACCTGCGCGAAGCGGACGACGTAGGCGCAGCGGATCCGGCGCGACGGCGGCAGCCAGGTGGCCGGCCCCGCACCGCCCTTGGCCTGGTTGGCGGCGCCGTGCACCGGCATGAGGTTGAGCGGGTCGTTGGCGATGCGGATCCGCTTGGACAGCGGCCACCGCGAGGCGCCCATCCGCCACTCGTAGGACAGCGGTATCACGTGGTCGACCTGGACCGCGCCGGCCCGCTCCCTGCGCCACCGGATCGTCCTGCCGGTGTACGGGTCGCGCAGCCGCATCGCCACGACGACGCAGCGCGACCCCTTCCGGCGCGTGACGCCGTCGCCGTCGCGGGCGAGGACGTCGTCGCGGGTCCGGCAGCCGTTGCGCGCGTACGGCACGCCCCTGGCCCGGTCGCTCCAGTTATCGCCGAACCTCGTCCGGCTGTACCCCTTCACCGGCCCCACCCGGCCGACCCGCACCCTGGCGATCAGCCTGCGCGCCACCGCCCGGTCCCGCGTGGACAGGACCGGCGCCAGCCCCGGCCGCACGCCCCGGGGGTTGTCGAGCGGGACGGCCCTCGTCCGGGTGCCGCTCCGCGTCGACGCCGCGGTGTCGCTGTCCGCCCGGGTGCCGGACTGCCCTGTCAGCGAGAACATCACGGCCGCGCCGAGAACGGCGGCGACCACCCCCCGTGCGCCCAATCGTGCCTCCGGAACGAGTGACAGGCCCAGAAGCTCTGGGGCTACCCGCGCCCGTACGGATCACACGAACCGTTTCATCACTTCTGGCGCACCCGGAGGTGAGTCGTCCGGAACACCTGGTCAACCACGGATGTCCCGTGGGCCGGGAGTGTCCGGTGAGCGGGATGAGCCGCGGGGCGGCGCGGCCGGAACCCGTTCCCCGATCCCCGGCACGGCGCGGAACCCGCAGGACGGAACCCACGGAACCCGCGCGGAACGTCAGAGCCAGCCCTTCTTCTTGAAGACCACGTACAGGGCGGTCGAGGCCACGAGGATGGCCGCGGTGGAGGTCCAGAAGCCGCCCGGATGGCCGTAGCCGGGATACGGCACGTTCTGGCCGTAGTAACCGGTGATCATCGTGGGCACCGCGACGATGGCCGCCCAGCTCGTGATCTTCTTCATGATGTCGTTGAGCCGGAACCCCTGCTGGTTCATGTGGGCCTCGCGCACGTTGCCCACCAGCTCGCGCAGCGAGTCCGTCCACTCGGCGACGCGCAGCGAGTGGTCGTGGACGTCCTGGTAGTAGGGGGTCAGCACGGGGTCGAGGGTCTCCACGTTCCGGCGCAGCAGGCTGCCCACGACCTCCCGCGTCGGGACCGCCATCCGCCGGAACCGCACCAGCTCCTTGCGCATCTCGTAGGTCTGGCGCTGGATGTGCGCGCGGTCGCCGGGCTGCTCGTCGAAGAGCTCGTCCTCCAGGTCCTCGACCCGGTCGTCCAGCTCCTGGAGGACCTGGAAGTAGCCGTCCACGACGTGGTCGAGCAGGCCGTGCAGCAGGTACTGCACGCCGTACTTGGCCATCGCGCCGTTGGCGTCCCAGCGCCTGACGACGTCGGCGATGTCGAACTCCGCGCTCTCCCTGACGGTGACCAGGGCGTTCTTCGTGACGAAGACCGACAGTTCGATGAGGCCGAGCCTCCCGCCCGCGGACTTCGCCCCGTAGACCGTGAGGAACAGGTGGCTGTCGTAGATGTCCAGCTTGGGACGCTGGTGGCTGTGCAGGGCGTCCTCGACGGCCAGCTCGTGCAGGCCGAGTTCCTCGCTGATCTTCGCCAGGTCGGCGGGGGTGGGGGAGCACAGGTCGAACCACACCACGGCGGACGGATCACAGACGTGGTCGGAGACATCGTCCACGGGGAAGCCCTCCGCTTCCAGGACGCCGTCGCGGTACAGGCGGGTACGGTTCATGGCCGTCAACGGTAGCCCGCGCCCCGGCGAGGCGGCATCGCCCCCCGGGCACGGCTCCGGCACCCCGGCGACCGGTTCGTCCGCTCCGGCTCCGCGCGTCCCTGCGCCACCGCCCCGGCGTCGTTCCCTTCCTGACGACTTCCGTCCGCGCTCCCGCCCAGGTGAGCCCGTGAAACCCCGGCCGCGCCGCCGTTCCCGCGGCTTCCGGTGTCCGGGCCGCGCGCATAATCCCATCTCTCCGGGGCAGAGGCGGGGGCACCACAGACGCAGCCCGAAGTGAGGTCAAATGATAGTTCTGGGACTCCTCATGATCGTACTCGCGGGCGCTGCCGTGATCGCGGTCTCCTGGGACGAGACCGCCACGGCGACCACCCCCGCGTCGTTCACGGTCTTCGACCAGACGATCCAGCTCTCCCAGCTGGAGTTCTTCTTCGCCGGCGCCATCACCGGCGCCGTGTTCCTGCTCGGCCTTTCGATGATCTTCAGCGGGATGCGTCGCGCCTCCGAGAAGCGCCGCCGTTTCCGCGAGACCAAGCTGCAGACGCGTGAGCGCGTCGCCCGCCTGGAGGCCGAGAAGCGGGAGCTGGAGCGCAAGCTGGAAGAGACCCCCGACACCGCGACCACCGCTCACGTGCCCGCGCGCCGGACCCCGGTGTCCGACGGTGACGGCGTCGCCGACCGCGTCCCGGTGTCCGCCCGGGACCACGGTGTCGCCGACCACGCCCCGGTGCTCGACCGGGACCGCGACGGCATCGACGACCGGGACGAGACGACCGCTCCGCACCCCCGGGTCGATGTGCCCGAGCAGTCCAGCGCCGACCGCCTGGTGGCCGGTCGCCACGGACGCCACGAGACCACCCGGTGACCACGCTCCGGCCTGGTTCACCACGACTTCCTCGCCGGTACGGCCCGCGGGCCGTACCGGCGAGGAGGCGTCCCGGCAGGGGCGCAGGCGGCCCGCTCGCCCGGCGATAGCTCGGCTGTCACCGCTGGGCGAGCCGGGCCTCCTCCCGGGACGCGCCGGCCTCCTTTCCGGGGAGCCCAGATCCCCCGGGAGCGCCGGCGCCCTCGGCGCCCTCCCCGGAAGCGCCGATGCCCTCGGCGCTCCCTCCGGCACCACCCGCGCCCTCACCGCCCTCACCGGGGTCTCCGTCCTCCTGGACGTTCTCCCCCGGCACGGCCCGGTCCTTCCTCCGGCGGTGCAGGAGCGTCATCGCCCCGCCCGCGACCAGCCCCCAGAAGGCCGCCCCCACCCCGAACAGCGTGAACCCCGAGGCGGTGACCACGAACGTCGCCACCGCCGCCTCCCGGCGCGCCGGGTCCGCCACGGCCGCGGTGACCGCCGAGGCCAGCGCGCCGAGCAGCGCCAGGCCCGCGACGGCCTCGATCAGCACCGGAGGCGAGAGCAGCACCAGCGCCGTGGCCAGACCGGAGCCGAGACCGAGGACGATCATCGATCCCCCGGCGGTGACCGAGGCGATCCACCGGCGTCCGGGATCGGGGCCGGCGTCGGGACCGGCGGCGAGCGCGGCGGTGATGGCCGCCAGGTTCACCGCGTGGCCGCCCAGGGGCGCCCCGGCCGCGGTCGCCAGGCCGGTGCCGACGAGGATGCCGCCCAGCCGCGGGCGGTAGCCGTACCCGGCGAGCACGGCCATGCCCGGCACGTTCTGCGAGGCCATGGTGACCAGGAACAGCGGGAGCGCGATGCTCACCATGGCCTGCGCGCCGAAGGACGGCACGGTCGGCACGACCATCGGGCGCACGTCCACCGCGCCGAGGCCGGGGCCGGTGAGCGCGATCGCCGCGACCGCGACCAGCAGCGCCCCCGGGACCGCCCACGTGCGGGCGAACCTGCTCAGCAACGCCCAGGTCAGCACGACCGGTACGGCCATCGCCGGGATCTCCGCGAGCGCGCGGACCGGTGCGACGCACAGGCCGAGCAGCACCCCGGCGAGCATGGCACTGGCGATGGGGGCGGGGATGGCCGCGATCCAGCGCCCCAGCACGGGGAAGAGCCCGGCGGCCACGACCAGCAGCCCGCACACCGCGAACGCGCCGACCGCGGCGGGGAAGCCGCCCTGCACCGCACCGGTCGCGACCAGCAGCGCCGCGCCCGGGGTGGACCAGGCGATGGTGATCGGCATCCGATGCCGCAGGCCCAGCCAGATCGCCACCACGCCGTTGGCCAGGCAGAGCGCGAGCAGCCCCGACGCCGCCTGCCGCTCGTCGGCGCCCACCGCCCGCAGACCGGCCAGGACGACGGTGAAGGAGCTGGCGAAGCCGACGACCCCGGTGACGAGCCCGGCCAGCACCGGTTGCAGAAGACGTGTCATCCTGTGGTCCTCTCCGGGGGTCGCGTACGCTCGTTCCGTAAACGGAACGGCGGCGTGTTGCACGATAGCCCTCATGAAGCCCGGCACACCAGTCCCCCGCCCGGCGCTCGACACGGGCGCCCAGGCCGTCGGATCACGGATCCGCAGGCTGCGCGAGGAGCGCGGCGTCTCCCTGTCCGAGCTGGCCCGGCGCGCCGGTGTGGGCAAGGCGACGCTCTCCGGACTGGAGAACGGCACCCGCAATCCGACCCTGGAGACGCTCTGGGCCGTCACCGCCGAGCTGGGCGTGCCGCTGGCGCTGGCCCTGGGCGCGGACGAGGCCGGGCGCGGCCCCGGGGAGACGGGGGCCGCAGGGGCGGCGGGGGCGGTCGTCCACGGCGCCGCCGTACAGGCCGCGTTGCTGGAGGTCTTCCAGGACGAGGCGGTCACCTACGAGCTCTACCGGCTGACGGTCCGGGCGGGGACCGTCCAGACCTCCCCCGCCCACCACGCGGGCGTCACCGAGCACGTCACCGTGTTCGGCGGGACCCTCCGCGCGGGCCCGGCCGACGCGCCCCTGACCGCCGGGCCCGGCGAGCACGTGAGCTGGACGTCCGACGTCCCGCACACCTACGCGGCGGCCGGCGACGAGGACGTCCGCGCGAGCCTGCTCATCCGCTACCCGCGCCGTCCGCCGGCCCCCGGGCGGTGACCCCCGTACGGCCTCCGCCGGACCGGGATCGGTCGTCAGCGGACGGGGGTGAAGGGCTCGGCGAAGTGGGCGGTGGCGATCAGCCCGTTCTCCGCCCTGACCCGCTCCAGCAGCTCGGTCCGCGTCGCCGCGGCCAGATCGGGGTCGGCGTCGTAGAGGTAGGGCACCTTCGGGTCGGCGAGCTGCACCGGGTGCAGCACCACGTCACCGGTCAGCGTCAGCTCCCCCACCCGGACGACCTGGTGGCCCGGGGTGTGCCCCGGCGCGTGGAGCAGCCGGACACCGGGCAGCACCTCGGCGTCCCCGTCCACCACCCGCACCCGCTCGCCCAGCGGCCGGACCACGTGGTCGAGGACCGCCTCGGCGGCGGTGTCGATCTCCGCCCGCTGCAGGAGGTGGTCGGCGTTGGAGAAGACGGGCACGCCGCCGATCACCGCTCCGCTCGCGTGGTCGCTGTGCAGGTGCGTGATCACCACCGCGTCCACCTCCTCGGGTGCCACCCCCACCCGCGCCAGTTCCGCGCCGAGCGCTCCGGGCGCCGGCGCCCAGCTCGCCGCGGGGGAGTCCTCGGGTCCGACCCCGGTGTCCACCAGCACGGTACGGCCGGCCGCGTCGCGCAGCAGGTAGCAGTGGAAGTGCAGGATCCACTCGGCGTCCTCCTGGACGCCCCCGGGGAACAGCTCCGGCAGCGGGCGCCGGACATTACCGCCCATGGGCCCCACGGCGTCGCACAGCGGGAACACCTCTACCCCCGCGACGGTCCTCGGCTCGTGCCGCATCCGGCCCTCCTGCTCACCCGTTCCACCGGATTCCCAGTGATACCGGACATCCACCCCGCCCACCAGCCCCGGTCCCTTCATCAGAAACACGGCCGACCGGAGATCGATCCCGAGATCATGGGTGCGGCGGCTCTCACCGCCTTCCGGAACCGCTCCCGTGGTCACCGTCCGGCCACCGGCCTCCGGAGCCCAGTGAACGCCGCAGGTCCTTGGCGAGAAGCACGAGATGGAGAGGATCGGTCGGACTGCTTTCGAACTCGGCGATTCGCGTGTAGAACCGGCGGGCCGCCTCGTTCTCACAGTGGATCAGCAGTGCTCTGACGCCTATCTGGTCGGCCACGCTCCCCACCCTGCGCAGCGCGTCGGTCACCAGAGCACGCCCCAGCCCGGCCCCCTGGGCGGCGCGATCGACCCCGAGACGCGTCAGGAGTATGACGGGCTGGTCATGCCGGCCCACGCCTTTGAGCAACCGTTCCGGAGCGGATGACGCCGTCGTGCTCCCTGCGGCCAGAGCGTAGTAGCCCACGACCCGTTCGGCGTCGAGGTCTTCCACGACGTAGACACGGGAGGTGCCGGCGGCGTGCGCCATTCGGCCGTACCACCGGAGCCAGTCACTCTGCGCCGGGGAGCCGCAGTCGAACTCCTCTACCCGATGGCTTCCCCCCAGGAGCCGAAGGGGAGCAAGCTTCACAGCGGTTCGTCGAGGATCGTGGGTGTGTCGAGAAGTTCACGGAGTCTCGGGAGGTCCCGTGCCGGCCGATCCGACAACGCATCGAAGGCCGCCCACTGCTCCTCGCTCAGCCTGAAGACGGTCCGATCGGCCAGAGCGTGCTCCGCCGCGATGGTCGCGGCGTCCAGGATGAACGCCGAGACGGACCTCCCCTCGGCAGCGCTCGCCGCCTCGAGCAGCTGCTTCCGCTCTGCGTCAACGCGGAGGCTGATGCGCTCGTCCTTCGCCATGACAGCAGTGTACGTACGTTGTGCACACATACGGCGGATACTGCTCCGTGCATCAACCATTCGCATTCGATTAATTACAGAGAGTTTAGATATGGCATGAGCCCAACCCTGACAACGCCTGGTTCACCACCTGTCGAACCACCGCTACGCTGCGCCGGTAAGGCCGTCCTCGTCGATTGGTTTCCGGTGAGCCTCACAGACGTCGTCGAACACCTCATCTGCCCGGTCTGCGGGGACGGGCTCGGCCTCGGCGACCGGGTGCTCCGCTGCCCGCGCGGGCACGCCTTCGACGTCGCCCGGCAGGGGTACGTCAGCCTGCTGACCGGCTCCCAGGCGCCCGGCACGGCCGACAGCGCCGCCATGGTGGCGGCCAGGGACTCCTTCCTCGGCGCCGGGCACTTCGCTCCGCTGGTGGAGGCCGTCGCCGCGGCCTGCCGTACCGGCACGGGGGCGGCGGCGGACGTGCGGGTGGTGGTGGACGCGGGCGCGGGGACGGGCCACTACCTCGCCGGGGCGCTCGACCGGCTGCCCGGGGCGGTAGGCATCGCGCTGGACGTCTCCAAGAACGCGATCAGGCGGGCGGCGCGGGCGCATCCCCGGCTGGGGGCGGTGGTGGCCGACGTGTGGCGGCCGCTGCCCGTCCGCGACGGCGCGGCGGACGTGATCCTCAACGTGTTCGCGCCCCGCAACGGGCCGGAGTTCGCCCGGGTGCTCGGGCCCGGCGGGACGCTGGTCGTGGTCACCCCCACGCCGCGGCACCTGCGGCCGCTGGTGGGACGGCTGGGCCTGCTGTCTGTGGACGAGGACAAGGAGCGGCGGGTGGCCGCGAGCCTGGGCGACCGGTTCACCGAGGCGGAGCGGAGCGTCCACGAGTTCGAGATGGCGCTCGGCCGCGCGGCGGTGGAGGCCGTCGTGGGCATGGGGCCGAGCGCCTGGCACACCGATCCGGAGAATATGCACCATGAAATTGCAAAACTTCCGGAAACGAACTATGTGACGGCTTCTTTTCGCATGTCTATCTTTCAGCGGAGCCCGTGAGCAAGGGCCCGGCTTGACAGCGGTCCTATGGGGCGCATGTTACTCAAGTGACATATAGTCCGAAATTGCCACACATTAGCCGCGCGAAACACGGGGCGAACCGACATACTGGACGGCAATCCGGCGATCCCCGCGCCTGGATCACAGCCATGCCGTGACGGAGGGAAGCGCCGTATGCAGGCCGAGGAACGCTGGCAGACCAGGTTCCGGGCGCCGCGCGCGACGCTGCCCGCGTGGGCGCCCCAGGCCCCCGCGCGGGCGGTCTACCGCAGCAACGCCTCGGGCACCTGGGAGGTCTACGCCTGGGACCGTTCGACGGGCTCCGTCCGCCAGGCGACCTCCCGCCCCAAGGGCACCTCGCACGGCGTGATCGACCCCTCCGGCCGGTGGATCTGGTGGTTCGCGGACACCGACGGCGACGAGTGGGGCCGGTGGATGCGCCAGCCCTTCGGCGGCGGCCCCGACGAGCCGGTCGACCTCCCGCCCGGCGCCCCGGCCGGCCTCGCCCTGTCAGCGACGGGCGAGGCGGCGGTCGGCATGGCCCGGCCCGGCGAGGGTTTCACGATCCACCTCGTCCGGCCCGGCCACCCCGCGCGGGTGATCTACGAGCACGCCGAGGCCGCCTCCGTCGCCGCCATGTCGCTGGACGGCTCACTGATCGCGATCAGCCACAGCGAGCACGGCGACTCCCGCCACCCGGCGCTGCGCGTGCTGCGCCCGAACGGCGAGACCGTCGGCGAACTGCACGACGGCCCCGGCCGGGGCGTCCTCGGCCTGCGCTTCGCCCCGCTCCACGGCGACCGCAGACTGCTCGCCCTGCACGAGCGCAGGGGACGCCGCGAGCCGCTGGTCTGGGACCCCGAGAGCGACGAGCAGCGCGAGATCTGGCTGCGCGACCCCGGTGAGATCACCGCCGAATGGTACGGCGACGCCCGCTCCCTGCTCATCGTCCGCGCCAACCGCGGCCGCACCTACCTGCACCGCTACGACCTGGCGGGCGGCTGCCTCTTCCCCGTCGAGACCAGGCTCGGCGTGATCGACGCCGCCGTCCCGCGGCCCGACGGCTCGGTGGAGTACTCCTGGTCCAGCGGAGCCCACCCGCCGGTGATCCGCTCCAGCAACGGCAACGTGGTGATCAGTCACGGCGGGCCGACCCCGCCCCCGTCCGTCCCGGTCCAGGATCTCGACGTCCTGGGTCCCGGCGGGCGCGTCCACGCTCTGGTGTCCCGCCCCGAGCGCGGCTCGGGGCCGCTTCCGGCGGTCTTCCTGCTGCACGGCGGGCCGGGCAAGCACGACGACGACTCGTTCCTGCCGCAGGTGGCCGCGTGGGTGGACCTCGGCCTCGCGGTCGTCCGGGTCAACTACCGGGGCTCCACCGGGTACGGCTCCGCCTGGCGGGACGCCCTGGTCGGCGACGTCGGCCACATCGAGCTGTCCGACGTCGCGACCGTCCGGGACGCGCTGGTGGCGCAGGGGGCCGTCGACCCCGGACGTCTGGTGCTGGCCGGCGCCTCCTGGGGCGGATATCTCACGCTGCTCGGCCTCGGCACCCAGCCCGGGATGTGGGCGGCGGGCGTCGCGGCGGTGCCGCTCACCGACCACACGGCCGCCTACGCGTCCGAGCCGGAGGCGCTGCGGGCCTACCACCGCGCGCTGTTCGGCGGCCCGCCCGGCGAACAGCCCGAGCGCTACGCCGCCAGCTCCCCGATCACCTACGCCGACCGGGTCGAGGCGCCGCTGCTGATCCTGGCCGGGGAGAACGACCCGCGCTGCCCCATCGGCCAGGTCGAGAGCTACGTCGCCCGGCTGGCCGGGCGCGGCCACGAACACGAGGTCTACCGGTACGACGCGGGCCACGGCTCGCTGGTCGTCGCCGAGCGGATCACGCAGATGGCGATCCAGCTCGACTTCATCCGGAAACACGTCAAGCTGGACGACTGACGCGCCGCTCCGCCGTACCGGCGGGCGCACCCGGCCGCGGGATCGGTGCTCAGCGGGCGCGCAGGACCACGATCGCCATGTCGTCGGCGCTCGGGTCGGGCGCGAAGTCCTGTACGGCGCGGCGGATCCGCTCGGCGACCGCCCGCGCCGACAACCCCACGCACTCGGCGAACAGCTTGGCCAGCCCGCCGTCGTCGTCGAGCAGCCTGCCGTCCCGGCGACGCTCGGTGACCCCGTCGGTCACCGCCAGCAGGACGTCACCCGGGTCGAGGTGGACCGTCTCGGCCTTGAACTCCGCCTCGGGGAAGACGCCCAGCAGCGTCTGGGAGGTCACCACCGTCTCCACCAGACCGCTCGGCCGCAGCCGCAGCGCCTCCGGGTGACCGGCCGAGACCAGCGACGCGTCGAATCCGGACGCGGCGGGCACGAGCTCCCCGTGCAGCAGGGTCAGGAAGCGCGCCCGGTCGCCCTCGTCCAGGATCGCCTGGTTGAGCCGGTCGAGGACGGCGGCTATGCCGTACCCCTCGCGGGCGAGCAGGCGCAGGGTGTGCCGGGCCAGGCCGGTGACCGCGGCGGCCTCGGGACCGGTGCCGCAGACGTCGCCGACCGCGAAACGCCAGGCGCCGTCACGGGCCGCGAACAGGTCGTAGAAGTCGCCGCCGACCTCGTTGGTCTCGCCGGCGGGCTCGTAGACCACCGCGGGGTCGAGGCCGGGGATCTCACCGGGCTCGCCCGGCGGGAGCAGGCTGCGCTGGAGCGCGCGGTTGGCCGCCGCCTGCGTGGCGTAGAGCCGGGCGTTGTCCAGCGCCAGGGCCGCACGGCGGCCGATGTCCTCGGCGTACTGGAAGGCGTCCTCGGCGAAGCGGTCGGGCCGGCCCAGGCACATCACGCCCAGGGCGCGCCCCCGGGCCAGGAGCGGGATCACCAGCATCTGGGAGTCGCCGACCTGGAGGACGCCGCCGGACTGCGGGATCTGCACCGTGTCCAGCTCGTCGCGCAGCGCGTCGATGCGCCGTTCGTCGGCGTGCCACACGTACGCCGGGCGCTGCGGGCCGCCGCCCTCGTCGGCCCAGGTGTAGACGGCGCACCAGCTGGCCAGCCGGGGCACCACGATCTGCGAGATGATCGCCGGCACCATGTCCGGGTCGAGGGTGCCGGCCAGCAGGTCGCTGGCGTTGGCCAGGAAGCCCATCCACAGCGGGCCCCTGCCCGACTCCGCGATCTCCCACTCACCGGTCGCCGGGCCGCCCGCCTCGGGCAGCCGCAGCCGCGCCCAGTGGATACGGGCCTGACCTGCGAAGGTGACTCCCCACTCCTCCACAGGTACGGTGGGAGGAGCGGGGGTCTTCTCCGGAACACCCCGCTGGCGGACCTCGATCTGGACGCTGTCTCCCAGGTGGCTCCAGACGACCTCGAACGGCTCGTCGACCACCTGCGAGGAGAGTTCTCCCGCCAGATGTTCGGCCGACGCCGTCACGGACACGGCCGCCCAGGCGGTCATCACCTCCGTGGTGAACCGTCTGGCGGCGAGGACGGCCGTGTCTGCTGGGGCGAAAGCCGCAGCCAGGACGGCTCGGGGAGCGTTAGTCATTGCCTCGTGCCTATCACACTTGACGGCGGCATGGGGTAATTCGAAGGCAGGACTCCGGGTTGCGCACCGTGACAGACTGGGATGACTCACGGACGCGCCCCCCGGGAGTCAAGGAGGTCTCATGACCACGGCCGACACCGTGTCCCACGCCGAGGAGCGGCGATACAGCGAATCGGACCTCAGGCCGATCCTGCAGACACTCATCACCTGGCGCGACGGCGACTTCCGCCGCCGCGTCCCGCACGCTCCCCCCGGGATCCTGAGTGAGATCCGCCTCCTGCTGAACGAGGTCGCCGACCGCCGTGAGCACCTGGCCAACGAGCTGCACCGCGTCCGCCGCGAGGTGGTGCGGGAGGGCCGGTTCGGCGAGCGCCTCACCCCCGGCCCCGGCGTCGGCTCCTGGGCGGAGAGCGTCGACTCGGTGAACCTGCTGATCGACGCCCTCGTGGGGCCGGTCACCGGCGCGGCCGACGTGATCGACGCGGTCGCCAAGGGCGACCTGTCCCGCCGGATCGACCTCAGCCGGGGCACCCGGGGCGAGGTGCGCCGCCTCGGCAAGGCCATCAACGGCATGGTCGACCAGCTCTCCCTGTTCACCTCCGAGGTGACGCGCGTCGCCCGCGAGGTCGGCACCGAGGGCCGCCTGGGCGGGCGGGCCAACGTGCGGGGCATGTCGGGGAGCTGGCGCGACCTCACCGAGGCCGTGAACACGATGTCCAGCCGCGTCTCCGCGCAGGTCCGCGACATCGCGCTGGTCACCACCGCGGTCGCCAAGGGCGACCTGAGCCGTACGGTCACCGTCGACGCGGTCGGCGAGATGTTCGAGCTGAAGAACACCGTCAACACCATGGTCGACCAGCTCTCGGCGTTCGCCGAGGAGGTCACCCGCGTCGCCCGCGAGGTCGGCACCGAGGGCCAGCTCGGCGGCCAGGCCCGGGTGCGCGGCGTCTCCGGCGTGTGGAAGGACCTCACCGACAACGTCAACGTCATGGCGAGCAACCTCACCACGCAGGTGCGCGCCATCGCCGACGTGTCCACCGCGGTGGCGCGGGGCGACCTGTCGAAGAAGATCACCGCGGACGCGCAGGGTGAGATCCTCCAGCTCAAGGACACCCTGAACACCATGGTCGACCAGCTGTCGATGTTCGCCGACGAGGTCACCCGCGTCGCCCGCGAGGTCGGCACCGAGGGCCAGCTCGGCGGCCAGGCCCGGGTGCGCGGCGTGTCGGGCGTGTGGAAGGACCTCACCGACAACGTCAACTCCATGGCCAACAACCTGACCTACCAGGTGCGCAACATCGCCGAGGTCACCACCGCCGTCGCCAACGGGGACCTGACACGCAAGATCGACGTGGACGCGCAGGGTGAGATCCTCGCCCTGAAGACCACCATCAACACCATGGTCGACCAGCTGTCCTCCTTCGCCTCCGAGGTCAGCCGCGTCGCCCGCGAGGTGGGGTCGGAGGGGCAGCTCGGCGGCCAGGCGCAGGTGCACGGCGTGTCGGGAGTCTGGAAGGACCTCACCGACAACGTCAACGTCATGGCCAACAACCTCACCACCCAGGTGCGGCAGATCGCGGCCGTCTCCACCGCGGTGGCCCAGGGCAACCTGTCGAAGAAGATCACCGCGGACGCCGCGGGTGAGATCCTTCAGCTCAAGGACACCCTGAACACCATGGTCGACCAGCTGTCGATGTTCGCCGACGAGGTCACCCGCGTCGCCCGCGAAGTGGGCACCGAGGGCCAGCTCGGCGGCCAGGCCCGCGTCCGCGGCGTCTCCGGCGTCTGGCAGGACCTCACCGACAACGTCAACTCCATGGCCAACAACCTGACCTACCAGGTGCGCAACATCGCCGAGGTCACCACCGCCGTCGCCAACGGCAACCTCACCCGGAAGATCGACGTGAACGCCCAGGGTGAGATCCTCGCCCTGAAGACCACCATCAACACCATGGTCGACCAGCTGTCCTCCTTCGGCTCCGAGGTCAGCCGCGTCGCCCGCGAGGTCGGCTCCGAGGGCAAGCTCGGCGGTCAGGCCCGCGTCGAGGGCGCCGAGGGCATCTGGAAGCGGCTCACCGCGAACGTCAACGAGCTGGCCGGCCGCCTGACCACCCAGGTCCGCGCGATCGCCGAGGTCACCACCGCCGTCGCCCGCGGCGACCTGACCCGCTCCATCACCGTCGACGCCGAGGGCGAGATCGGCGAGCTGAAGGACAACATCAACACGATGGTGTCGGTGCTGCGCGACACCACCACCGCCAACCAGGAACAGGACTGGCTCAAGTCCAACCTGGCCCGCATCTCCCGCCTCATGCAGGGCCACCGCGACCTGATGGAGGTCGCCAGGCTCATCATGGGCGAGCTGACCCCGCTGGTCTCCGCCCGCTACGGCGCCTTCTACCTCGCCGACGCCTCCGGCGACCTCCACCTGATCGCCGGGTACGGCACGCGCCCCGGCTCCAGCGCCCGGGAGCACTTCACGGTCGGCCAGGGCATCGTGGGGCAGGCCGCCCAGGAGGGCAGGCGGATCGTCCTGGACGACGTGCCCGCGAAGTACCTCACCGTGGACACCGGCCTCAGCTCCTCCTCCCCCGCCCAGATCGTCGTGCTGCCCATCCTGTTCGAGACACAGGTCCTCGGCGTGCTGGAGCTGGCCTCGTTCCGCCAGTTCGGCGAGGTCCACCACGACTTCATGACCCAGCTCGTCGAGACCATCGGCGTCACGATGAACACGATCATGGCGAACTCCCGCACCGAGGACCTGCTGACCGAGTCGCAGCGCCTCACCACCGAGCTGCAGGAGCGCTCCGACGAGCTCCAGAGGCAGCAGGAGGAGCTGCGCCGCTCCAACGCCGAACTGGAGGAGAAGGCCGCGCTGCTGGCCAAGCAGAACCGCGCCATCGAGATCCAGAACTTCCAGATCGAGCAGGCCCGCCGGACGCTGGAGGAGCGCGCCGAGCAGCTCGCGGTCTCCTCGCGCTACAAGTCCGAGTTCCTCGCCAACATGTCGCACGAGCTGCGCACCCCGCTGAACAGCCTGCTGGTGCTGGCCAAGCTGCTCACCGAGAACACCGAGGGCAACCTCACCGTCCAGCAGGTCGAGTTCGCCCGGACCATCCACGGCGCGGGCTCGGCTCTGCTCCAGCTCATCAACGACATCCTCGACCTGTCCAAGGTCGAGGCCGGGCGGATGGACATCCACCCCCAGCAGATCTCCCTGCCCAAGCTCGTCGACTACTTCGAGGCCACCTTCGCCCCCGTGGCGCATGACAAGGGCCTGTCGTTCGCGGTCGAGGCCGACCCGTCGGTCCCGCAGGAGATCCGTACCGATGAGCAGCGCCTCCAGCAGGTGCTGCGCAACCTGCTGTCCAACGCGATGAAGTTCACCCCCACCGGCGAGGTGCGGCTGCGCGTGAGCCACGCGCAGCCCGGCGTGACCTTCGTGGACGACACCCTGCGCGGCGCCGTCGGCATCCTCGCCTTCGAGGTCGTGGACACCGGCATCGGCATCGCCGCCGACAAGCAGGAGGTCATCTTCGAGGCGTTCCGCCAGGCCGACGGCACCACCAGCCGCAAGTACGGCGGGACGGGCCTGGGCCTGTCCATCTGCCGGGAGATCGCCCGCCTGCTCGGCGGTGAGATCCACGTGATCAGCGAGGTCGGGAAGGGAAGCACCTTCACCCTCTACCTCCCGCCGGTCTACAGCGGCCCGCTGTCGTCGCGCGACGGCGGAGCCGCCGTGCCGTCCGTCTCCGCCTCGCCCCACCACGAGACACCCGTCCTCGTGCCGGACGAGACGCCGGTGGAGCCGCCGATCCAGCTGCCCGAACTGGAGGCGATGCTGCCGGAGAGCCTGCCGGCCCCGAACCCCTGGCAGAGCGAGACGAAGCCCTGGAAGGGCGACGACCCGCTCACCGGCGCCAAAATCCTGATCGTGGACGACGACATCCGCAACGTCTTCGCGCTGACCAGCGTGCTCGAACGATACGGTTCCACGGTCATCTACGCCGAGAACGGGCGTGAGGGCATCGAACAGCTCGAACGCAACGAGGACGTGGCGCTCGTGCTGATGGACATCATGATGCCCGAGATGGACGGTTGGGCCACCACATCCGCGATACGCCAGATGCCGCAGTTCGCCGATCTGCCGATTATCGCGCTAACCGCTAAGGTCATGCACGGTGACCGGGAGAAGAGCATCGCGTCCGGCGCCTCCGACTACGTGCCGAAGCCCGTGGACGTCGACCGCCTGCTGGAACGCCTGCGCGGCTGGCTGAGCCGCGGCAAGGCGGCCGACGACTCCCACGAAGGGGCCTGATCGATGTCCGACCGAGCGAAGATCCTCCTGGTTGACGACCGGGAAGAGAACCTGATCGCGCTCGAGGCCATCCTCAGCTCACTCGACCTCGTCCCCGTGCGGGCGAGGTCGGGCGAGGAGGCGCTTAAGGCTCTGCTCAACACGGAGTTCGCGCTCATCCTCCTGGACGTCCGCATGCCCGGCATGGACGGGTTCGAGACCGCCGCCCACATCAAGCGGCGCGAACGCACCCGCAACATCCCGATCATCTTCCTGACCGTCGTCGACAGCGCCCCCGACTACGCCTTCCGCAGCTACTCCGCCGGCGCCGTCGACTACCTCACCAAGCCGTTCGACCCGTGGGTGCTGCGGGCGAAGGTCGCGGTGTTCGTCGAGCTCTACAACATGAACCGCCGCCTGACCGAGCAGGCGTCCATGCTCCGCGACCGGCTCGTCGGCGAACTGCCCCCGGGCGACGCCTCCGACCAGGGGGCCGTGCTCCCGGAGCTGTCGAGGCGCCTGGCCGCGGTGGAGGACGAGTTCATCCGGGTCGGCGAGCTGGCCCGCAAAACCGGCGACCCCAGCCTCACCGGTGCCCTGGCCGACCTATCCCACCGCCTCGACCACCTCCGCGCCGGCCTCGACGCCCTCTCCTGAACACGTCCCGGCTCTGGGGCTTTTCCCGCTCGGGGATGTTTCCCTAGTGCTGTGACCGGAAACGATCGCCGGGTTGGCGTGTAGGACGGTCCTGCCGG
>NZ_JBEZNH010000085.1:0-25601 GCF_040653115.1 Streptosporangium sp. NPDC048047 | reverse complement strand
GGTTGCGGGCGTTTTGAAGCCGGCCGGAACACCCACCCACCTCCGCGCCAAGACCGCTTCGGTCGTACGGCCGGCTCGCCGTAGCCTCTCCCTCTCCGCAGGCCCACGGTCCCCGCCGATGCTGAAGCGATCCGTTGCTCCCCGCTCGGAGCGGACCGCCGTAGCCTGGCGGCCACACTGACAGGGGAGAGCGCAGGGCCGGGCGCCGTAGCCGCTTCCTTTCGGACCGCCCACCGTCCCCGCCGTACCCGTTCCCCGGCCGTCGTCCGCAGGTCCGCTGGAACCGTCCGCCGGGGAGAAGGAGCGGGGGAAGAATCTCGGGAGTCACGGAGCGGGGTCGAAGAGGTGGGGTGGGGCCTGGGGGCGATCATGAACGTTTCCGACAAAATTCGGTCCGTCATCTTCGTAGGTCCTCCCACCCGACCGTCGGGTCGTCCTTCTGGCAGCGTGGAATCCGGTTCGGGACGCGCGGCCCCGAGGGGTGTCTCCGCGTCTCCACGGTGAAGGGGGCGTTGATGGCGGACGGCAGGGTCGACGTGGTGGTCACGGGGCTGGGCGCGACGACGCCGGTGGGGGGTGACGTGACCTCCACCTGGTCCGCCCTGCTGGCGGGGCGGTCGGGCATCGGGCTCATCGAGGAGGAGTGGGCGGACGGCCTGCCGGTGCGGATCGCCGGACGGCTGCGGGTGGAGCCCGCGGAGGTGCTGGACCGGGTCCAGGCCAGGCGGCTGGACCGCTGCCAGCAGATCGCCCTGGTCGCCGCACGCGAGGCGTGGGCCGACGCGGGAGCCCCGGAGACGGACCCCGAGCACCTGGCCGTGGTCGTGGGCACCGGGGTCGGCGGGGTGCTGAGCACCCTCACCCAGGACGAGGTCCGCAGGACCACGGGGGCGCGGCGGGTCTCGCCGTACACCGTCCCGATGCTGATGCCCAACGGGCCCGCCGCGGTGGTCAGCATGGAGTTCGGCGCCCGGGCGGGCGCCCACACCCCGGTGAGCGCCTGCGCCTCGGGGGCCGAGGCGATCGCGATGGGCCTGGACCTCATCCGGCTGGGCCGCGCCGACGTCGTCATCGCGGGCGGCGCCGAGGCGTGCGTCCACCCGCTCACCATCGCCGGCTTCGCCCAGGCGAAGGCGCTCTCCACCCGCAACGACGCTCCCGAGGAGGCGTCGCGCCCCTTCGACGCGTCGCGGGACGGCTTCGTCCTCGGCGAGGGGGCCGCTCTCGTGGTGCTGGAGCGCGCCGAGTCCGCCGCCGCCCGCGGGGCCCGCGCGTACGCGGCGCTGGCCGGCGCGGGGGTCACGTCCGACGCCTTCCACATCACCGCCGGTGACCCGGAGGGGCAGATGCGCGCCATCCGGGCGGCCCTGTCGTCCGCCGGTCTGAGCCCGCTCGACATCGACCACGTGCACGCCCACGCCACCTCCACCCCGCCCGGAGACGTGACCGAGGCCCGCTCCGTCGCCGAGGCGATCGGGACGCACGCGGCGGTCACCGCGACCAAGTCGATGACCGGTCACATGTGCGGGGCCGCCGGGGCGATGGGGGCGATCTCCGCGATCCTCTCCATCCGCGACGGGGTCGTCCCGGCCGTCCGGAACCTGGACACCATCGACCCCGAGGTCAAACTCGACGTGGTCACGGGCGGTCCCCGCCGGGGCCGGGTGTCGGCGGCGCTGGCCAACGCCTTCGGCTTCGGCGGCCACAACGCCTCCCTGATCCTCACCGCCCCCTGAGCTCCGGGCCGGGCGCCCCCGGTGGTCCCGGGTACGGATCACCCCTGCGGCTTGGCCGCCGCCGGGGGCCGGGATGCGCGGGGGGCGGTCCGGCGGCCGTTCCGGTAGCGGCCCGGGGTCGTTCCGATGATGCCGGTGAACGCCGCGATGAAGCCGCTGGGATTGGCCCATCCGCAGGCGTAGGCGGTCCGGGTGGTGTCGTGTCCCTCGGCGAGCAGCACGAGCGCGTGGTAGACGCGCAGCTGCGTGCGCCATTCGTAGAAGGTCATGCCGAGTTCGTCGCGGAACAGCCGGCTGAGGGTGCGGGTGCCGGCTCCGACCGTCTTCCCGAGTTCGGCCAGCGAGGAGTTGTCCCCCGGGTTCTCGTACAGCAGCCGGGCGATCCCCCGCAGCCGGTCGTCCTGCGGCTCCGGCAGGTGCAGTGGCTGTTCGTGCGCTTCGTGCAGCTCGTCGACGAGGACGCGAAGGAGGCGGGAGCGCGCGGAGCGGCTGTGGCCGGGCGCGGCGTCGTCGTGGTCGCGGGGGCCGGTCAGGGCGAGCAACACCTCGCGGGCGAGGCCGGAGGCCAGGAACACGGCGGGACGGTCCGGCATGAGCCGGGCGAGGGACGGCGGGAGGAAGACGATCCGCATGTCGGTGTCGCCGTGGGCGCGGTGGTGGTGCGTGAACCCGGCGGGGGTCCAGGAGACCCTGTCGGCGGGAACGATCGACGTGCCGTGCTCGGTGTGAACCGCCAGGACGCCGCCGGCCGCGTACACCAGGTGTCCCCGCGTGTGCGTCTGCACCGCACTCGTCCCGCCGGACGGCCAGAGGTGGCGCCCGCCGGACGGCCACACGTGTGATGTCACCTCGGCGCCGGGGCGAGGTTGGCGGCGAACAGGCATCGGTTGGCATCCTATCGGTGGGCGGCCACAGCCTGATCCGATGACACTTTCTCCATGCGAAGTGGTCCGGTGACGTGAAGCACCCGGCCGGACCACACGGCATCGGGGCGGCGTGCCTCGATGCCGCGGCTTGGGAGGAGAAAACACATGGCGACGTTCATTCTCGTGCCCGGCGCCTGGCACGGCTCCTGGGCGTTCGAGGCGGTGGTCCCGCCGCTGGAGCGTGCCGGTCATGTCGTCCACGCCCTGACCCTGACCGGTCTGCGGCCGGACGACGACGAGGCGGCGGTCGCGGCCGCCAACCTCGACACGCACGCCGGGGACGTGTTGCGGCTCCTCGATCGCGCCCACATCACCGGCGCGACGCTGGTCGGCCACAGCTACGGTGGGATGGTGATCGCCGCCGCCGCCGACCGCGCCGGCGGCCGGATCTCACGACTGGTGCATCTCGACGCCTACGTGCCACGTGACGGCGAGTCGTGCTGGTCGTCGACGAGTGAGGCATACCGGCAGGCGTTCGTCACCGGAGCCGCGGCCGACGGTTACGCCGTCCGGCCGCCGGACGGCGGTGATCCCCGCCGCCGTCCCCACCCCCTCGCCTCGCTCCTGCAGACGATCCGGCTCACCGGCGCGTTCGCCCAGGTCCCCCGCCGGGAGTTCGTCTACTGCTCGGGCTGGGAGGACCGGACGCCGTTCGCCGGACTCCGCACCCGGCTCCAGGCCGATCCCGGGTGGCGGGTCCACGACCTCCCGACCGCCCACAACGCGATGCGTGAGGCCCCGGAGGCGGTCGCCGCGCTGCTGCTCGGCGAAGACCTCGCCGGCGACAGGTCCTCGGGCGGCGAAAGGCACCGCCGTTGACAGAGAGCACACCGTCCCGGCGGTCACGCCGTCAGCAGCTCGAAGGGCGATGTCACGGAGGCGCCGCACAATTGATGATCTTGATGCCGTGGAACCCAGAGCCTGTGTACATGTGTCAGGTGCAGGCGGTGGCGGGGTGCTCATCGATCGGTGTCCCCCGTTTCTTTCCGCACGCATGAGTGCTCGCCGCTGGTGTAGGTTGCAAATGCTGGCGCTCCAGCCCCCGTGCGCGGGGATCCCGGGTCGTCCCACCACGCGGGGACGGCACACCATCCCGGGGTAGTGGCGATGACGACGAGCGACCATCCCCGTTCCATGGGCCCGACGCCGACGCGCGTCTGCGGATCTCGACCAGGCGGGGCCAGGCGTGGATGGCCGACTGCCGGACCGGGACGAGACATGCCACACCACAACCGCGACCTCGGCCGCCAGGTCCGCGACCGCATCAAGCGGACGGGTGAGAGGTATCAGGAGGCCCTCGCCGTCATCCGTGACGGCCGCCGCTTCATCTTCGCCGATGACGTGGAGCGGTTCCTCGCCGGGGAGGGGCGCCGGGGCGTCTCGCATGACGAGGTCGTGGACAAGGAGCTCGTGCTCGCCGGCATCCGCGACCGGACGGTATACGCGTGCCACACATGTGGAGACTCCGGCGACGCCCGAACCGAGGACATCACCATCCAACTCGTCGTCACCCGCTACGATCCCGACCTCAGCCCGGCGACCGAACTGCTTGAGCTCCGCTACAACCACGCCCGCTGCGCGCCGTCCGCGCTGATACGGGTGAACCGAAGAGACGTCTCGCACGCGCCCGCTCACACGACCATGTGTCTGGGCGACGAATCCGGAGTGGAGGGCAGGTTCGCCATCACTCCCCGGCCGGTCATGGTGCCGCCCGGTGTCCTCGATCCGCGGAGCGCCCCCGAACCGGCACTGATGATCACCGTCGAGGTGACCGATGACCACGGTCGTGGCGCGACGACGTGGCTGTCGAAACTGGAGCGGAGTCTCTGGCTCCCGGCCGGATTCGGTGAACACTTCACCGAGGCGGCCGTGAGGCCCGGCTGGTCGGTGCGGCTCGTGCAGGGGGACCTGAACGGTCTCGTTCCGAACTGGGTGGCCGTACGGGTCGCAGAACCGTCCGCGGAGGACGAACCGCCCGGCCATCTCTTCCTGGGAGCGCTCGATATCCCCGTGGCGTGGAGCGAGGCACTGTCGGCAACGGGCGTCCGCGACAGGATTCTGGTGCTCGTCGGTCCTCGTGCGCCGGAATGCGAGGTTCCGCTCGTTCCGGTGGAGCCCGAGCCGGGGCTCCTTGGAGGACCGCTGAAGGACGGGGCGTTCCTGGGGGCCTATCTGCCCTTCATCCATGACCGGACCGGCAGCGGGCGGGAGGAAACGTCATGATGTGACCGATGAGGAGTGACGCGGCTCCCGACGAGCACCGCCGCCCGGTTCCGGCCGTCCGGGCCTCGGTTCCGCCCTCGAAGGAGGCTAGGCTTCCCGCTCATGATCATCGATCCGCTCGCCGTCCCCCGGGACGGTGTGCTTCCGGAGCCGCTGCTCGCCGAGCTGACCGCCCTCCACACCGCCAACCGGAAGTTCTTCGCCGTCAGCGGCGACTTCCCCGACCCGGACGACATCCGGCCGGAGCAGATCTCGGCCTCGCTCTCCGGGGAGCTGGCGAACCCGGACACCGAGGTGCTGCTCTGCCGTACGGAGGCCGGAGGGCCGCTCGCGGGCGTCGCGATCACCCTGGCGCACCACCCGAACCCGGCCGACCCGGACCCGTGGATCGGCCTGCTGCTGATCGACGGCCGGATGCACCGATCCGGGTACGGCCGGGCGCTGGCGGGCGCCGTGGAGGAACGGTTCCGGGCGGCGGGCCGGACGGCGGTCCGCCTCGCCGTACTCGACGCCAACGCCAAGGGCCTCGCCTTCTGGAGCGCCCTGGGGTACGAGGTCCTCGACCACCGTCCGGACCTCCAGCACGGCCGCCCCTGCACGGTCATGCGCAAGACGCTCTGAACCCGATCCCCGCTCCCTCTTTCCCCTTTGTCTGTGCCCTTCTGGGGGAACCGCGCCATCCGCTTCGCACTTCACGGCGACACTGTGAGCGTCCCGAAAGATGACCCGTCACGGCGGACCCCATGAACGACCCGAGGGGGCGGGGACGGCGGGGACTGTGGGCGGTCCGTCAGAGAGGAACTACGGCGCCCGGCCCTGCGCTCTCCCCCGCCAGTGTGGCCGCAAGGCTACGGCGACCCGCCCTGAGCCGGGAGTACCAGATCGCTTCAGCATCGGCGGGGACCGTGGGCCGCCGGAAAGGAAGACGCTACGGCGGGTCATCCGTACGGCCGGGGTGGTCTTGGCGCGGAGGTGGGTGGGTGTTCCGGCCGGCTTCAAAACGCCCGCAACCATCGCGCCCGAGACCAGGCCGGAGGCCGGGAAACACCAGAGCCCGGCCACAGCGCCGGCCGGAACACCCACCCACCGCAGCGCGCACCGTCGTCCAGCCCGAAAAGGGACCGGAACACGCCCATCCGACCAGCCCGAGAAGGGACCGGAACACCCACCGGAACACGCCCACCCGACCAGCCCGGATGGGAACCGGAACACCCCCTGGAGCCCGCGCACCCGACCGGCCCGGCAGCCATCGTCCCGCCTGACCCCAGGGAACACCCGCAACGGGAGAAGCCCCACCCCGATGTGACGGAATCCGCCCAAACCCAAGGAACGCGAACGGCATAAGCCGGTCATTCGCCCGGGAAGCGCACCCCCACCTGGGAACGGACCTCGTCCATGACGCCCATCACGTCCAGCGTCGTCTGCCAGGGCACCAGCGGGCTCTCCAGCAGTCCCTCGCGCAGGCAGCGCATGGCCTCGGCGGCCTCGTGCAGCATGCCCGACCCCTCGTAGGGGACGTGGAAGGTCTCCGGCTCGGCTTCCGAGCGGTGCAGGACGAAGGTGGCGGGCCGGAAGAACGGTCCGGGCACCTCGATCCGGCCGAGCGGGCCGGAGATCGTCGCGGTGACCGGGGTGTTGGCGGTGAGGCCGCAGGAGAGCACCGCCACCGCGCCGCCGTCGTAGCCGAGGATCATGCCGGTGTTCTCGTCCACGCCCTCGGGGGTCAGCCGGGCCCAGGCCCGCACCTCGGCGGGGTCGCCGAGCAGGAGGTGGGCGAAGGAGATCGGGTAGACGCCGAGGTCGAGGAGGGCTCCCCCGCCCTGCGCCGGGTCACGGAGCCGGTGCTCGGGGCCGACGGGCGCGAAGATCCCGAAGTCGGCGTGAACGGAGGAGACCGGGCCGATCGCACCGCCCCCGACCAGTTCCATGATCTTCCGGACGCCCGGGATGCAGCGCGTCCACATGGCCTCCATGAGGAACAGCCCGCGTTCGCGGGCGAGGTCCACCAGCTTGGCGGCCTGGGCGCGGTTGAGCGTGAACGCCTTCTCGCACAGGACGGCCTTGCCCGCGTTCAGGCAGGTCAGCACGGCGTCGTAGTGGGCGTTCTGGGTGTTGGCGACGTAGACGATGTCCACGTCGGGGTCGGCGGCGAGTTCGGCCCAGCTTCCGTGGGCACGGGGGATGCCGTGCCGGTCGGCGAACGCGCGGGCGGACTCCACGGTCCGCGATCCGACCGCCGCCACCTCGGCGTCCGGCAGCAGCTTCAGGTCTTCGGTGAACGTGGCCGCGATCCCGCCGGTCGCGAGGATGCCCCATCTGACGGTGCTCATGGGGACATATCCCACCATGTACGGACACTCCGCACCACGCCCCGCCCACCGTACGAGACGACCCGTCCCATGGGAAAACCCGTTCCCACACGAGGACACGCCGTACGCAAGGACACGCCGTACGGAACACAGGGACACGCGCACGGAAAAGCCCGCCGTACGGAGAGGACTCCCCCGTACGGCGGGCCCGCCGCGAAAACTCAGCCCCGGGTGTCGGCGAGCAGTGCCCTGAGCGCCAGGCCCGGGTGGTCGCGCAGCACGCCGCGCATCCGCCACTCGTCGGTGAACAGTGCCAGCAGCTCCCCGTCGATGGAGCGCGTGAAGACCTCCACGCCCCGCTGCCGGGCGAGGATCGGCGCCGACTCGGCGTCGGTGATCCGGGCGAGGCTGAAGTCGAGCCGGTCCAGGGCGATCTCGGTGTTGAACTCCCCGGCCAGCCGGTGCTTCACCACGTCGAACTGCATCGGGCCGACCGCCGCCAGCACCGGTGACTGGTCGCCGCGGATCTCGGAGCGCAGCACCTGGACGACGCCCTCGGCCTCCATCTGCTCGATGCCCTTGCGGAACTGCTTGGCCCGGCCCGCGTCACGGCAGCGGGCGGTCCAGAAGTGCTCGGGCGCGAAGCTCGGGATCTTCGGGAACTCGACCGACGGGCCGTCGTAGAGGGTGTCGCCGGGACGGAGGGCGGTGGCGTTCACCAGGCCGACGACGTCGCCGGGATACGCCTCGTCGATGGTCGCGCGTTCCTGACCGAAGACCGCGTGCGCGTACTTGGTGGCGAACGGCCGTCCGGTCGCGGCGTGGGTCAGCACCATGCCGCGCTCGAAACGGCCCGAGCAGACGCGGACGAATGCGATCCGGTCGCGGTGCGAGGGGTCCATGTTGGCCTGCACCTTGAAGACCAGCCCGGAGAACGGCTCCTCCAGCGGACGCGGGACGTCCTTGACGTCGGGGCGCGGCGCCGGGGCGGGGGCGATGTCCACCATCGCATCGAGCAGGCGGCCGACGCCGAAGTTGTTCAGGGCGGCGCCGAACAGCACCGGGGTGGACTCGTGCCCCTCGAACGCCTTCTGGTCGTGGTCGGCGCCGATCGCGCCCAGCAGCTCGGCCTCGTCCCTGGCCCGGATCCAGTCCTCGCCCAGCTCGGTCTCGGCCTGCTCGGGGAGCAGGTCGGTCTCGATGGCCTTGGTGGCGCCGCCGGGGGTGCGGGTGTAGCGGACCGCCCGGTCGGTGACGCGGTCGATCACCCCGTGGAAGAACCCGCCGGTGCCGATCGGCCAGGTGATCGGGGTGGGCCGCAGGCCGGTCCTCTCCTCGATCTCGTCCAGCAGCTCCAGCGCCTCGCGGCCGGGGCGGTCCCACTTGTTGACGAACGTGATGACCGGGATGCGGCGGTGGCGGCAGACCTCGAACAGCTTCAGCGTCTGCGGCTCCATGCCCTTGGCGGCGTCGAGCAGCATGACCGCGCAGTCGACGGCGGCCAGCACCCGGTAGGTGTCCTCGGAGAAGTCGGCGTGGCCGGGGGTGTCCACGAGGTTGAACATGTGGCCCCGGTACTCGAACCGGAGGGCGGCCGAGGTGATGGAGATGCCCCGGGCCTTCTCCATGTCCATCCAGTCGGAGGTGACGCCGCGGCGGCCGGCCTTGCCGTGCACCGCGCCGGCCTCGGTGATCGCCGACGCGTGCAGCGCCAATGCCTCGGTCATGGTGGACTTTCCGGCGTCGGGATGGCTGATCACCGCGAACGTGCGACGCCGCGCCGCCTCCTCAATGATCGCGGTCAATTGCTGTTCTCCTCGCCGTGCCGGGGGTGAGATGGGGGCCGTCCCGTTCGGAAACGCTTCGGAAGGGCACTGGGACAGCTTACGTGCAGTGCGGCCGTCAACAGATGTGGCAACACTTCCTCCGGCCGCTTGCGTCACCATGGTGTTCGGTGGATTGTGGAACACCATGGTTCGCCCCATGCCCATCCCGACTGCCCGGAAAGCGACCCGCTCGTGCAACTCGATCTTTCAGTGATGTGCAGATGATCACGCTTCGCTATGCGGCGGGCTCCGACGTCGGCCGGGTCCGCCAGGGTAACGAGGATGCGGCGTACGCCGGCGCCCGGCTGCTCGCCGTCGCCGACGGAATGGGCGGCCACGTGGGCGGGGAGGTCGCCAGCGCGGCGGCCATCACCGCGGTCGCGGCTCTCGACCAGGAGCAGCCGGACGACCTCGTGGCCGCGGCCGAGGCCGGGGTCCAGCAGGCGAACCAGCGGCTGCGGGAGCTGGTGGAGGAGGACCCGAGCCTCACCGGCATGGGCACCACGCTGACGCTGATGCTCTGGGACGGCCCGCGGGTGGCGCTCGCCCACATCGGCGACTCCCGCGCCTATCTGCTCCGTGACTGCGACCTGTACCAGATCACCTACGACCACACCCTGGTGCAGACGCTGATGGACGACGGCCGGATCACCGCGGAGGAGGCCGCCAGGCACCCGCACCGGTCGATCCTGCTGCAGGTCCTCGACGGCGGCGACAACCCCGACCCCGACCTGTCCCTGCGCGACGCCGAGGTCGGCGACCGCTACCTGCTGTGCTCCGACGGCCTCTCCGGGGTGGTGGAGGCCGAGCGGCTGCGTCAGGTGCTCGCCGAGGTCGACGACCTGGACGAGGTGACCCGCCGGCTGATCGAGCTGGCCTGCGAGGCCGGGGGGCCGGACAACATCACCTGCGTGGTCGCCGACGTGGTCGAGGGACCCGGCTCCGGCACGCCCGTGACGGTCGGCGCGGTCGTCCCCTCCTGACCCGGGCGCCGTCCCGGCCCTTCTCCCGCGAGAACCACCTCTTCGGCGGGAGCCCGCCGTACGGTCCCGTGCGCCCGGTGCGGCCCCGCCTCCGAGGAGGATGACGCGCCGTACGGCGGGCCCGCGCGTCCTGGCCGTCGCGCGGCGCAGACGCTATCGTCGGTCTCCCGTGCTTCTCGTCGCTCGCCACCCCCGGAAGGACGCGCGCCCGTGTACAAGGAATTCGCCATCGAGGCCATCGTCTGGCTGATCCCCGTCGTGATCCTGGTCGGCCTTGCCTACATGATCACGCGCCCCGCCTGACCCTCTCGACCGCGCCCCGTCTCCCGCGAGGAGCAGGGGGGGCGCTCCCGCCGCGGAGCCGGGGCCCACCGGCCGCTCCCCGGCTCCTCCGGGGCCTCTGACGCCGCCGGGGCCTCTGACTCCGTCGGCCTCCGACGCCTCCGGGTCCTTTGACGCCTCAGGGACCTCCACCCCGTCGGGGCACCTGACGCCTCCGGGACCTCCATGCCTCCCGGACCTCTGGGACGTCCGGGCCCTCTGAGGCATCCGAGGAGAACATCCCGCCCTCCGGGAACCATTCTCTTTACTCGTTCTTTATACGGGTGCAGGGCACGGGCGCTTCGAGGAGCGCCACCGGGAGACACCGGCGGGGGGATTCTTCGCGCTCATGAGTCGTTTCGTCGACGCCGCACTGGCCTTTCCGGCGGTTCTTTTCACGTTCGCCCTCGCCGTGGTCGCCGGTTACTGGCTGTTCGTCCTGCTGAGCGGTTTCGGTTTCGACGGTGAAGCGGACGGCGGGGCCGATGCCGTGGGCCTCTCCGGGGCGCTGGGCCGCATCGGGCTCGGCGGGGCGCCGGTCGCCGTGGTCGTGTCGCTGCTGGTCGCCATCGCGTGGTTCGCCTGCCTGGCGGGCGGCGTGCTGTTCGCCGACGTCCTCGGGCCACCGGGCGTCCTGGCGGCGGCACTCGTCTGCGCCTGGGCGGGCACGCGCCTGGTGGTGGTGCCGCTGCGCCGCGCCACCCGCCTCCGGCCCGTCCCCTCCCGCGCCGACTTCGTGGGGCGCACCTGCGTCATCCGCACCGGGCGGGTGAGCGGGAGCTTCGGTCAGGCCGAGGTAACCGCCGCCGACGGTTCCTCCGCTCTCGTACAGGTCCGCCAGACCGGTGACGACGTTTTCGGCGCCGGCAGCATCGCCCTGATATTCGCCTACGACGCGGTGGGGGAATTCTTCTGGGTGATGCCGTACGACGCGGAACTCGACCCCCATCGTCCCCTTTAGCCGAGGAACCGCATGGACGTCATCTCCACCGGCCTGGGAATTCTCATCGCCGTCGTCTTTCTCATCGTCATAAGCCTGGCCGTCGTGGTCAGCCGTCTGTTCCGCAAGGTGGAACAGGGCAAGGCCCTGATCATCTCCAAGGTCAACAAGGTGGACGTCACGTTCACCGGGGCGATCGTGCTGCCCGTGTTCCACCGGGCGGAGGTCATGGACATCTCGGTGAAGACCATCGAGATCGCCCGGACCGGCCGTGAGGGGCTGATCTGCCGCGACAACATCCGGGCCGACATCCGGATCACCTTCTTCGTCCGGGTCAACAAGACCGTCGAGGACGTGGTGAAGGTCGCCCAGGCCATCGGCACGACCCGGGCCAGCCACCAGGAGACGCTGCAGGAGCTGTTCAACGCCAAGTTCTCCGAGGCGCTGAAGACCGTCGGCAAGCAGCTCGACTTCGTCGACCTCTACACCCAGCGCGACGCCTTCCGCGACCAGATCATCCAGGTGATCGGCACCGACCTGAACGGCTACAGCCTGGAGGACGCCGCCATCGACTACCTGGAGCAGACGTCGCTGCTCTCCCTGGACAAGGGCAACATCCTCGACGCCCAGGGCATCCGGAAGATCACCGAGCTGACCGCCATCGAGCACATGCGGACCAACGAGTTCCAGCGGCAGGAGGAGAAGGAGATCACCCGCCAGAACGTGGACGCGCGGGAGGCCATCCTGGAGCTGGAGCGCCGCCAGGCCGACGCGGAGATCAGGCAGCGGCGCGAGGTCGAGACCCTGCGCGCCCGCGAGGAGGCGGAGATCTTCACGGTCCAGGCCGCGGAGCGGCTCAAGGCGCAGGCCGCCGACCTGCGCACCGAGGAGCAGCTCGGCATCCAGCGGGAGAACCAGGCCCGCGAGATCGCGGTGGCCGCCAAGAACCGCGAGCGGGTCATCGCGATCGAGTCCGAGCGGATCGAGAAGGACCGGATGCTGGAGGTCATCACCCGCGAGCGGGAGACCGAGCTGTCGCGCATCTCCAAGGACCGTGAGGTCGAGGGCGAGAGGCGTTCCGTGGCCGAGGTGGTCCGCGAGCGGATCGCGGTGGAGAAGACGGTCGCCGAGCAGGAGGAGAGCATCAAGCGCCTGCGGGTGGTCGAGGAGGCCGAGCGGACGCGTCAGGCCGTGGTCATCCAGGCCGAGGCGGAGGCGCAGGAGAACCTCGTCAAGGACATCAAGGCCGCCGAGGCGGCCGAGGCGGCGTCCCGGCACCGGGCACGCGAGGCGCTGGTGCTGGCCGAGTCGCGGCAGCAGGCCGCCGAACTCGACGCGCGCGCCAAGGTCCGCCTGGCCGAGGGCGTCCAGGCGGAGGCGGCGGCGGCCGGTCTGGCCCAGGTGCAGGTGCGGGAGCGGGACGCCGCGGCGATCGAGAAGATCGGCCGCGCCGAGGCGGCGGTCGAACGGGAGAAGGCCCTCGCGGCCGCCGAGGGTGAGCAGGCCCGGGCACACGCGGTGGCCACCGCGGTGCGCGAGAAGCTGAAGGCCGAGGCCGAGGGTGAGCAGGCCAAGGCGCTGGCCGCCGCGGCGGCGGTCGGCGAGAAGCTCAAGGCGGAGGCCGAGGGCCTGGCCGAGAAGGCGGCGGCGATGGCCGCGCTGAACGACGCGTCCCGCGGCCACGAGGAGTACCGGCTGCGGCTGGAGGCGGACAAGGAGATCCGCCTCGCCGGGGTGGAGGCGCAGACGAAGGTCGCCGAGGCACAGGCCATGGTGATGGCCGCCGGCCTGGAGAACGCCAACATCGACATCGTCGGCGGTGACGGCGCGTTCTTCGACCGGCTGACGAACTCGATCAGCGCGGGCAAGAGCGTCGACGGTTTCGTCCGGCACTCCGAGATCACCCGGACGCTCGCCGGGCCGTACCTCGACGGCTCACGGAGCCTGCCCGCCGACCTGGCCGGGGTTCTCGGCTCGCTGGACAGCGGGGACGTGCGGAACCTGTCCCTGTCGGCGCTGCTGATGAAGCTGGCCGCGGGCGGGCCCGACGCCGACCGGTTGCGTGACCTGGCCGGGGCGGCCGTCCCGGCGAACGGCCGCATCGGAACCGGCGGCGTCGCCGAGGCGCCGCTCGTGGCCGCCGCGGAGACCGCCGAGGCGCAGGTCACCGTCCTCGACGCGGGTGAGCGGTGACGGCGTTCATGACCGAGGCCGTCACCGAGGGGCCGGGCGGCGAGGCCGGGCCGGACGCGGGCACCTACGAGGTGCTCCGCGTCCGGCTCGCCGAGCGGGCGGCCGAGCTGGCCCGGCGGGCCGAGGCGCTCGACGCCCGGCGCCGCGCGGTCTTCGGCGGGACCGAGCTCCGCCTGGCCGGCACCGTACGGATCCGCACCGGGCACGCCTGCCTCCCCCGCGACATCGTCGCGCTCGGCGAGGCGGCCGGCCCGCCGGGCGCGGACGGCGGGAGCACGGGGGGCGGGCGGGACGGGTGGGGCGGCGGGCCCGGAGGCGGGCGGGAGGTCCGGCGGGGGCTCATCCTGTTCGGCCACAACGCCCCCTCCGGGCCGAAGCCGGAGACCACCGTCGGGGACGTCTTCTCCCTGCACTCCTTCGTGCGGGAGGCGACCGGTGACGGCACGGCCGACGGGAACACGGGGGGCGGGGACGCGGGCGGTGAGGACTTCCGGCTCGACCCCGTGCCGCTGTTCCGCGACCCGCGGTTCGAGCACGACTTCGCCGAACTCCACCGCTACTACCGGGGGACGCGGCTGCTGCGGCTCCACCGGACCGGGGAGAAGCTGCTGGCCGTCTTCCGGGCGGGGCCGCAGGACGTCCGCGTGCTGCGCTGGCAGGTCGGTGCGGACGGCGCGCTCGCCTATCTCGACGACCGGGGCGAGCGTGACCACGTCCCGCCGCCCCCGTACGACTTCGAGTGGGTTCCGGCCACCCGCGACGACCACGTGCCCGGCCGCCGCCCGTACATCTCGATCCGGGGCCGGGTGCACGTCGACACCGCCGGCGGCCTCACCGTCAAGGCCGAGAACGACGCCGGGACCGGCGAGAGGACCTACCGCGAGCCGGTCGCCGAGCCGCTGCAGAGCCTCGCCGACGCCGACGTCCACCACGCCGAGGTCGGCCCGCTGATCCTGCTGCGCATCCGCCCCTACAACGAGACCGAGTGGCGGCACCTGGTCTTCAACACCCGGACCGGGGAGGTGGTCCGCCTCGACGGCATCGGCCGGGCCTGCCGCCGGCTCCCGGAGGATCAGGGGATCGTCTTCCCGGGTGGTTACCTCCTGTCGACCGGGACGGGCAGGACCTTCGACACCGACGTCTCCGGCCTGGAGTTCGAGCGGGCCATCCGCTCGCCCGACGGCGAGGACGTGCTCTACGTCTTCCACGCGCCCGCCGAAGGCCGGTCCCTGCTGCTGCCGTACAACGTGATCCGCAAGGAGGTCTCCACCCCCCTGCCCTGCCACGGCCACACGCTGCTCGACGACGGGACGCTGCTCCTGTTCCGGGCGGCCTCGGACGAACCCACCCGGATCCACCCGGTGCAGGTCTGGCGGACGCCGTACGTGTCGGACCTGCACGCCGCCGCCCAGCCGGCCGGCACCGGCCCGCTGGAGCGGATCGGCAACGCGGAACTGGTCCGCGGGATCTCCGACTGCGTCTCGGTCGCCCGGATGGTCGAGGACACGGCGCCGTCGGCCCCGGTCTTCGAGGCGCTGGTCGCGGCCTGCGCCCGGGTCTTCGACCGCCACCACTGGCTGGACGAGCACGGGCTGCACGGGCCGCTCGCCGACGTGCGGTCCTGCGCCGGGCAGGTGCTGGAGGAGTTCGAGAAGGTACGGGCGCTCACCGGGGAGGCCGCGGCCGCGCTGGAGAGCGCCGCCGAGGAGATCGCCTCCCTGGTACGGCGGGCGCACTCCCCTGAACCGCGTTCCGCGCGGGAGTGGATCACCCACCTGTCCGAGCTGCGCCGGGCCCGGGGACGCCTGGTGACCCTGCGTGGGCTGCGCCACGTGGACACCGGCCGGATCGACGCGCTGGACGCCGGCCTCGGCACCGGGCTCGACGCCGCCACGCGGCGCGCGGCGGAGTTCCTGAACGGTGAGGACGCCTTCGCCGACTACCACGCGGAGGTCGAGCGGCTGGTCGAGGAGGCCGGGGACATCGCGACCACGGCCGAGGCCGGGCCGGTCGGCGAGCGGCTGGCCACTCAGACGCGGGGGCTGGAGATCGTGGCCGAGGCGGTCGGCACGCTCGACGTCGCCGACGCGACCGTGCGGACCGCCATCCTGGAACGGGTCGGCGAGGTCCTCGGCGGCGTCAACCGGGCCCGCGCCGCGCTGGACGCCCGCCGCGGGGAGCTGCTGTCGCGTGAGGGCGGGGCGGCGTTCGCGGCCGAGTTCGCGCTGCTGGGTCAGTCGGTCACCGGGGCGCTGGCGCTGGCCGACACCCCCGAGCGGTGCGACGAGCAGCTCGGCCGGCTGACGCTCCACCTGGAGGGCCTGGAGGCGCGGTTCGCCGAGTTCGACGACTTCCTGACCCGGCTGGCCGCCGAGCGGGAGAACGTCCATGAGGCGTTCTCCGCGCGGCGGCAGGCGCTGCTGGACGAGCGGGCCCGCCGGGCCGACCGGCTGGCCGTGTCCGCCGGCCGGATCCTGGACGGCATACGCCGCCGGGCGGCCGGGCTCGGGTCGCCCGACGAGGTCAACACCTACTTCGGCTCCGACCCCATGGTCTCCAGGCTGCGGGGGGTGACCGGGGAGCTCCGGGCGCTGGGCGAGACGACCCGGGCCGAGGAGCTGGAGGGGCGGATCGCGTCCGCCCGCCAGGAGGCGGGCCGTGCGCTGCGCGACCGGCTCGACCTGTACACCGACGGCGGAACGGCGATCCGCCTGGGGCGGCACCGGTTCGCCGTCGCCACCCGGGACGCCGAGCTGACGCTCGTGCCGCACGAGGGCCGGCCGGTGTTCACGGTGACCGGGACCGGCTACCGCGCGCCGGTGCGCGACGCGTCGTTCGCCGCCACCCTGCCGTTCTGGGACCAGCCGCTGGTCTCCGAGAACGCCGAGGTCTACCGGGCCGAGCACCTGGCCGCCGCCGTACTGGCCGCCGCCGAGACCGGAGCGCCGGACGCGGGCGGGTCCGCCGTCACGTTCGACGCGCTGCGCGCGGCGGCGGAGGGAGGCGGCCTGCTGGAGATCGTCCGCGCGGCGGCACGGGACCGCTACGACGAGGGCTACGAGCGCGGCGTGCACGACCACGACGCGGCCGCGATCCTCGCGGCGCTGCTGCGGCTGCGCGCGGACGCCGGCCTGCTGCGCCATCCCCCCGCGGCGCGGGCCGCCGCGCAGCTCTTCTGGACCTTCGGGGTGGACGAACCCGCACGTGAGAGGTGGAGCACCCGGGTGGCCTCGCTGGCCCGCGCCCGCGCCCTGTTCGGCCGGGTCGACGCGGTGGCGGAGACGTGCCGCGCGCTCGGCGCGGCCGTCGCGGCCTTCACCGCGGACCTCGGCGGGACCGGCGGGCCGCCCGACGGCGACGGCGCGGAGAGGCCGCACGGCGCGGAGGGACCGTACGGCGCGGAGGGACCGTACGACGCGGAGGGACCGTACGACGCGGACGTCTGCGCGCTCGCCGGGGAGTACCTCTTCGAGGAGCTGGCCTGCGAGCCGCCGGGGTTCGTGACGGGCGCGCCGGCGCGGTCGCTGCTGACGCGGTTCGACCGGGCGCTGGGGGCGGAGCGCCGGAGGTTCGACGACGACCTGCTCGCGCTCGGGGACGACCTCGCCGCCCGCCACCGGCTGGTCCGGGCGTGGCTGGAGGCCTTCGAGCCGTCGGCCGACCTGCCGGAGGCGGTGGCCGTGCTGCTGTGCGACACGGCCCGGTACGACTCCCCCGCCGCCCTGACCGTCAGGGTCGACGGGCTGCTCGGCGCCCATCCGCGGATCACCGGGGGCGCGCTGGAGCTGCGCCTGGACGAGTTCCTCGGCCGGACCCGGCGCTTCCGGGAGCGGCGCGTCCCCGCCTACCGCGCCTACCGGCGGCGGCGTGACGAGCTGGTCGCCGCCGAGCGCGCGCGGCTGCGCCTGGAGGAGTACCGGCCGAAGGTGATGAGCGCCTTCGTCCGCAACGAGCTCCTCGACGAGGTCTATCTGCCGCTCGTCGGCGACAGCCTGGCCCGGCAGCTCGGCACCGCCGGTGACGCCGACCGGGCCGACCGGTCGGGCCTGCTGCTGCTCGTCTCCCCGCCCGGCTACGGCAAGACCACCCTGATGGAGTACGTCGCCGACCGGCTCGGCCTGATGTTCGTGAAGGTCAGCGGCCCGGCGCTGGGGCACCTGACCACCTCGCTCGACCCGGCGCGGGCGCCCGACGCGGCGGCCCGCCGTGAGGTGGAGAAGATCTCCTTCGCCCTGGAGCTGGGCACCGACGTGCTGCTCCACCTCGACGACATCCAGCACACCTCACCCGAGCTGCTGCAGCGGTTCGTCTCACTGTGCGACGGCCAGCGGCGGATGGAGGGCGTGTGGGACGGGGAGTCACGAACCTACGACCTGCGGGGCAAGCGCTTCGCGTCTGCATGGCGGGCAACCCGTACACCGAGTCGGGCGCGCGGTTCCGCGTCCCCGACATGCTCGCCAACCGCGCCGACGTGTGGAACCTCGGCGAGGTGCTGTCGGGCCGGGAGGAGCTGTTCGCGCTGAGCTACATCGACAACGCGCTCACCTCCAACCCGTTCCTCGCCCCGCTGTCCGCACGGGACCGCGGCGACGTCCGCCTCCTGGTACGGCTGGCGGAGGGCGACCCCGCCGCGCGGGCCGACCGGCTCTCCCACCCGTACTCCGCCGCCGAGCTCGACGAGGTGCTGCCGGTCCTGCGTCACCTGCTCCGCGTCCGGCGGGTGGTGCTGGCCTGCAACCGGGCCTACATCGACTCGGCCGCCCGGTCCGACGCGTCCAGGACCGAGCCGCCGTTCCGGCTCCAGGGGTCCTACCGGGACATGAACAGGCTCGCCGCCCGGATCGTCCCGGTGATGAACGAGGCCGAGGTGGACGCGGTGATCGACGATCACTATCTCGGTGAGGCCAGGACCCTCGCCTCCGGCGCCGAGGCGAACCTGCTCAAGCTGGCCGAGCTGCGGGGCGTCCTGACGGCCGGGCAGGCCGCCCGCTGGGCCGAGGTGAAGGCGGCCTACCTGAGCGAGAAGGCGCTGGGCGGCGCCGGGGACGACCCGGTTGCCAGGACGGTCGGCGCGGTCGGTCTGCTGGCCGACCGGGTGGGCGGGGTGCGGGCGGCCATCGAGGCGGCCGCGGCCCGCCTGTCCCCCGCCCCTGTGGGATCATCGGCCCCGTGTTCCGGCCGGGCGGGCGGCGCCGACTAATCTGTTCCCGCCCGGTGTACCGGCGGAGCAGGACGATAGCGCGCGAGAGCAGGGAAAACGGTGAAGCTTCTCCACTCAGGGAAGGTCCGGGACGTCTACGAGGACCGCGGGGACATCATCCTCGTGGCGTCGGACCGGGTTTCGGTCTACGACGTGATCCTCCCGACGCCCATCCCCGACAAGGGGAAGATCCTCACGCGGCTCTCGCTGTGGTGGTTCGAGCAGCTCGCCGACGTCGTGCCGAACCACGTCGTCTCCGCCTCCGACGTCCCCGCCGAGTTCGCCGGCCGGGCCATCCGGTGCCGGAGGCTGGACATGCTGCCGGTCGAGTGCGTCGCCCGGGGCTACCTCACCGGCGGCGGGCTGGCGGAGTACCGCGAGCGGGGTTCGGTCTCCGGCGTGCCGCTGCCGCCGGGCCTGGTGGACGGCTCCAGGCTGCCCGAGCCGATCTTCACCCCGAGCACCAAGGCGCCGCTCGGGCAGCACGACGAGCCGATCCCCTTCGAGGGCGTGGTCGAGCGGGTGGGAGCGGAGACCGCCGGGGAGCTCCGGCGGATCACGCTGGAGATCTACCGCCGGGGGGCCGAGCTGGCCGCCGGGCGGGGCGTCGTCATCGCCGACACCAAGATCGAGCTGGGCCGGGCGGCCGACGGCACGCTCACCCTGGGCGACGAGCTGCTGACGCCGGACTCCTCGCGTTTCTGGCCCGCCGAACGGTGGGAGCCGGGCGGGTCGCAGCCCTCCTTCGACAAGCAGTACGTCCGCGACTGGGCGACCGGCACCGGCTGGGACAAGAGGGAACCGGCCCCCGAGGTGCCCGCCGAGGTCGTCGAGGCCACCCGGGCCCGCTACGTCGAGGCGTACGAGCGCATCACCGGCGAGACCTGGTGATGGGCATGACAGGCGCGACGGGCGTGCCCGGGGCCTGACCGGGGCGCGGTCCCCGCCGGTGCGGCGGGGACCGCTGGGTCCGTGGGGCCTGTGGGGGGCCCGTGGAGGTCAGTGGGTGAGTCGTCCCTCGGCGGCGGCGCCCACCACGAACCGGTCCGCCGACGCCGGGTGCGGGCCGTAGTCGGCCACGATGCAGGTGATGTTGTCGGGGCCGCCGCCCCGGTTGGCCAGGTCGATGAGCCACCGGACCGCCTCGGCCGGGTCGTCGATCTCGGTCAGCGTGTTGAACAGGGTCTCGGGGCCGACCACCCCGGTCAGGCCGTCGGAGCACAGCAGGTAGCGGTCGCCGGGTTTGGCCTCGCGCAGCGACAGGTCCAGCTCGCCGTCACCGGTGCCCTCCAGGACCCGCAGCACCATGGACCGGCGCGGGTGCTCGGCGGCCTGCTCCTCGGTGATGCGGCCCTCGTCCACCAGCGACTGGACCAGGGTGTGGTCGTGGGTGATCTGGTAGAGGGCGCTGTCGCGCAGCATGTAGGCGCGGGAGTCGCCGACGTGGGCGAGGGCGAAGTTCGGGCCGTCCCAGAGCATCGCGGTGAGGGTGGTGCCCATCCCGCGCAGTGTGGGATCCTGCTCGCTCATGTCGTGCAGCGTGTGGTTGACCTCGGTGGCCGTGCCCTTGAGCGTCGCCACGAGATCGACGCCATCGGCCGGGAGCCTCTCGTCCAGCGCCGCCATGGCCCTGACCGCCAGGGAGCTGGCCACCTCGCCGCCCGCGTGGCCGCCCATGCCGTCGGCGATGGCGAGCAGGCGAGCGCTCGCGTATCCGGAATCCTCGTTCGCCTCGCGGCGGACGCCGACATCGGATCGAGCGGCGTAGCGCAGCGCCAACGCTTGGTTGAGTGCCATGAAGGCAGTAAAGCATTGGTTGAAGCACTTCACAAGCAAACATGTTGTAGACCGCTTCAGCGACGTGAACTACTGTTGTTCGGCATGGAGGAGAGCCAGGACATCACGGTGAACGCGGGCGACATCGCCCGGCTCGCCTCCGTCGGCCGTGCCGCGGTCAGCAACTGGCGCCGCCGACACGACGACTTCCCCGATCCGGTCGCCGGAACCACCTCCAGCCCACTTTTCTCGTTGCCGGAGGTCGCCGCCTGGCTGCGCCGCAACGGCAAGCCGTTCGAGGTCTCCCTCGGCGACCTGGTGTGGCAGCGGCTGCGGACGTCGGCCGACGATCTGCGCCTGGGCGAGCTGGTCGGCCGGGTCGGCGCCTTCCTCCTGTTCCTGCGGCGCGAGCCGGGCGCCTGGCCGGGGCGCGGCACGCGGACGGCGGACGCCATGGCCGCCGCCACGGCCGACCTCCCCGGCGCACCCGTGGCTCCCCCCGGCGACCACGGCCTCCTCGGGCTGGTGGCCGAGCTGGCCGCCGAGCGCGGGCCGCTCGCCACGTTCGAGTTCCTGTGCGAGCGCTACACCGAGGCCCACTCCCGCCGGCTCGCGGTCACCCGGGAGGACGTGGCCGACCTGATGTGGCGGCTGACGGCCCGGGAGCGGGGCACGGTCCTCGACCCGGCCTGCGGCGTCGGGACCCTCCTGCTGCACGCCGGCTCCGCCCTCGGCCAGGAGGCCGACGCCACGAACGCCCTGATCACCGCCGTCCGGCTGCTGCTGCGCGGCGCCGACGCCCGGATCGTGGCCGGCGACTCCCTGCGGGAGGACGGCCTGGCCGGCAGGCAGGCCGACGCGGTGGTCTGCGACCCCCCGTTCAACGAACGCGCCTGGGGGTACGGCGAGCTGACCGGCGACCCCCGCTGGGAGTACGGCCTGCCGCCCCGCGGGGAGGGTGAGCTCGCCTGGGTGCAGCACTGCCTGGCCCGCGTGAAGCCGGGCGGCCCGGTGGCGATCCTGATGCCTCCGGCCGCGGCGTCCCGCCGCCCCGGCCGGCGGATCCGGGCCAACCTGCTGCGCACCGGCGCGCTGCGGGCCGTGGTGACGCTGGGCGCGGCCGGGCCGGACCTGTGGCTGCTGCGCCGCCCGGACGGCGGGCGGCCCCCGTCGAGGCTCCTGCTCCTGGACGCCTCCGAGGACCTGTCGGCGGTGGAGCCCGCCTGGCGGGCCCACCTGCGGGACCCGGAGGCGGAGCCGCCGGGCGACGGCAGCAGCGTGCGGATCATCGACCTGCTCGACGAGGAGGTGGACGTCAGCCCGGCCCGGCGTCGCCCGCAGCAGGGCGGGCCCGACTTCCTGCGGGACTTCACCGACGCGCTGGACCGCTTCCGCGGCGCGTCGGCCACCCTGCCGGACGCGCCCCCGGCGCTGGAGGTGCTCGCCGAGCGGCAGGACCTTCCGGCCACCACGGTCGGGGAGCTCGCCAGGGCGGGGCTGGTCACGATCCTGCAGGCCCCGGCCAGGATGCCGGCCGAGGAGGGTCCCCTGCCGGTCCTGACGGCCGGTGACACGGCCGTGGGCTCCGCCCCCACGGGCGGGACCACCCTCGACCCGGCCCTGGTCATGATCAGGCCCGGGGACATCGTGACGAGCGTCCTCGGCGCCGTCCGGGTGATGACGCGGGGCGGCGCGGCACTGGGGCCTCAGCTCACGCTCTACCGGGTGGACCCCGAGCGGCTCGACCCCGACTTCGTGGCGGGTTTCATCCGCTCGGCCGACACGAACAGGTCACATCCCGGCTTCAGCCGGCTGGACGTGCGGCGGGCCCGGGTGCCGGTTCTCCCCCTCGCCGACCAGCGGCGCTACGGCGCGGCCTTCCGGGAGCTGTTCGCGCTGGAGGACAGGGTGCGTGAGACGACCGCGCTGGGGGAAACGCTGATCCGGCTAGGCTTTGACGGACTGGTTGACGGTCATCTCCGGCCGTGCGACCAAGGGGTGTGATGTCCCTGGGAGTCCTCGGGAGGGTCGGATGGTCATCGGTGACCGGTACGTACTCGACGACCTTCCCCTGGGGCAGGGCGGCATGGGCGCCGTCTACGGCGGTCACGACACGCACCTCGACCGCCGGGTCGCCGTCAAGATACTGCGCTTCCTCACCGGCCCGGATGAGGAGCTGACCGGGCGTTTCCTGCGCGAGGCGCGCATCCTGGCGAAGCTGGAGCACCCCGGCGCCCCGATCCTGTACGACTTCGGCACCTTCGACCAGCGGCTGTTCCAGGTGATGCAGTTCATCGAGGGGGTGACCGTCGCCGACCTGGTCAGCGAGCACGGCCCGCTCCCGGTGCCGTGGGCCGCCGCGATCGCCGCCCAGGCCTGCGCGGTGCTGGCCGCCGCCCACGCCCTGTCGATCTACCACCGCGACCTGAAGCCCACCAACCTGATGCTCTGCCCGGACGGCAGCGCCAAGGTCCTCGACTTCGGCCTCGCCATGGTCCGCGAGTCGGGCTCGTCGCAGTTCACCCGGATCGGCCAGATCCTCGGCACCCCGGCCTACATGGCCCCCGAGCAGATCCAGCGCGGCCTGTCCGGGCCGCGCAGCGACCTGTACGCGCTGGGCTGCGTGATCCACGAGATGCTGACCGGCCGGCAGCTGTTCACCGGCGTCACCGAGTACGCCGTGTTCGAGCGCCAGGTCAACGAGCTGCCGCCGGACGTGCCGGACGCGCCGGACGCGTTGAACGGCCTGCTCGCCGAGCTGCTGGCCAAGGATCCCGAGCGGCGTCCCGCCTGCGCCGAGGCCCTGTACGAGCGCCTGCAGCCCTTCGCCGTTGACCTGCCGATGCTCCCGGGCTTCCTCCACGAGGCGTCGGTGCCCAGCCCGGGCCGGATGTACGCCCGGATGGTCGGCCGCGTCCTCGCCTGACGGTCCTCGCCGGCCCGGCTCCGGGCGTCGAGCACCGGTCTGCAGGCGGCGACGGCCCGGCTCAGGACACCGGCCCGGCTCAGGACACCGCCCCGGCTCGGGGCACCGGCCCGGCTCAGGACACCGCCCCGGCTCAGGACACCGCCCCGGCTCGGGGCACCGGTCTACGGGCTGTGGTGGCCGGTGCGGAAGGCCCAGGCGGCGATGCCGACCCGGTTGCGCGTGCCGAGCTTGCGGTGCACGGCCGCGACGTGGTTCTTGACCGTCCCCGGAGAGATGAGGAGCTCCGCGGCGATCTCGCCGTTGCTCCTGCCGTCGGCGACCAGCCGGACCACGTCGAGTTCGCGCCCGGTCAGCGGTTCGGCGGGCCCGGCGGATCCGGTCGCCGGGGTCGCCAGGTGGCCCAGGAGCCGCACGGTGAGCTGCGGGCTGATCAGGGTGTCGCCCGCCACGGCCGCGCGCACCGCCTCCACCAGCAGGGCGGGCCCGGACCGTTTGAGCAGGAAGCCGCAGGCGCCGGCGCGCAGGGCGGTGTGGACGTACTCGTCGAGGTCGAAGGTGGTGACGACCACGACGCGGATCGGGTCGGCGACGCCGGGACCCGCGAGCGCCCGGGTGACCTCCAGGCCGTCGGCGACGGGCATGCGGATGTCGGCGAGCACGACGTCGGGACGCAGATGGCGGGCGGTGGCGATGGCGGTGGCCCCGTCGGCCGCCTCGGCGACCACGGTCATGTCCGGCTGCGCGTCGAGGATCAGCCGGAAGGCGCCGCGGATGCCTTCCTGGTCGTCGGCGACGAGAACGCGGATCCGCCCACCGGCCACGCCGTCATCCCCTCCCCGCTCCGGGCGTCCCGTCAGGAGCCGCCCGCACCCGTGGGGCTCCGCGCTCTCCGGGGAGCACCGCCGTCAGGCTCCAGCCGCCCGGTACGGCGCCCGCCCGAAGCGTACCGCCCAGTGCCTCGACGAGCCCCGCCAGACCGGGCAGGCCGAACCCGCCGCGGCGACCGCCTCCCGGCCGCAGGCCCTCCGGTCCGCCGTGGCGGAACCCACCGTGACCACGAGACCCACCGTGACCACGAGACCCGTCGTCACGAGACCCGCCCTCACCACGAAGCCCGCCGTCACGGGGTCCGGGGCCGGGCCGGCCGGGGGCGTCCGCGCCGGCGGGAGCCGGGCGTCCGCGTCCCGCCGCGCCGTCGTCCCGCACCCGGACCGTCAGGATCCCGGCCTCCAGGGCGACGGCGACCTCCACGCGGGTGGCCGCGGGAGCGTGCCGGCGCACGTTGGTCAGCGCCTCCACCACGACCCGGTAGGCGGTGGCGCCGATCTCGCGCGACGGCCGCGCGCCCGGTCCGTCGCCGTCGCGCCGCAGGTCCAGGCCACGCACGTCCAGGTGCGCCACGGGAGGACCGGGGGCGGAGAACCGGGTGACGAGATCGGGCAGGTCCGCCAGGGTGGGGACGGGGGCCGTCCCCCGGTCGCGGCCGTCGTCTCCTCCGCGCCCCGCCCGTCCTCCGTCTCCGCCTCCCCCCTCGTTCCCGCCTCCGCTTCCGTCCCCGCTTTCGTGCTCGTTCTCGGTTTCGTCCTCGCGGAGCATGTGCACGGTCCGGTCCATCGCCTCCATCGCCCGCAGACCGGCCCGTTCGATGTCTCTGAGCGCGGTCAGCGCCCGGCCGGGATCGGCCGGGCCGACCACCTGACCCGCCTGCGCCTGAGCGATCATCTCGCTGATGTCGTGGGCGACGAAGTCGTGCAGGTCGCGGGCGAGCCCGAGCCGCTGAGCACGGCGGGCCCGGTGGATCGCGCGGACCCGCCGCCGGTCCATCGAGCGCAGGTAGAGCCCGACGCCGGCGGCGGCGGCCGAGCAGGCGGACCAGAATCCCATGACGCCCACCACCTCCAGCGGCGACGACGGGACCAGGAAGCGGAACAGCCACACCGCCACGGCCAGACCCGCGAGGAGGGCGGAGACCGCGGCCGGCCGAGCCGGCGCCCACCGGACGACGACGCCGATCAGGACGAGGAGGGCCCCGCTCTCGACGAGCGCCCCCACTCCCGCCGCCCGGCCGTCGGCGACCGGTGACCCGGCCAGCGCGGCACAGGTCGCTCCGAGGGACAGCGCCGCCGCCGCGCAGCTCACGGCCGGCACGCGGAACCGGCCGCTCGTCGTGCTGCCGCCGGCCACCCCGAGGGCCCACATCACGGCGGCCAGGGCCGCCGCCCGGTACGGCGAAGCCCCG
>NZ_JBEZNH010000084.1:0-25887 GCF_040653115.1 Streptosporangium sp. NPDC048047 | reverse complement strand
GTACCCCCGCCTGGTAGACAGGCGACCAGGCGGGGGTACGGCAGGCCGCCGAGGTCGGAGCCGAAGACCCCGATGGTCTCGGCGCCGGGCGCGATCCGGACGACCGTCTCCCCGGGCGGGCCCTCCGTCGGGAACAGGTGGGCCGGCGGCTCGACGAGCACCAGCACGCCGGCGCCCGCCGCCAAGGTCGCGTTGCTTCCGCCGGCGAAGGCGCCGTCCAGGTAGCGGCGTCCGTTGACGGTGACCGGCGGGGCGGGGAGCGGTCAGGTGAGGTCGTAGACGCGCAGCTCCCTGCGGGAGGGGACGCCGAGTTTGCGGAGGGCGCTGGCCACGTGGCTCTCGACGGCGCGGCGGGAGAGGAAGAGCTCGTCGGCGATCTCCTGGTTGGTCTTTCCGGCCGCGGCCAGGCGGGCGACCTCCCGCTCGCGTGAGGAGAGCGTCCCACCGTGGGACGGGCGCCCGCCCCTCCACGGGTAGGGGATGGGGACGCCGTTGCGGCGCATGACCCGGCTGACGCGGGCGACGTCGCGGTCCGCGCCCATCGCGGCGTACATGCGCAGGGCGGCCTCCAGCAGGCGTCCGCCGTCGGGCGCCCCGCGCTCGCCGCGCCAGCCGCCGAGGCGCTCGGTGGCTGCGGCCTCCTCGTGGCGCAGGCCGGCGTCCCGCAGCAGGACGCGCGCCGTGTCCAGCAGCTCGCACGCCTCCTGCGGGGCCGCGACCCGGGCCAGGACGGCTCGTGCGGTGAGCAGGGCCGCCCGGGCGGCCGGTGCGTCGGCTCCGGCGATACCGGCGGCCAGCTCGTCCACCACACCGGCGGCGTGCCCCGATCGGCCCGGGCCGTCGAGTGTGTCGAGGGCGTCCACGAGGCACAGTACGGCCTGCGCGCCCCAGACCCAGTTGCCCTTGGCGCGTACCCGGGCCAGCGCCGCCTCGGCGTGCCGGGCCGCGCCCGCGGCGTCGCCCAGGGTGAGCATGAGCCGGGACAGCGCCGTGCCGGCGGAGATGAGGGGCCACACGGCCCCGACGCGTTCCGCCACCGGGATCACCTCGGCCAGACGCGCGGCGGCCTCCTCGGCCGGGCCCGTCGCGGCGAGCAGCGCGGCGTGCAGCAGCTGCGCGTCCAGCGTCGCGGCGGCGAAGGTGGCCGAGGCGCCGCCCAGGTGGCGGACGCGCTGTTCCAGACCGTCCCAGCGGCCCGCGGCGTGGTCCGCCGCCGCCGTGACCAGCTCGACGATCTCCGCCAGGCGGAGGTATTCGGCTTGGTCCACGACGCGGCGGCCCTCCGCGAGCAGGGAATCGGCCTGCCGGAGGTGGCCGGTGTGGAGAGCGGCCTGAGCCCAGTTGAGGCAGGCACGGGCATGCTCGCGGGGCGCGGCCGCGAGACGGGGATCACGACGTAGCGCGTCGATGAGCCGCCAGCTCTCCGGGTCGCCCTGTTCGAGGAGGAGGGAGGCCCTGGCGATGCGCACGGCCGTCGCGACGTCGGGGTCGCCGCTGCGGCGGGCCGCTTCCTCCGCCTGGTCGCACCGGGCGGCGTGCTCGGTGACGTGCCGGTCGGCGACGGTCTCGGGCGCGGCGAGCACGGCGAGCGCGCGGCCGAGGAGGGCGGGCCGGTCGGCCAGGTCGTCCAGGGCGTCTTCGATCTGCCGATAACCGGCCCTGGCCTCGCCCTGCTGGCGTAGCAGGCGGCCGAGGGCGAACCGCAGTTCGCCGCGCGGGCGGGCGGGGATCGCCTCGGCGGCGAGGAGGCGTTCGAGCAGCGGTACGGCCTCGGCGTGGGCCAGGCCGTCGACGGCGGCCCTGCCGAGCCGGACGGCGAGCCGGACGCGTACGTCGTGCGGCGGGTCACCCGCCTCCAGGGCCTGGAGCAGGAAACGGGCGGCGGTCGCGTCGTTGCCGTGGGAGAGGGCGAGTTCGGCGGCGGCTTCGGCGCTGGCCAGGAACTCGGCGGTACGCCCGGCGAGCCGGTAGTGGTGGGCGAGCCGGGCGACCGGCCTGGGGCCGGGTACGGCCTCCAGCGCCCTGGCGGTGCCGAGGTGCAGCCAGCGGCGGGCGGCGACGGGCACGGACTCGTAGACGATCTGGCGGGCCAGGGCGTGGCGGAAGCGGCAGTGGCCGTCCTCCTCGTGCAGGAGGCCGGCGGCCTGTGCCTGCGCGAGCGCCCTGGCGATCTCGGCGGCGCCGCGCCCGGTGACCTCGGCGAGCACCCGCTCGTCAGGAGTGGTGCCGATGACGGCGGAGGCGCCGAGGATCTCCCGCGCCGTCTCGCCGAGCGAGGACAGACGCCGCAGCACGACGTCGCGGAGCACGGTCGGCACGGTGAGCCCCGTGAGGGCGTCGGGGTGGGCGGGGATGTCGCGGGCGGGCAGGTGCTCGAGGAGCGTGCGGAGCACCTCCTCCACGACGAACGGGATGCCGCCGGTCTTCTCGTACAGCAGGGCGGCGAACGTCGGCGGGAGCGCGGCGCCGAGCACGCCCTCCGCGAACTGTTCCACCTCCGGCCGGCTGAACGGGGTCAGCCCGAGCGACAGCGCGGGGCCCGAAGGCGCCCTGGCGAACGCCTCACGCAGCGGCGGAGGTACGGCGGCAGGGCGGAGGGTGACGACGACCGACAGGTCACGCGGCAGATGCGCGGCGAGGAAGGAGAGGAAGTCGTGCGTGCCGCGGTCGGCCCAGTGGACGTCCTCCAGGACGAGCACCACCGGGCTCAGGTGGTCGAGCAGGGCGACGGCCGCCCGGAACACCCGGTGCCGTTCCTCCCGTTGGTCGGGGAGCGGAGGAGGCGGCGGCGGGAGATACGCGGCGATCTCGGGGAGCAGCGGCGCCAGCGCCCCGGTCACGGGGTTGAGCGGCCGGGAGGCGGCGAGGCGGGGGCCGGCCAGGCGGATGGCGTCGAGCACCGGCGACAGCGGCAGGGGCTCGTGGAGCTGCTCACACTGGCCCACGAGGACACCGGCGGCGGAGGGCTCCGACGCGGTGAGAAGCTCACGGACCAGGCGGCTCTTGCCGATGCCCGCCTCACCCTCGATGAGGACGAGGGAGGGTGGGGACGCGACGGCGGCGCGCAGAAGGGTCAGTTCGGAGCGGCGCCCGACGAGCACCTCGGAGAGGGAGCCGGGAGGGGCGGTGCGGGCGGGCCCCGAGGGCATCCGATCACCCCCTCTCCGCCGACCACGAGCAGGTTACCGGATCACCACTCGCCGATCCCTGATCGGTACCGCCCAAAAATCCGTATACGGTACGGATCCATCTCCGGCCGGTCCTCGTTAACGTCGGCCATCGTCCGCCTGATCGGCGGCGATGCACGGAGGGCAACGATGGATCTGTCCAAAACCCCTGGCCACAGTCGTAGAAGGTGGCCGGCGATCCTGGCGGCGAGCGGCCTGGCGCTGGCCGGGCTCGCCTGGTCCGGCGGCCCGGTCACCGCCGAGGCCGGCGCGGAAGAGCAGAAGACGTACATAGTGCAGATGGCACTGGACCCCGTCGTGACCTACGACGGCGGCACCGCCGGACTTGCCGGGACCAGGCCCGAGCGCGGGGAGAAGATCGACCCCCGCTCCGCCGACGTGACGAGGTACGTGGACCACCTGCGAGGCCGGCACGACGCCGCGCTGAAGAAGGCGGGCGGCGGCCGCAAGCTGTACGAGTACGTCTACACGTACGAGGGGTTCGCGGCCAAGATGACCAAGGCGGAGGCGGCGAAGCTGCGGGCGATGCCCGACGTCGTCGCCGTCACCGAGGACCGCAAGGTGTCCGTGGCCACGTCGTCCACGCCGTCCTTCCTGGGTCTCGACGCCCGCGGTGGCCTCTGGGACCGGCTCGGCGGCCCCGACGGCGGACGTGGCGCGGGCGAGGGCCTGGTCATCGGCGTGATCGACAGCGGCATCTGGCCCGACAGCAGGAGCTTCGCCGACCCCGACGGCAGCGGGGCCGCGTTCGGCCCGGTGCGTGGGTTCAAGGGGGCGTGCGAGGGCTCCGACGCGTCGTGGAACAGCGGCCTGTGCAACGGCAAGCTGATCTCCGCCCGCCACTTCGACCAGGCATGGGGCGGCGACGCGGCGGTCAAGGAGTACATGCCGTGGGAGTTCCTGTCCCCGCGTGACTACAACGGCCACGGCACCCACGTCGCCTCCACCGCCGCGGGTGACCACGGCGTGCGGGTGACCGGGAGGGCCGCGGCGTTCGGCGAGGTGAGCGGCATCGCGCCGCGCGCGAGGATCGCCGCCTACAAGGCGCTCTGGTCGGCGCAGGACGCCTCCACGGCCAACGGGTTCACCTCGGACCTCGTCGCCGCCATCGACCAGGCGGTCGCGGACGGCGTGGACGTCATCAACTACTCCGTCTCGGGGACGCTCACCGACTTCCTCGACCCGGTCGAGATGTCCTTCCTGGCGGCCGCGCAGGCGGGCGTCTTCGTCTCGGCGGCCGGCGGTAACAGCGGTCCCGCCCCCTCGACCGTGGCGCACCCCTCCCCGTGGATCACCACGGTCGCGGCGGGCACGCACAACCGCGGCGCCCGGGGAACGGTGTCGCTCGGCGACGGCTCGGCCCGCAGCGGCGTGTCGCTGGCGCCCGAGAAGGCCGGCCCCGCCCCGCTGGTCGACGCGGCCGCGGTCGCCCTGCCCGGCGCCGACACGCGACTGGCCACGCTGTGCTACTCCGCCGCCGACAACGGCGGCAAGGCGGTGCTCGACCCGGCCAAGGTGAAGGGCAGGATCGTCGTCTGTGACCGCGGGGACACGCCCAGGGCCGCCAAGAGCGCGGCGGTGGCCGAGGCCGGCGGCGTCGGCATGGTGCTGACCAACGTGGACGAGAGCTCGCTCAACGCCGACCTGCACGCGGTGCCCACCGTGCACCTCGCCGTCGCCGACCGCCAGGCGGTCAAGGACTACGCCGCCACCGCGGGCGCGACCGCGACGATCGAGCAGGCGAAGCTCAGTGACGACGTGCCGGCGCCGTACATCGCCGAGTTCTCCTCCCGCGGCCCGCTCAACGCCGGAGGGGGCGACCTGCTCAAGCCCGACGTGACCGCACCCGGGCAGGACGTCCTGGCCGCCGTCGCGCCACCGGGCAGCGGCGGGCAGGACTTCAACCTCTACAGCGGCACCTCCATGGCCGCGCCGCACGTGGCCGGGCTGGCCGCGCTGCTGAAGGACCTGCACCCCGACTGGTCGCCGATGACCGTCAAGTCCGCGCTGATGACGACCGGCGCCGACGTCCTCGACGGACCGTCCTCCGACCCGAAGACGATCTTCGGCAAGGGCGCCGGCCACGTCACCCCGAACGCCGCCGCCGACCCCGGCCTGGCCTACGACAGCGACATCAGGGACTGGACCGCCTTCCTGTGCGCCACGACCAGGGCCGTCAAGGCCGAGACGTGCGCGTCGTTGTCCAGGGCGGGATACTCTCTCGACCCCAGCGACATGAACGTCCCCTCGATCGCCGTCGGCAGGCTCGCCGGAGAGCAGAAGGTGACCCGCAGGGTGACCAACGTGGGCCGTTCCACCGCCACCTACACCGCCTCGACCACCGGCCTGGACGGGATCGCCGCCAAGGTCGAGCCGGCCAGGCTGACGCTGAAGGCGGGCGAGACGAAGAGGTTCACGGTCACGTTCACGCGCGCCACCGCCCCGATGAACGCCTACCGCGGCGGGCGGCTCGTCTGGAAGGACCGTAAGCACACGGTGGCCGTCCCCGTCGTCGTGCGCCCGGTGCCCGAGAAGTGGGCGGCCGCCCACGGAACGGCGAACGCCCGTGACTCGGGCGAGTTCGTCGCGCTCGACCCGAAGGGCGCGCGGATGTACGTGACCGGCGTCAGCTACGACGCCGTCCCCGGCACGCTCCGCCCCAGCATGGAGACCGTCGCGTACGACGCCGCCACCGGCGCGGAGCTGTGGAACCGCGGCTACCGCAGCGACGGAGGATTCGACGAGGTCTACGGCCTGACGGTCAGCCCCGACGGGTCCAGGGTGTTCATCACCGGCGTCAGCGCCGGCAAGGACACCGGAAACGACGCCGTCACCATCGCCTACGACGCGGCGAGCGGTCAGGAACTGTGGGCCGCGCGCTACGACAGGGAGGGCGCCGGCAACGAGTTCGGCCACGCCGTCGCCGTCAGCCCCGACGGCAGAAGTGTGTACATGAGCGGCATGGTCTCCTACGAGCCAGGAAAGGACGACTTCGTCACCGTCGCCTACGACGCCGCCAAGGGCACTCCCGTCTGGACGGCGACGTACGACGGCGCCGGAGGCGACACCGACGACGCGCGGGTGGTCAAGGTGAGCCCCGACGGCTCCACGGTCTTCGTCACCGGGCAGAGCAGCGGACCGTCCGGCACCGGCCTGACCGACTGGGGCACGGTCGCCTACGAGGCGGGCACCGGCCGGCGGCTCTGGGCCGACCAGCTGAACGGCACGGCCAACCGGATCGACATCCCCGCCGCCATGGAGATCGCCCCCGACGGGAGAACCCTGCTCGTCACCGGCGCGGCCGAGAACACCGGCACGCAGACCGACGCGACCACCGTCGCCTACGACGCCTCCACCGGCCGCAGGCTCTGGACCGACAGGTACGACGGCCCGGCCCACGCGAGCGACAACCCGCACGACGTCACGTTCTCGCCCGACGGCGCCAGGGCGTACGTCACCGGTGACACCACCGGGCAGGACACCGGGGCGGACTACACCACGATCGCCTACGACGTCGCCACCGGGCGGCGGGCGTGGACGCAGCGTTACGACGGCAAGGCCGGCCGCGAGGACTCCGCCTGGGACGTGGCCGTGTCCCCTGACGGGAGCAAGGTCGTCGTGGGCGGCCAGAGCATCGACGACGAGACCGCCGGCGACGACTACGTGACGATCGTCTACGACGCCTCCGACGGCGGGCGGACCTGGGTCGGCCACTACGACGGCGACGTCGCCGCGACGGACACCGCCCGCGGGCTCGCCGTGGACGCCGCCGGCGGCGCCGGGGTCCGAATCTTCGTCACCGGCGCCAGTGCGACCGGAGGCACCCCGCCCGACCAGTTGGACATGGACTTCGTGACGGTCGCGTACGTCGAGCCGTGGAAGCGGCCCTGACGGCCCCGGCCGACCACCGAGAGGTCCGGGCGCGCCCCCGGCTCCCATCGTGGGAGCCGGGGGCGTCCCCATGAAGTCCCCGGGGCCGTGCGCCGGGCCCACCGGCCTGCGGGGGTCGCCGGCCGGTCAGCGTCCGATGGGGATCCCCGGGTAGGCGCCTCCGTTCAGCACCTCCAGCGTGATGCTCGTGCGGTCGTCGGGCGGGGCCGGGTAGTAGACGTAGGCTCTGCCGGTCTCGCCCTCCTCCAGGGCGGGCACGTAGTTCTCGACGAACTCCGTGTACATCTTGAGCGGGTGGTAGCGCGCCTTGGTGGCCGGGTCGACGAGGATGAACGCGCCGAAATCGGAGCCGGAGGAGAACTCGTGGTCCCACCCGGAGAAGGGGTCGGGGACCGGGATGAACGTGCCCTTGTTGACCTTGGTGATGTCGAAGGAGGCCACCACGTAGGCGCCGTCGCGATAGAGCGGCAGCACGTCCACCTTGAGCTGGTCCGTCTGGTTGCGGAATGACCAGGTGAAACCGGCCGCCCGCGCTCCCGGATCGGCGCGGAAGGGGGCCGGCGCCACGGTGGAGCCGCGTACCCGGTCGGTGGACGGGTCCGTGGTGGTGGTCACGTCCGGGCCCTGCTTCTTGATGGAGTAGGAGATCTCCACGCGGCGGTTTCTGGCCCGCCCCGCGGGATCGTCGCTCCCGTCCTTCTTCTGGTTCTTGGCGATCGGCTCGCTCTCGCCCTTGCCTTCCGGTTTGTACTGGTAGTCGGTGCCGAGCCTGGCGGCCAGGTACTCCTGCACGGCCCGGGCCCGCCTGACCGACAGCGTCTGGTTGTAGCCGTCGTCGCCCTTGTCGTCGGTGTGGCCGATGATCGTGATGGGCGGTTTGGCGGGGTCGGCCCGTCGTCTGGTCTCCTCGGCCACATCATCGAGCACGGCCGCCGCCTTCGCGCTCAGACGCGCTTCGTCGAAGGCGAACAGCACGTCGGTGCGCAGGCCGATCGTCTCCTTGTCCCCCTCCCGCGTGGTGCTCTTCACCGGCGTCTCCACCAGTTCGTTCAGGTCGGAGACGCCCGACCAGATCTTCCCGTTCGGCACGACGACGGGCCACTGGAACGTGTCGCCGGCCTTCGGCTCGGAGGAGTCGCGTTCACGGGCGGCCGGTTCGGCGCCGCCGTCGGTGACCGGGATGCCGGTCATCGGGCCCATCGGCATGTCGGGCACGATCGACACCGCCTCGGCGGTGGCGGGAAGCGGCGGGAAGTAGACCTCGACCGGGTAGCGCACGCCCGGCAGGAAGTCATCGGGGTAGGCGCCGGCGGGCGGGAGGTGCCTGGTGCCGAAGGCCTCGCCGTCGCCGTCGTTCTCGCGCAGGGTGAAGTACACCTTCCTGCCGACCGGGTCGAGCAGCCTGAACCTGGCGAAGGAGGCCGGCAGGATGCCGTAGCCGAAGTCGCCGATGGCGTTGGAGGTCGCCGTGGTCATGATCTCCATGCGTAACACGGTCAGCTCGGCGTGCCGCTCGACGGCCCGCACCTCGATCCTGAACGGGTTGGTGGCGTTGGCGCCGACCATGCCCTCGCTCACGTGACTTCCCGCCGCCGCGACCGGGGCGGAGGGCGGCGCCGAGGAGGCGGCGCCGGAAGCCGGGGTGGAGGGAGGCGCCGGGGGAGCGGTGCTGGAGGCGGCGGCCGACGGGGTGCCGGGCACCGGCTGATCCTCCGGCCCGCATGCGCAGGCCAGGGCCGCCGTGACCAGGAGAGCGGTCGCTTTCAACAGGCGCATGCCAAAAAGCCCCTCTCTGTCTGACAAGTCAGCACTTCAGGGTATAGATCATCTGTGCGGCACGTCTGTAGATCGGTCGAACTCGCACGTCGGCACGCTGGGCCGACCCGCCGGGCGCCTGGTTCCCGGTACCGGTCAGGGCGCGCACCGGCCGCCGCGTTCCCCCGAACGGGGGAGGAGCCTCCCCCGCGCACGGGAGGGACGGGCGCCCCGCCGGTCCTACGGTCGGATCATGGCTGGTTCCGAGGCTGACCACGATCACCCGCGACGATGGCCGGCGTACGCGATGGCGCTGCTGATGCTCGGCTACGCCGCGGGGAAGGCCGCCTTCGCCCTGCAGGCCCGGCTCGGGTTCCCGGGCGGCCCGCCGGTGTCGGCGGCCGAGGCCGAGGGCTACTTCCTCGATCCGGCCCTGGCGCAGTGGACGGCGAGCGCGTCCGGCGTGCTGGGCGCGTGCGTCGCCGTCGTCACCGTCACGGCGCTGGGACGCAGGGCGCCCAGAACGCCGATGCTGCTCGTGCTGGCCGCGATGACGCTGGCCGTCCTCGGCGGCGGCGGGATCATGGCCCTGGACGGGTTCGTCGGCATCGGCGTGGGCTGGCGGTGGTACCACGGGGTCCTCGGCGTCGCCGCCATCGCGCTGTCCGTGGAGATGTTCCGGTCCTACGCGGCGGCGACGAGACGCGCCGCGGGCTGACCGGGACCGGCCGGGCGGGTACGGCACGGCCGCGGGTTCCGGCTCCGGACGCGGGACGCCGGAGCCGTCGCGCCTCCCCCGGCTTCACGCGCGCGTCTCCTCCCGGCCGTCCCGTGCGCCCCCTTCCGGCGGGGCCGCGCCGGAAGGGGGCGCGTGCGTGAAGCCATCAGGCGTCGGCGGCTCCCGGCCGCCGGCCGTCCTCGATCGCCGGCATCCGTGACCGGCCGCCGATCGTCAGGCGTCCTCGGCCAGGACGCTTCCGTAGGCACGGGCGGCGAGGTCGGCGATGAGGCCGTGCGCGCCGAGCGGGTCGGCGCACTCGGCGCCGATCCGCGCCGCCGCGTCGCCCGCCAGGCCGGGGCCGGCCTCGGGTCCGATGAGACAGGGGGAGAGGGCGATGCGCCCGGCGCCGACGTCGCGGAGCCGCTCGGCCGCGGCGGCGACGTCCGGGCCGCCGTCCAGGGAGGCGACCAGCACGGGGAGGGTCAGCCGTGAGGCCAGCAGGACGGCCGTCGGCTGGGCCTCGGCCGCCCCGTTCGAACCGCCGACCGTGGCGAGGACGACCGCGTCGATGGGGCTTCCGACGTTGAGCAGCCGCATCCGGTCCGCGCGGGCCAGGTTCTTCTCGGCCAGGCGGATGTGCAGCGCCTCGGCGAGCAGCGGGTGCGGCCCGAGCGACTCGGTCACCCGCACCGCCGCCCCGCTCGCCGCGACCGCCGCGGCGATCACGCCGTCGGCGACCGGGTGCGGGCCGGTCAGCAGGGGAACCACGATGGCGGCCTCGCCGTCCGCGGGACGCTCGCGGGCCGCCGCCTCCAGCTCGGAGGTCAGCTCCTTGCCGTCCTCGCCGAGACCGGCGAGGCGTACTTCGATCTGTGGGTTGTCCACCCGGATCATGGACGCCAGCTCGGCGGCGACGCCTGACGCGGCGCCGAGCGTGGCGAGCACCAGCGCGGGTGCCTCGGGTGGGAGCTGGGAGGGCACGGGTCTGCGGTGCCGGCCGGAGGGCCGTACGGCGCGCCCGCGTACGGGGAGGCTGGAACTCTCACTCACAGGGGCGGACTCTAGGGGTATTTCTCCACCTTTGTTATTGAAAATGGCAGCAATTCCGTCACGACCTCCGTCATGCGGGCCGTACGGACGTCTCCGGATCCGGTTTCCTGTCGGGGCCGGTCCGGACGGTCACGGACCGTGGGCGACGGGCCGTGGGCGCGGTCGGCGGGTGCGTGCCCGGGACTCGGACGGGTCGGCGGGTGCATGCCGGGGGACTCGGACGGGTCGGAGGGTGTGCGTCCGGGGACTCGGGCGGGTCGGCGGACGCGTGCCCGGGGCCGCGCGGGTCGGCGGGTGCGTCCCGGGGGTCCGCGCGGGACGGGTCAGACGTCGCGGTACCCCTCCCACTCGTCCTCCAGGGCCGAGTGGATCACGGAGTCGCGCCAGGAGCCCCGGGCCCGCACGTGGTGCCTGATCCGGCCCTCCTCGACCATCCCGGCGACCAGCATCGCGAGCTGGGCCGCGGTGTTGGCGGGGGAGCGCGCGCCCCAGACGCGGTGCAGGCGCAGATCCCGGAAACCGAACGCGAGCATCAGCCGGATCAGGTCGGTGCCGATGCCGCGGCCCCAGTGGTCGGGCCGCAGACCGAGGCTCAGCTCGGCGCTGTGCGGGTGGTCGGCGTCGATGCGCAGACGGGCCACGCCGATGGCGTCGTCACGGTCGGTCTCGGTCACGGCGAGCACGTACAGCCGCCGGGGCTCGACGCCGGCGGCGTCCGTCGCCTCGGCGACGATCTCCTCGACCTGCTCGCGGGTGCGCGGGTCGAACGGCAGGTGCTCGGTGGCGGTGGGATCGCCGTACACGGCATGGAACGCGTCCACGTCCGCGGCGGTCACTTCCCTCAGCCGGAGCCTCTTGCCGGAGATCTCAACGTGGCGCATGGGCAGACGCTAATGCCTCAGCTGTCCCAGAAGCTAGGGACCGACACCCCGATACCACCCCAAAAACCATGAAATACACCGCGAGCCGGGTTCAGGGTGGAAAAAGGGTTGTTATCCCCCTCGCGGTCGCCCGCTCGCCCGGTCGCCCCGACGACGCCGGCCGGCTCCCGCCTCCGGCCTGGATCCCGGACGCATCCCCGTACGACCATTCGGTGGATAGTGGACAATAAGCGGATGATCTTCGCTTCCGAGGTGCTCGTGGTCACCGGTCCCGCCCTGGTAGCCGACCTCCGGCTGCTCACCGAGGTGGCCGACCGCGAGTTCGCCGCACTCGGCGTCCAGGGCAGGGTGTCGCCGGCGGCCGACCTGGCCGCCTTCCGCGAGGCGCTGGAGTCGCCCGGCCCGGTGGTCGCCGTCCCCGGCCCCGACCCCGAGGCACGAGCCCTGTTCGCCGGGCATCCGCGGGCCGTCTGGGTGGACCTCACCAAACCGGCCGCGCCGGGCGACCGGCTCCCCCCGCCCGCCTCGGGCCCCGGCGCGACGTACCTGTACGGGCGCGGGGTCAGCGGGCTGACCTGGGCGATCAGGCACGCCGTACACCGGCTGCGGTGGCCGGCCCGGCGGGTCCCCTACGGCGAGCACCCCGACCAGTGGGCCGAGGTGCGCCTCCCGGAGGGCGGCGACGCCGGGCGGGCGCCCGTGGCGGTGCTGATGCACGGCGGCTACTGGCGCTCCGTCTGGGGCGCCGACCTGATGGACGCGCTCTGCGTCGACCTGGCCGGACGCGGCTTCGCCGCCTGGAACCTGGAGTACCGCCGCCCCGACCTGCACGGCTGGGCCGCGACCACCGAGGACGTGGCGCGCGGCGTCGCACTGGCCGCCGGGGACGCCCCGGGGCCGGTCGTGGTCATCGGCCACTCGGCGGGCGGCCAGCTCGCCCTGCGCGCCGCCGCCGACGACCGCCGGATCACCCTGGCGGTCTCCCTGGCCGGCGTCGTGGACCTCGTGGAGGGCGAGCGCAGGGACCTGGGGGACGGCGCGGTGGCGGCGGCCCTCGGCGGGACGGCCGACGAGGCACCCGAGGTCTACCGCGACGCGAGCCCGATGGAACGGCTGCCCCTGGGCGTCCCCCAGCTCGTCGTGCAGGGCGGGGGCGACAACCTCGACCTCCTCGATCTGGGCCGCCGCTACGCCCGTGCCGCCCAGGACGCCGGGGACGACGTGACGTACCTGGAGATGTCCGGCGGCCACTTCGACGTCATCGACGCCGCCTCCCCGATCTGGCGCGCCACCGCCGGCGCCGTCACCGGCCGCGTCCTCCCTCCCGGCCACGCCTCCCGCGGCCTTCCCCCGGAGGCGTGAGGGCGGCGGGACCTACGGCGTCAGGGGCCGCCAGGGGACCGGGCTGGAGAGCACCATCATGCTCGACGGGTGCCCGTACGGCGCGAGCCGGTCGATCAGATCCTCGAACGCCGTCATCGACGAGGCGGCCACCCGCAGCAGGCAGCAGGTGTCGCCCGTCACCCGGTGCACCTCCAGGATCTCCGGCCAGGCCAGCGCCTGCTCGTCGCGCAGCACGCAGCGCGGCCCGTAGCAGGACATCCTGATCAGCGCCGCCACCCCGCGCCCGGCCAGCGCCGGGTCGATCCGCGCGTGGTAGCCGATGATCACCCCGGTCTCCTCCAGCCGCCGCACCCGCTCGGCCACCGCCGGGGCCGACATGTGCACCCGCCGGGCCAGCTCGCTGTAGGACAGCCGCGCGTCCCGCTGCAGCTCGCCCAGCAGGGCCCAGTCCATGGCGTCCACGGTCACACTCCGTCATGTCGCAAACCGAACCGGCCGGACGCCTTCCGTTCCGAAGGCGGAAGACGCCCATCGCCTTCGGTTGATTATTTCGCAACACGCGACTCCGGAGCACCATGGAAGTGGATCGGAAACATGCGAGGAGTACACGATGACCGCCACCAGGCAGCTCAGCGAGCATGACCGCGAACTGCGGTCCATCGCCAACGAGGGCCTGCCCACGCTCGCCTTCGACAGCGCCACGCCGTACGACGACTACGTCGGGACGGCGATCCTGCACCGGCTCCAGCGCACCGTCACCGACGCCCCCGAGGAGCTGGCGTTCCTGGTGACCACGCAGGTGATGGAGCTGTACTTCGGCCTGCTGCGCGCGGAGTGGCAGCTCGCCCAGCGCCAGCTCGACGAGGACGACGCCGACGCCGTGACCGCGACGATCAGGCGTTCCGTCCGGCACTTCGAGGCGCTCAACGCCGCCTGGGCGTCGCTGAGCTGGCTCACCCCGGCGCAGTTCAACCGGTTCCGCGACGCGCTCGGCGAGGCGTCGGGCTTCCAGTCGGCGGCCTACCGGCACGTGGAGTTCCTGCTCGGCAACAAGTCCGAGGCTCTCACCCGCCCGCACCGCCGCAGCCCCGAGACCTACCGGGAGCTGGTCAAGGCCCTCTCCGAGCCGAGCCTGTACGACTCGGTGCTCGCCTTCCTCGCCCGGCGGGGCCACGCGGTCCCGCGGGAGGCGGTCGAGCGCGACTACGCCGCCGACTACGAGCCCAGCCCCGAGGTCGAGGCCGTCTGGGTCGAGGTGTACGGCGGGCCGCTCGCCCCGCTCGGCGAGGCGCTGACCGACCTGGCCGAGAAGTTCTCCGACTGGCGCTACCGCCACGTGATGGCGGTGCGCCGCTCGATGGGCGCCAAGCCCGGATCCGGCGGGTCCAACGGCCTGGCCTGGCTGGAGCGCAGCATGCAGCGCCAGATCTTCCCCGAACTCTGGACCGCCCGCACCTTCATGTGAGCCGTCCCGGCCCGCCACGGCGGGCCGGGACGGTCGTGCGACCCGGTGAACCGGTGGCCGGCGAGGCCGCCGGGCCGGCCACTGTACGGCGGGGCCGCCGGCACGCCACCCGGGGAGTCCGTCGCGCGCCCCGGGCCTCGCGACGGTCAGGACAGGGTGTTCTTCATGGACTCCAGGTGCGCGCGGCTGAGCCGGGACGCGGCGGCGGGGTCGCGCGCCGCGACCGCCTCCACCACGGCCAGATGGGTCGCGTGATCGTCCCCCGGTGATCTCACCGGCCGGATCCGCAGCATCTCGATCATCGCCGGACGCAGGCGCGGGACGAAGCCGTCGAAGAGCTCCAGCAGGATCTCGTTGTGCGAGGCGAGGACGATCCGCCGGTGGAACGCCATGTCGGCGTCCACCAGCTCCTCCACGTCGTGGTAGCGCTCCGCGCGCGCCCGCAGGGCGCGGCGCGCGGCCCGCAGGTCGGCGGGCGTGCGGCGCTCCGCCGCCAGGGCCGCGGCCTCGGACTCGATGGCGATGCGCGCCTCGATGACCGAGGTGATGGCCGCCCGGCGCACCACGGAGTCCCAGTCCTCCTGGACGTCGAGGGCCGTGACGAAGACACCGGCGCCCTGCCGGGGCTGCAGCACCCCCTTGCCCGTCAGCTCGCGGACGGCCTCCCGCACGGTGGAGCGGCCGACGCCGAGCTGCGCGGCGAGCACCGTCTCTCCCGGCAGCTTCTGGCCGAGCGCCCATTCACCGGCGCGGACACGAGCGAGCAGTAACTCGGCGATCTGACCTGACAGAAGGTTCCGCCGCACGTCGAGCATGGAGGACCTCTCAGCTTGTCTGAGGAGTTGAAGATTGTTACAGTCTAGCCCATGTCGTTCCGCGGACTGCTTCTTCTCGGCTGCCACGGCGGGGTCTGATCCGACCGGCTCCCCGCCGTGGAGCCTTCTCGTCCCGCCGGTCGCCCCCTCACGAGGCAGGCAAGGAGAAGCCCCACATGTCCATCGACACGCCGTGCGGCGAGATACCGGCGGGCGCTCCCGCGTGGAACAGGCAGCGCCGCTCGCAGATGCCCTCGCACCGATACCTCGACGTGCACTCCCGGGTGGAGGTGCCGCTCGTCGAGCGGGACTGGCCGGCCGCCCGCCTGACCAGGGCGCCGCTGTGGGTGCCCGTCGACCTGCGTGACGGCAACCAGGCCCTGGCCGAGCCCATGGACCCCGCCCGCAAGCGGCGTTTCTTCGACCTCCTGGTCGCCATGGGCTACAAGGAGATCGAGGTCGGCTACCCCTCCGCCTCGCAGACCGACTTCGACTTCGTCCGCCTCATCGCCGACACCGGCCTGGCCCCCGCCGACGTGACCGTCGTCGTGTTCACGGCCGCCCGCCGCGACCTGATCGAGCGGACGGTCGCCTCGGTGCGCGGCATCGCCAACCCCGTGGTGATCCACATGTACACGGCCACCGCGCCCACCTGGCGCGAGGTGGTGCTCGGCGCCTCACGCCGGGAACTCAGGGAGCTCATTCTGGCCGGCGGCCGCGACGTGCTGGAACTGGCCGGCGACATGCCGAATGTGCGCTTCGAGTTCTCGCCCGAGGTGTTCAACCTCACCGAGCCCGGCTACGTGCTGGACGTGTGCGACGCGATGACCGAGCTGTGGCGGGCCACACCGGCCCGGCCGGTGATCCTCAACCTGCCCGCGACCGTCGAGGTGGCCACGCCGAACGTCTACGCCGACCAGATCGAGTACATGCACAAGAACCTGGCCCGCCGCGACTCGGTCATCCTGTCGGTGCACCCGCACAACGATCGGGGCACCGGCGTCGCCTGCGCCGAGCTGGCGATCCTCGCGGGCGCCGAGCGCGTGGAGGGCTGCGTGTTCGGCAACGGCGAGCGCACCGGCAACGTCGACATCGCCACGCTCGCCCTCAACCTCCACGTCCAGGGCGTCGACCCGATGATCGACTTCTCGGACATCGACGAGATCCGCCGGGTGGTCGAGTACTGCACGCGCATCCCGGTGCACGAGCGCCACCCCTACGCGGGCGATCTGGTCCACACCGCCTTCTCCGGCACGCACCAGGACGCCATCAGGAAGGGTCTGGCCGAGCATCGGCGACGGGCCGCCGACACGGCGACGCCGGAGCGGGAGTCGGCCTGGCGCGTGCCGTACCTGCCGATCGACCCCGCCGACCTGGGCCGCGCCTACGACGCGGTCATCCGGGTGAACTCCCAGTCCGGCAAGGGCGGCGTCGCGTACCTGCTGGAGTCGGAGTACGGCATCGAGCTGCCGCGGCGGCTCCAGATCGATTTCTCTCGGCACGTGCAGCGGCACGCCGACGCGACCGGCGGTGAGGTCACCGCGGCCGAGCTGTGGGAGCTGTTCGACCGGGTCTACCTCGCCCCGGGCGACTCGCCGGTGACACTGAAAGGCTGGGAGTCCACAACGGAGTCCACCACCGTCACCCTCGCCGTGGGCGACGAGGCGGTGACGCGCGCCTACCCCGGCGCCGGACCGGTCGACGCGCTGACGCGGGTGCTGGCCGAGGCGGGCCACCCGGTGGAGATCCTCGGCCTGACGCAGCAGTCGCTCGGCCCGGGGAACGGCGGTGACGCGATCACCTTCCTGGAACACCGGGGCGGGTGGTCGGCCGGCCGTAGCGAGTCGGTCCTGGAGGCCAGCCTGACCGCCGTGCTCAATGCCGCGGCCCGCCGGAGCGCAGCGCCGTGACGAAGGCGGCGATGGCCGGGTGATCCCCCGACCCGCGGCGGAAGGCGATCAGCGTACGGCGGCGCATCGGCAGCTCCGCGAGCCGGACGCCGCCGGGCGGGTCGGCGGCCCCCAGCTCCGGCACGAGCGCGACGCCCTGGCCGATCGCGACCATCGCCAGCACGGTGGCGAAGTCGTCGACGTGGTGCCGGATCCGCGGGGCGAACCCGGCCGCCTGGCAGGCCCGCACGGTCATCGCGTGGCAGAGGGTGCCTGGGGTCGAGGTGATCCAGGGGGCGTCGCGCCACCGCGCCAGCGGATCACCGCCGGCACCGCCTCCGGTCCCGCCCGCGCCTCCACCCGTGCCGTCGCCCCCGCCCGTGTCGCCGTACGCGCCCGCCCGCTCCGCCGGGAAGCCGGTACCGTCCGGGAAGCCGGCACCGTTCAGGGAGGCGGCACCGGCCGGGGAGGCGAGGAACATCGACTCCTCCAGCAGCGGCCGGGAGTCGAGGGCCAGGTCGGGGGCGGCGGGGACGAAGTCGTACTCGTGCACGAGAGCCACGTCCAGGTCGCCCGCCCGTAGCCGCGGCGCCACCTCGGCGGGGTCGATCTCGTCCACCATCGGCTCCAGCCCGGGATGGTCGCGGCCCAGGGCGGCCAGGGCCGCGGGCAGGATGGCGCGGGTGGCGGTGGGGAAGGCGCCGATCCGGACGACGCCGGTCAGGTCGGTCCGCGCCGCGGCCAGCTCGGCCGCGGCCTGCTCCAGCCGTTCCAGCACGGCCTCGGCATGGCCGACCAGCGCGACCCCGGCGGGGGTCAGCCGTACCCGGCGGCCGGTCCGTTCCAGCAGCGCCGTCCCGGCCTCCCGTTCCAGTACGGCGAGCTGCTGGGAGACGGCCGAGGGCGTGAAGGCCAGGGCCTCGGCGACCGCGGCGATCGTGCCCCGGTGGGCCAGTTCGCGCAGCAGGCGGAGACGTCGCACATCCAGCATCAGTTCAGCTTAACGTTCTCGGAAGAAAAGCGAACTGGACCTGCACGGTCGGCGGCCGGGAAGCTGGAGGCATGAACCTGAACGGTGTCCTCGTCCCGCTCGTCACCCCGTTCGCCGAGGACGGCGAGATCGCCCTCGCGGCGCTCGAAGACCTGGCGTACGCCGCCCTCGACGAGGGCGCGACCGGGCTGGTCGCCCTCGGCACCACCGCCGAGGTCGCCACGCTGGCCCCCGACGAACGGCAGGCGGTCGTCGAGGTCTGCGGCCGGGTGTGCCGGGAGAGGGGCGCGACGCTCGTCGTCGGGGCCGGGTCGAGCGACACCCGCGGATCGGCCGCCGCCCTGCTCGCCCTCAAGGACCGCGCCGACGCCGCGCTGGTCACCGTGCCGTCCTTCGTCCGGCCGTCCGAGGCCGGGGTGCTCGCCCACTTCGCCGCGCTGGCGCAGGAGACCCCGGTGCCGCTCGTCGTCTACAACATCCCCTACCGGACCGGCCAGTCCGTCGGCGCCGCCACCCTGCGGCGGCTGGGGGAGCTGCCCATGGTGGCCGGGGTCAAGCACGCCGTCGGCGGCGTCGACCAGGACACCGTCACCCTGCTGGCCGACCCGCCCGAGGGGTTCGCGGTGCTCGCCGGCGACGACCCGTTCTTCTCCGCGCTGCTCGCGCTCGGCGCCTCCGGCGGCATCCTCGCCTCCGCCCACCTGCTCACCGCCCGGTTCGCCGAGCTGGCGCGGGCGTGGCACGCGGGCGACGTCGCGCACGCCCGGACCCTGGGGCACCGGCTGTCCGTCATGTCGGCGAGCCTGTTCACCGAACCCAACCCCACGGTCCTCAAGGGCGTGCTGCACGCCCAGGGCCGGATCCCGACCGCGGCCGTCCGGCTGCCGCTGATCCCGGCCTCCCAGGCGTCGGTCGACGCCGTCCTCCGGCTCCTCTGACCACGCGGCCGGGGGGCGGTCAGGAGGGCCAGGAGGTCAGGAGGTCTGGCAGCCCGGACACCAGAACAGGTTGCGGCCGGAGAGGACCCCGGTGCGGACCTCCGTCCCGCACAGCAGGCACGGCATGCCGAAACGCCGGTAGACGTAGACCTCGCCGCCGTGGCCGTCCACCCGGGGCGGGCGGCCCATCGCCTCCGGGGTGTGCTCGGGCCGGACCGTGTCGATCCGGCCCACGCGCACCCCCTCGGCCATCAGGAACACCAGGTCGTCCCAGATGGCGGCCCACTGCTCGCGGGTGAGGTCGCGGCCGGGCCGCGCCGGGTCCACCCCCTGGCGGAACAGCGCCTCGGCGCGGTAGATGTTGCCCACGCCCGCCACCACCGACTGGTCCATCAGCAGGACGCCGATGGAGGTGCGGCTGCGGCCGATCCGCCGCCAGGCGAGCTCGGGGTCGGCGTCCGCGCGCAGCGGGTCGGGGCCGAGCCTGGCGTGCAGCGCCTTCTTCTCGCCCGGGTCGAGCAGCTCGCAGGTGTTGGGCCCGCGCAGGTCGGCGTGGTGGTCGGGGCCGGTCAGGCGCAGCCGTACCGCGCCGACCGGGGCGGGCGCGGGCACCGGGCCGAAGGCGTACTTGCCGTAGATGCCCAGGTGCACATGGAGCCAGGTGTCGTCGTCGAAGCCGAGCAGCAGGTGCTTGCCGTGCGCGTCGGTCTCGCGCAGCACCCGCCCGTCGATCCGGGCGGCCCCGGCGGCGAACCGGCCCTGCGGGCTCTCGGCGCGGATCGCCCGGCCGCCGAACAGCTCGCGGTGCCGCGCGGCCAGGCGGTGGATGGTGTGTCCCTCAGGCATGATGCGCACAGGATACGGCGCGTCCGGCGCCCACCCGTACGGAGCCGGTTCAGCCGGGCCCGGGGCCGATGCCGGTGGGCCGCCCGGAGTCGGCGACGGTGGGACCGAGCCACGCGAGCGGGTGGGGGCCGGCGACGGTGGGACCGAGCCACGCGGCCGGGTGGGAGCCCGCGCGGTCGGGGCCGGGCGCGAACGCGCCCGAGACGAAGCCGATCGACATTCCGAGGACGGCCGCGCCGAGAACCGCCGCGGTGAGACGCCGTGAACGCATGGTTTCCTCCATCGGGATCGATCGCGGGTGCCACGTGGCGCCCGCGTCCTGCCGGTCGGATCGGGGACGCGCCAGGTGAACGCGGGCTCTTCTCCGCCCGCCTCGCGGTCTCTCCGGAAAGCCTCCCGGCCGTTCGGCGGGTGGCTTTTCCGGAGACATGTCCCATCGTGGACCGGTCCGCTCAACGGACTGTTGCAGGCGGACGCAGCGGACTGTTGCAGGGGGATTGCCGCCTCAGAGCCAGCCGTACTCCTCTGCGATCAGCGCCGCCTCCGCGCGGGTGCTCGCCCCCGTCTTGCCGATGGCCGAGGACAGGTGGTTGCGCACCGTGCCGTTGGACAGGGACAGGGCTCTGGCGATCTCGGCCACCGTGCCGCCGCCGCGCGCCTGCCGCAGCACGCCGCGCGCAGCCGTTCCGCCAGGCCCGCCAGGCCGTTCCCGGGCCCGTGCGAGCGGGCGGGGGACCGGCCGTCGTCGCGGATCTCCAGCGACGACTCGCCGAGCCGTACCTCGCACCGGGCGGCGCCGCTGTGCCGTACGACGTTCGTGACCCCCTCGCGCAGCACGTACGCGAACGGTTCCCGCAGGTCGGGGGAGACGTGGTCCACGGCGTGCGGCAGCGTGGCCCGGATGCCCGCCGCCCGCAGCGCCGCGCGGGCCCCGGCCAGCTCGACGGCCAGCGACGGCCGGCGGCGGCCGGAGACGGTCGCGCGGACCTCCGCGTGCGCCTCCCGGGAGAGCCGTTCGGCGTCGCGCAGTTCGGCCACCGCCCGTTCCCGGTCCGCCCCGCTCTCCAGCAGGCGGCGGGCCAGGCCGGTCTTCGCGGTGATCGTCGTGAGGGTGTGCCCGAGGACGTCGTGCAGGTCCCTGGCCAGCCGGGCCCGCTCCGCCGCGGTCGCCAGCGTCGCGATCTCGTCGCGGGCCTGGCTCAGCTGGACGATCAGCCGGACCAGCATCATGATCGCCACCGGCGTGACGGTGCCCGGGATGACCGCGATCCCGGCGTCCGCGTCCACCGAACCGGTCACCGCCCAGACCACGGCCAGCCGCCCCGCCGCGGCCACCAGGCCCAGCAGGACGCCCCAGCGGGCGGGCAGCAGCCACACGGCCGCGGCGAGCGCGTAGACGAGGCGGTCCAGACCGGCCAACGGGTCGTCCTGAAGCAGGACCAGGCCGCCGCCCTGTCTCCACCCGGCCGCCGCACCCTGAGCCCGCCGTCGCCACGGACCCGCCGTCACACCCGGGACCGTGGTCATCCCGGGGCCGCCGTCACTTCGGAGACGGTCTCGAGATGGCCCTTGTCCCCGAAGGGACCGCCGCGCCGGTCAGGTGCGCGCGCTGTCCCGCCGGTAGCGGGCGATGACGGCCGCGCCCAGCACCACGCCGACCACCGGGGGAAGCGCCACCAGCATGGCCACCGACGCCTTCGCCACCAGGTAGCCCCCGCCGGAGAGCGGGGTCAGGCGGAGCTGGCGCTGCCAGCCCGAATTCCGCTCCACCGCCGTGCGGGCCCCGGTGTCGAGCGCCGCCTTGAGCGCTCCGAAGGCCGCGAGCCCGCCCATCGTGTACGCGGCGGAGCCCCGGCCGCCGACACCGGTGAACATGCCGGCCTCCAGGAGGAAGAGCCCGACCGGCAGGACCACGGCGAACAGGAGGAACTTCGTGTCGCGCAGCGCCCGCCTCACCCGGCTCGACGAGAAGGTCGATCCCGTCCACGGCGCGCACGTCGCCGTAGTGTCTGCGGAGGCCGTGTGCGGCCACCGCGTGTCGATGCGTTCGTTCCATGCCGCAAGCCTCCGCCGCGGACGGGTCCTTCTCCTCGGCCGTCTGTCACGACCGGCCCACGACAGATGTCACGGGTCACCCGGCACGGGTCGTCGGCGCGGGTCGTCGGCGCGGCGAGGGACCCGCCTGTCCCGGCCGGTTCCGGTGCCGGATCCGATCAGCCCGGCCGGTCCGGTCAGACGGTCCGGTGACCGTGGCGCGCGTGGACGGCGACCGCGGCCGTGTGCGCCGTCGCGGCGAGGAGCGCCCCGGCGGCGTAGGCGGCCAGGTCGACCGCGCCGAACGTGCTGCCGAGCACCAGCCGGGCGAGCACGCTCGCCTCCGACAGCGCCGCCGGGACCGGGGTGAGCTGGGCGAACTCCACCGCCCAGCTGAACGCCAGCGCGCAGGCCGCCGCACGGAACGGCGAGACCCGCGGAACCGCCGCGACGACGAGCGCGTGCACGAGCACGGTGTACAGGGCGTCCCCGGCGTACTTGCCGAACCAGCCGCCGGTGAGCGCGCGGACCCCCAGCCCGGCGGCAACCGTGACGACGACCGCGAGGACGGCGGGCAGCCGCGCACGGACCGCCTCGAACCGGCGGGGCGGGCCGGCGGGGGCCGGGGTGTCCGGGGAGGTGCGGGGAGCGGCGGGCACGGCCACACCATAGCGGCCGCACGCCACGGCAGCGCACGCCACCGCACGCCACGGCACCGCATCGCACCGTGCCGCCCGCATCGCACCGTGCCGCCCGTTCCGTGCCGCCCGTACCGTGCGGCGCCGTTCCGTGAGGCCGGGAGAGCCGTCGGCGCCGGTGCTCTCGCGGCCGGCGGTCAGGAGGGCTGGAGCTCGTCGAAGAGAGCGAGGGCCTGGGCGGGGTCCGGGCTCACGAGGCGTTCCAGCCCGGCCGCCGTCATCCCCGCCCACCCGCCGGCCCGCGCCTGCATCCGTTCCTCGAAGGCGCGGACGGCCTCGTCCAGGTCGCCGGGACCGGGGGCGGCGGCGACGGCCTCGGCGAGTTCGGCGCCTTCCAGCATCGCGAGGTTCGCGCCCACCCCCAGCGGGGGCATCAGGTGGGCGGCGTCGCCCAGCAGCGTCACCCCGGGGACGTGGGCCCAGGTGTGGGACACGGGCAGGACGTGGAGGGGACGGTGGAAGAAGGCGGTGCCATGGCGCAGCAGGTCGAGGACGGGAGCGGCCCAGCCGTCGAACAGCGCCATCAGGGCCGACCGTACGGCCTCGGCGTCGGTCAGGTCCAGGCTCGCGCCCATGCCGGTGTTCAGGCCCATGTGCCGGTCCGGGTCCGTGTGCCAGTCCAGCGGCGCGCGGAACTGGGCGTACACCTTGACGTGGCCGCCGCTGTTGCGCTGGGCGACGAGGCCGCGGTTCACCCCGTACACGGCCACGGCGCCGTCGCCGATCAGCCGGGCGAGGGCGGGGTGGCGGGTGTCGACGTCGTCCAGGGAGGTCTCGACCGCGGTGATGCCGGTGTAGTGCGGCGTCGCGGACGAGACCGCCGGACGGACCCGGGACCAGGCGCCGTCCGCGCCGACCACGAGGTCGAACGTCTCCCGCCGCCCGTCGGCGAAACGGACCAGCGCGCCGTCCCGGGTTCCCGGCGTCACCTCCGTCACCTCCCGCCCCCACCGGACGTCGAGGGGGCCGAGCAGCAGGTCGCGGAGCTGCCCGCGGTCGATCTCGGGGTTGGCCCGCTCGTCCGGGCGGGGCCGCCAGTCGCGGAGGACGGTTCCGTCGGTGTCCAGGATGCGCATGGCCTGCCCCTCGGGGCGGGACAGCGCCTGGAACCCCGCGAGCAGCCCCGCCTTGTCCAGCGCGAGCTGGCCCATCTTCTCGTGCAGGTCCAGAGTGCCGCCCGGGGGGCGGGCGTCGGGGGCGGGATCGCGTTCGAGGACGGTGACGGGGTGACCGTGTCGATGCAGGACGCGGGCGAAGGTGAGGCCGGCGGGTCCGGCTCCGATCACGGCGATACGGTGTCTCATATCGATACACTGTATTGATCTGTTGCGCTGTATCGCAACAGTACGATGTAGCCATGACCGTGTGGGATCGTCCGGAGCCGCCGGCCCGCCCCGTGCCGCTCGACCGGGAGCGGATCGTCGCCGCCGCCATCGCGCTGGCCGACGAGGGCGGGCTGGAGGCGGTGTCGCTGCGCAAGGTCGCCGCCCGGCTGGACGTCGGCCCGATGCGGCTGTACGGATACATCTCCACCAAGGAGGAGCTGTTCGACCTCATGGTGGACGAGGTCTACGCCGAGATCCTCCCCGAGGAGCGGCCCGGTGACTGGCGGGAGGCGCTGCGCGTCCTCGCCTGCCGCACCAGGCGGGCCGCCCTCCGCCACGAATGGCTGGCCGACCTGCTCGGCGGCCGTCCGGCCCTGGGCCCGAACGCCCTCGCCGTGAGCGACACCACGCTGGACGCCCTCGACGGCCTCGCCGGCCTCGACACCGTCATGCGCGCCGTGGAGACCGTCAGCGCCTACTTCATCGGCGCGATCAGACGCGAGGTCGCGAACCTGCGGGCCGAACGTGCCACGGGCCTGTCCGACCGCGACTGGCAGCGCGCCTCCGGCCCGCACGTGACGAGGATGCTGGCCACGGGCCGCTTCCCGGCGCTGGCCAAGTTCGTGCACGACGGCACGGAGGTGGACGCCGAGACGTCCTTCACGACCGGCCTGGACTGGGTCCTCGACGCCGTGGCCGCCAAACTCGCCCCGCCGCCGATCGACGCCGTGGCCGCCGGACTCGCCCCGCCGCCGCCGTCGGCTGACGCCGGGACGTCAGCCGGTGACGGGCCGGGCGGGGAGGCCGTGCGGGCGGGCCTTCGCCAGGACGGTCTCGGCCGTCCCGCAGAGCCGTACGGCGAGTAGGAAGCGGTGCCGGTCGCCGATCCGGCGCGGCTCGAAGGAGATGTGCGCGAAGGGCGCCCGCGGCGTGCTCGTCCTCGCCAGCCGGTCCAGCTCCCGCTCGACCCGGGCCCACTCCTCACCCGGGACGTACTGGCGCATGATCGAGTGCCAGACCACGGTGAGCGTGCCGGGCTCCGGCCGTACCCGGGCCAGGAAGTCGGCGGCACCGATGGCCTCTACCTGGGCGGGAACCCTGGCGGCCACCCGCAGGGCGCCCTCCAGCCGGGAGAGGCGCGCGGTCTGGTCGGGCCAGACGTAGGCGCGCAGCGCCAGCGCGCCGCCGGGGGAGAGCGGGTCGATGGGCGCCGGGTCGCAGCCGCGCCGCTCGATGAAGGTCAGCTCCGGGCGCTCGGCCGCGGCGTCCAGGAGCCAGACGGGCGGGGCGTCCGCCCAGGCGTCGTCCAGCACGACCGGGGAGTCGGCGGGCCCCCAGGCGAAAGCGCCGGCGGTGTAGCGGAAGCGGTCGGCGCGCAGGTTCAGCCCGGCGCCGGCGCCCGGCTCGAACAGCCGGATCGGCAGCGGGGCCGCCCCGGTGACCTCCAGCAGCCCGGCGATCAGGAGGTTGGACCTGCCGACCTCGTTGGTCTGCGGCGGACGGGTCATCCAGTCGCGGACCCACCCCGGCTCGGCGGCGACGGCGTCGCGGAAGGCCCGCCAGCAGGGCTCCGGGTCGTCCAGGTCGAACGAGCCGCCCGTGCTGGGGTAACAGGCCGCCAGGTCCGGGGCCCGGCCGGTGAGGGCCAGGGCGTGCACGCCGCCCAGCAGCCGCAACGCGACGGCGTCAGGCCCGGGGGCGTCCTCGTACCCGGCGAGCGCGGCGGCGCAGGGACCTCCCTCGCGGACGTCCTCAGCCACCCGCTCCAGCAGGAACGCGTACAGCGGCGAGCCGAGGCTCCGGCAGGCCCGGGCCTGGTGCTCGACCATGACGGCGGCGCGCTCGCGGGACATCGGACCCCTCCTGACCAGGCGCCGGTCCACCCGATCGCCCGACCGGGCGCCGACTCACCCGCATACCGACGAGCATGCACCCCCGCCGATCCGCGCGGCCGGGCGGGGGTGGGTCAGGCCCGGCCCGGCGGTACACGGGTGTGCTTCCGGTCACGTCCAGCGAAGTGGTGTATGAGCCGCCCTTCGCGTGATCCTGTTTCTGC
>NZ_JBEZNH010000083.1:0-27358 GCF_040653115.1 Streptosporangium sp. NPDC048047 | reverse complement strand
GAGCGAAGCGACGGAGTGACGAGGGAAGACACCGGTCACCAGCCCCCGAGCCGCGGCACGCAGTGTCGCAATGAGAACAGCTCAGATATCGCGGTCGTGACGGAGGCGGACCTCGTCGGCGAGGTCGGCGTCGCCGTCCAGGCCGTAGCACCACACCCGCTCGGCGTCCTCGTCGCGGCCGCGGAGCGGGAGCGTGCGGGCCAGCAACTCGATGGCCAGTGCGCCGGTCTCCACGTCGCCCTCCTCCTCGACGGCGGCGGCGAACTCCGCGCACGCCAGGTCGAGGTGCGCCATGCCGAGCAGCACCCGCAGCCGAGCGGCGTCTGCGACGTCGGGTACGGCCAGCGCGGTGAGGACCGCGTCGGCGGCCTGCCCCGCCTCACCCTCCTGGAGGAAGAACTCCGCCAGCCGCTGGGCCGCCCGGGAGGCGATCTCCGGGTCCCCGGTGGCCAGGGCGGCACGCAGCGCCTCCTCGGCCTCCTCCTCCCCCGTGGCCAGCCGGGCCAGGGCCATGTGCGCCAACGGCACGTAGGCCGGGTTGCCGATGCCCAGGGCGGCCTGCCAGGCGGCCCGTGCCTGGTCCGGCAGCTCCTCGCGCTCGAAGCTGCGGGCGAGCAGGCAGGCGGCCTGGGCGGCGAACTCCGGATGCCCGGTCGCCAGCGCGGTGCGCGCGGCCGATCGGGCACCGGCCACGTCGCCGCGTTCCTCCAGCACCACCGCGAGTCCCACCGCCGCCTGGGCGCGGTCGGGCCCGGCGGGGTCGGCGGCGAGATCCGCGAAGATCGCCGCAGCGGCGTCCAGATCGCCGTCCTCGGCCAGTCTGCGCGCCGTTTCCAAGGGACGCGTGTCCACCTCTGGCATGCGGGGTCCTCTCCGGGTGAAGGAAACGCCCCGAGCCTAACGACTCGGGGCGTCCCGCGGTGTTCATTGCGATGCTTCGCATCGCCATGAGCATGCTCGGGGGCGCCGGTGTCTGGACTGAGGAACGCAGCCGCGAAGCGGCGGAGCGACGAGGGAAAACACCGGCTCAAGAGCCCCCGAGCCGCGACACGCAGTGTCGCAATGAGCAGGTCAGTCCTCGTAGGCCGACAGCGGCGGGCAGGAGCACACCAGGTTGCGGTCGCCGTAGGCCTGGTCGACACGGCGGACCGGCGACCAGTACTTGTCCTCGCGCAGCGACGACACCGGGTAGGCCGCCTCAACCCTGCCGTAGGGGTGGTCCCAGTCGTCGGTGACCAGGCAGTCGGCGGTGTGCGGGGCGTTGCGCAGCGGGTTGTCCTTCTTGTCGTACTCGCCGGAGGCGACCTTGGCGATCTCGCCGCGGATCGCGATCATGGCGTCGCAGAACCGGTCGAGCTCGGCCAGGTCCTCGCTCTCGGTGGGCTCGATCATCAGCGTGCCGGCCACCGGGAAGGACATCGTCGGCGCGTGGAAGCCGTAGTCGATGAGGCGCTTGGCCACGTCGTCCACGGTCACACCGGTCTCCTTGGTGATCTGGCGCAGGTCCACGATGCACTCGTGGGCGACCAGACCCTCGCGGCCGGTGTAGAGGACCGGGTAGTGCGGTGCCAGGCGGCGGGCGAGGTAGTTGGCCGACAGGATGGCCTGCTCGGTGGCCGCCCGGAGCCCCTCGGCGCCCATCATCCGGATGTAGGCCCAGGAGATCGGCAGGATGCCCGCCGAGCCGTACGGCGCGGCCGAGACCGGGCCGACCGGCGAGCCGTCGCGCAGCGGGTGCCCGGGGAGGTACTCGGCGAGGTGGGCGCGGACCGCGACGGGCCCGACGCCGGGACCGCCGCCGCCGTGCGGGATGCAGAAGGTCTTGTGCAGGTTCAGGTGGGAGACGTCCGCCCCGAACTCGCCCGGCTTGGCCAGGCCGACCAGCGCGTTGAGGTTGGCGCCGTCGACGTAGACCTGGCCGCCGGCCTCGTGCACCAGCTCGCAGATCCGGGTGATGCCCTCCTCGTAGACGCCGTGCGTGGACGGGTAGGTCACCATGATCGCGGCGAGCCGGTCGCGATTCTTCTCGATCTTGGCGGCGAGGTCGCCGAGGTCGACGTTGCCGTCGTCGTCGCAGGCCACCACGACGACCCGCATGCCGGCCATGACGGCGCTGGCGGCGTTGGTCCCGTGCGCGGAGGAGGGGATGAGGCAGACGTCGCGGCCGGACTCGCCGCGCGCCCGGTGGTAGGCGCGGATGGCGAGCAGGCCGGCGAACTCGCCCTGGGAACCGGCGTTGGGCTGGATCGACACGGCGTCGTAGCCGGTGACCTCGGCGAGCCAGCCCTCCAGCTCCCCGATCAGCTCGGTGTAGCCGGCGCCCTGCTCGGCGGGGGCGTAGGGGTGCAGGCCGGCGAACTCGGGCCAGGTGATCGGCTCCATCTCGGTGGTCGCGTTGAGCTTCATGGTGCACGAGCCCAGCGGGATCATCGACCGGTCGAGCGCGATGTCCCTGTCCTGCAGCCTGCGCAGGTAGCGGAGCATGGCGGTCTCGGAGCGGTGGCTGTGGAAGACCGGGTGGGTCAGGAAGTCGCTCGTCCGGGTCAGGGTGGCGGGCAGCGCGTCGTGGGCGGAGGCGTCCAGGTCGGCCAGGACCGCGCCGCCGGCGCCGAAGGCGGCCAGCACCCGCTCGATGTGCGGCGGCTCGGTCCTCTCGTCACAGGAGACGCCGACGTGGTCGTCGTCGGCGAGCCGCAGGTTGACGCCGTTGTCGCGGGCCGCGGCGACGACCTCGGCGGCCCGGCCCGGGACGCGGGCCAGCACGGTGTCGAAGAAGGCGTCGTGGACGACCTCGACGCCGCCCTGGCGCAGGCCCTCGGCGAGGACGACGGCGTGGCGGTGGACGCGGCGGCCGATCCTGCGCAGCCCCTCGGGGCCGTGGTAGACGGCGTACATCCCGGCGATCACCGCGAGCAGCACCTGCGCGGTGCAGATGTTGCTGGTGGCCTTCTCGCGGCGGATGTGCTGCTCGCGGGTCTGGAGCGCGAGGCGGTAGGCGGGGCGGCCGTCGGCGTCCTGGGAGACGCCCACCAGGCGGCCGGGCATCTGCCGCTGCAGGCCGTCGCGGACCGCCATGTAGGCGGCGTGCGGGCCGCCGAAGCCCATCGGCACGCCGAACCGCTGGGTGGAGCCGACCGCGATGTCGGCGCCCATCTCACCGGGGGCGGTCAGCACGGTGAGGGCCAGCAGGTCGGCGGCGGCGACGACCTGGGCGCCGCGGGCGTGGGCGGCGTCGGCGACGGAACGGAAGTCCCTGATCCGGCCGCTCGCGCCCGGGTACTGCACGAGCACGCCGAAGCAGTCGGGCAGCTCGGCGGTGAAGTCGCTCTCGACCAGCTCGATGCCGAGCGGCTCGGCGCGAGTGGCGAGCACGGCCTTGGTCTGCGGCAGGGCGTCGGCGTCGACGACGAACACGTTGGAGGCGGCCTTGCCGGCGCGGCGGGCCAGGGTCATCGCCTCGGCGACGGCGGTGGCCTCGTCGAGCAGGGAGGCCCCGGCGACGTCGAGGGCGGTCAGGTCGGCCACGACCGTCTGGAAGTTGAGCAGGGCCTCCAGGCGGCCCTGGGAGATCTCCGGCTGGTAGGGCGTGTAGGCGGTGTACCAGCCCGGGTTCTCCAGGAGGTTGCGGCGGATGACGGCCGGGGTGATCGTGTCGTGGTAACCCAGGCCGATCATCGAGGTGAGCACGGTGTTGCGGGAGGCGAGGGAGCGCAGCTCGGCGATGGCCTCCGGCTCGCTCGCCGCCGGGGGGAGGTCGAGCCGGTCGGCGATACGGATCGCCTCCGGCACGGCCACCGCGAGGAGGTCGGCGGCGGAGGCGAAGCCGACCGTCTCCAGCATGCGGGCCTGGTCTGCGTCGGCCGGGCCGATGTGACGGGTGGAGAAAGGCGGGGAGCTGAGCTCACCGAGCGGTGACAGGTCGGTCATGGAAAGCCTCCCGAGGCTGGTGGAGACCGGCGCTGAGCGCGGGCGTATGCCGGGTCTCCCCCTCTGTCATCTCCACCTGAGAGCTTCACCTTCCCCGCCGGGGAGGGCTTTCACCGTCGGTGAGACACGCCTGGCGGGCGCACCTGCTTTCCAGAGTCGCCTCGTCCGTGCGGTACAGGGTGCCTGAGAGATTCCGGGGAGGTTTGCTCCTTCGGCGCCCCGGTCGAGCCGGGGTCTCTCCCGCACGGTGTCTGCGGCCAGACCAACTTTACCCGGTTCGCCGGGCTCTGCGACGGCGGGCCAGCTCATCCGCCTGATGATCTCCTAAAGGGCTCTGGGACGCCTCCGCCCGCTCGCCGGGCAGATCGGCCAGGGAGCCCTCCACCTCCTGCCAGACGCGGCCCAGCGCGATGCCGAAGACGCCCTGGCCGCCCTGGAGGAGGTCGATGACCTCGTCGGGCGAGGTGCACTCGTAGACGCTCACGCCGTCGCTCATCAGGGTGATCTGGGCGAGGTCGCTGACCCCGCGGTCACGGAGGTGCTGTACGGCGATGCGGATCTGCTGGAGGGAGACGCCGGTGTCGAGGAGGCGTTTGACGACTTTGAGGACGAGGATGTCGCGGAAGCCGTACAGTCGCTGGGAACCTGAGCCCTGGGCGGCCCTGACCGTGGGCTCGACGAGCCCGGTGCGGGCCCAGTAGTCGAGCTGGCGGTAGGTGATGTCGGCGGCGGCGCAGGCGGTGGGGCCGCGGTAACCGACGTCGGCGGGCGGGCTCACCGGTGCCCCGTCGAACAGCAGACCCTCTTCGCCCGCGCGCTGACAGGCCTCCCCGCGCCGTTTCGGGTCATCCTGATCGGCGTTTCTACCCTCGCCGCTGCTGACCGCCACGCGGACCTCCGGCTTTCTCTCATCCCGCGGCCTGATCTGGGGGTTTACGCGCGGCCCCGGGGTTCACTTGCACCGTAGGCTCGGGGCCAAGCCCAGTCAACGACCCCACCCGGCGCGTCGTGAAGCGTAAATGCACCGAAATACCTACCCCGCGCGGCCGAAGTCCTCGGGCGTGATTGTGTCAAGGAACTCCCTGAACTTCTCCACCTCGTCCTCCTGGTCGTCGGGGATGATCACCCCGGCCTCGGCGACCACGTCCTCGCTGGCGAAGATGCGGGCGCCGGTGCGCAACGCGAGGGCGATCGAGTCCGACGGGCGGGCGCTGACCTCCGTCCCGTTGGAGAACACGAGATCGGCGAAGAAGATGCCGTCCCGGAGGGCGACGATGTTGACGGTGGTCAACTGGACGTCCAAGGCGTCGAGCACGTCGCGGAAGAGGTCATGGGTGAGCGGCCGCGGTGGCGGCTCGTCGGCCTGGGCCATGGCGATCGCCGTGGCCTCGGTCATGCCGATCCAGATCGGCAGATAGCGCTCCCCATGTGCCTCCTTGAGCAGAACAATGGGCTGGTTGGAAGGCATCTCAACCCGAACGCCCACGACCTCCATCTGCAACACGGGCTGCTCCATCTTCGCTGGATTTCGACCGGTTCGTTCAACGTAACATCCGGGGGACTTCGGCCGTCCGGCCAGGGCTCACCGGCCCAGGGCCCCTCGAACGCCGGAACGCAGCAACGAGGCGTGTAATTCCAGCAGGAGCCCGGATATCTCCCGGGCCGTCTCATCGGCCTCGGCGATCGCCCCGGGGCCGCGGCGGCGCAGCAGGGGGGCGATGGCCTGCTCCACCAGGCCGGCCTCGCGCTCGGCGGCGGCCTTGACCGCCCGCAGGTGGCGGGCGTGCAGGCCGAAGGCGGCCAGGGCGCCGACGCTGCGGGCCACCGCCAGGGCATCGGCGTCGTAGCGGCGGGCCACGGCCTCCACCAGGCCGAAGTCCTCCAGCTCGGTCAGGGCCTCCTCGGAGAGCGAGGCGGCGGTCAGCAGCTCCGCGCGGGTGAGGCGGACCTCCCTGACCGGCTCGTCGGGCAGGGCCCGGGGCGGGGCGACCGGCCGCTCCTCGCGGTCGGCCGCCTCCAGCCGGTCCTTGATCACGCGCAGCGGGAGGTAGCGGTCACGCTGCTCGCTGAGGATGTAGCGGAGCCGCTCGACGTCGGCGTAGGTGAACTTGCGGTAGCCGGAGGGGCTGCGCTCCGGCTCGATCAGCCCCTCGCCCTCCAGGAAGCGAATCTTGGAGATGCTGACGTCGGGGAACTCGCCCTGCAGCAGGGCGAGCACCTCCCCGATGCTCATGTGCGCACGAGCGGCCTGCGAGCTCATCATCCTCCAGAGGCGCCGCGGGTGAGGAAGACCAGCCGGAACTTGCCGATCTGTACCTCGTCCCCGCCGTAGAGCGGCACCTCCTCGATCCGCTCACGGTTGACGTAGGTGCCGTTCAGGCTGCCGACGTCACGGACGGTGAACATGCCGCCGCCGCGCCGGTAGAACTCCACGTGACGGCGCGAGACGGTGATGTCGTCCAGGAAGATGTCGCTCTCGGGGTGACGCCCCACGGTGGTCAGGTCGCTGTCCAGCAGGAAGCGGCTGCCGGCGTTGGGACCGCGCATGGCGACCAGCAGAGCCGTGCCCGGGGGCAACTGCTCGACGGCCTGCCGCTCGGCGAGAAGCGTCTCTCCGGTCTCCGCCTCATACGCCTCGATCCCGGAGAGGGAGATGGTGGACGTGCTGTCTCCGGGTGACTCGTACTTGGTCAGCGGCGAACCGCATTGGGAGCAGAAACGGGCGTCCTCAGGGTTGGGGTGCCCGCACTGCGTGCAGTAGACGCTCGGCATCGATCGGCTCGGCCTCCTACCGCGAAGACGCGGCAACGGTGCTCAGGGATGCGCGCCTCGCTTCTTCGCTTCTCAAGTATTTTCTCTGACTGCGAATGCCGCAACATACACCAATGAGACGCAAAGATCAAGGCCGACGCTCGACCGCGGGTTCGGTCGGGACAAAGTTACCGCCGGGTGGTACTCCCGGTCCATAATATGGCGACACTGCGTGTCGCGGCTGTGTTGATGGCGACGCTGTTCTTATGGCGACGCTGCGCGTCGCGGCTCGGGGCTCTTGACCCGGTGTCTTCCCTCGTCACTCCGTCGCTCCGCTCCTCCGTTCCTCAGTCCAGACACCGGCGCCCCCTCGCGGGTCCAGACACCGGCGCCCCCGAGCGGGTCCAGACCACCGGCGCCCTCGCGGTCAGAGGCCGGTGGCGTCCTCTACGACTCTTGCCCAGTGTTCGAGCAGGCCCTGGGCCGTGTCGACGTCGTGGCCCTCGGCCCACAGGTGGGTCACGGCCTCGGCTGGGTCGGGCAGCACCAGTGCCCAGGCCCCGTCGTCGGTGACGACCCGCACCCCGTCGGTGGTGTCGATGCGGTGGTGCTGGGCGGCCTCGATGACCGAGCGCATCACCACCCCCTTGGCGGCCCACGGCGTCGGCACCGTACGGCGCAGCAGCTTGGCCTCCGGGATCCTGGCGTCGATCTGGCTGAGCGACAGGCGGGTCCTGGCGACCAGTCCGAGCAGGCGCAGGAACGCGGCCAGGCCGTCCACGGTGGGCCCGAACTCAGGCACGACGAAGCCGCCCCGCCCGTCCGCCGCGAAGATCATCTCCTGCTTCCGGACGGCGCCGGTGAGCGCGTCGACCGCGGTGGCGGTCCACTCGACCTGCACGCCGTGGAAACGGCAGACCTGCTCGGCCACCCGGGTGGTGGTGACCGGCAGCGCCACCCGGCCGGCGCACCTCTCGGCGGCCACCAGGTCCAGAACCACCAGCAGGGCGCGCTCCTCGCTGATCAGGTGGCCCAGCTCGTCCACCAGGGCGATCCGCTCCCCCACCGGGTCGAACCGCACCCCGAAGGCCGCCCGGGACGAGCTGACGAGCTCCGACAGCCGCTGCAGGTCGCGGCGGCGCTCGGCGAGGGTCTCGGTGGGCGAGGCCTCGTCCAGCCGGTTGTTGACGGTCAGCACCTCCACCCCGACCCGGCCGAGGAGGCTCGGCAGCACCAGGGCGGAGGTGCCGCCCGCGCAGTCCACGACGATCTTCATGTCGGCGTCGCGGACCCCCCGCATGTCCACGTGCCGCAGCAGCTCGTGGGTGTAGTCCTCGACCGCCCGGGGCGGGAAGCGCAGCTCGGCGATCTCGCCGGGGAAGGCCCGCCGGAACTCCTGGCGGGCGAAGACCCGGTCGAGCTTGCGCTGGGCCGCCTGCGACAGGTCGGCGCCGTGCTCGTCCATGAAGACGATGTCCACGCTCTGCGGGTCGCCGGGGGTGGTGCGCAGCGCGATGCCGCCGACCGCGTTCTCCCGGGCGGTGTGGAAGCGCGACACCGGCAGCGGGGTGGCCTCCAGGTCCAGCACGTTGATGGCGCTGGCGTTCAGCGCGCTGATCACCGCCCGCTTCAGCGCCCTCGCCGCGCGGGAGGAGTCGCGGGAGGTGACGACGGAGGCGCCCTTGCTGAGCGTGGTGGCGTAGGCGCTGGCCAGCCGTACGCACAGCTCGGGGGTGATCTCGACGTTGACCAGCCCGGAGACCCCGCGCGGGCCGAAGAGGTTGCGCTGGCCGCGCGGCTCCCAGATGACGCTGGTGTTGACCACCGCGCCGGCCTCGATGGTCTTGAAGGGGTAGACCTTGACGCCGGAGGAGACGTAGGAGCCGGCCTCGATGATGCACTCGTCGCCGACGACGGCGCCCTCCTCGATCCGGACGCCGGTCATCAGGTCGGTGTTCTTGCCGACGACGCAGCCGCGCATGTGGACGCCGGGCCCGACGTAGACGTTGTCGCAGACCACCGCCCGGTGCAGGAAGGCGCCCTCGCGGACCACCGCGTTGCTGCCCAGCACGGTGTACTCGCGCAGCTCGGCCCCGGCCTCGACCTTGGCGTAGTCGCCGACGAACAGGGGGCCCTTGAGCACGGCGTCGGGGTCCACGGACGCCCCCTCGGCCACCCAGACGCCGGGCGAGACCTCGAAGGCGTCGATGTCGAGCTTCACCCGGCCCGACAGGGCGTCGGCCTGGGCCTTGAGGTAGCTCTCGTGGGTGCCGACGTCCTCCCAGTAGCCGTCGGCGACGTAGCCGTACAGCGGGGCGCCGCGGGCCAGCAGCCGCGGGAAGACGTCCGCCGACCAGTCGACCGGCACGCCGGAGGCGATCTCGTCGAGGATCTCCGGCTCCATCACGTAGACGCCGGTGTTGACGGTGTCGGAGAAGACCTGGCCCCAGGTGGGCTTCTCCAGGAAGCGCTCGACCCGGCCGTGCTCGTCGACGATGACGATGCCGAACTCCAGGGGGTTGGGCACCCGTTTGAGGCCGATGGTGACCATCGCGCCGTTCTCGCGGTGGAAGCGCACCATGTCGGTCAGGTCGATGTCGGTGAGGGCGTCGCCGGAGATCACGAGGAACGGCTCGTCGCGGAGCTTGTCGGCGGCGTTCTTGACGCTGCCGGCGGTCCCGAGGGGCATCTCCTCGGTGGCGTAGTGCAGGCTCATGCCGAGCTCGTCGCCGTCGCCGAAGTAGTTGCGCACCAGGACGGCCAGGAACTGCACGGTGACGACGGTCTCGGTGAACCCGTGCCGCCGCAGCAGCCGCAGCACGTGTTCCATGATCGGCCGGTTGATCACAGGGAGCAGGGGCTTGGGCTGGTTGGCGGTCATCGGCCGGAGCCGTGTCCCCTCCCCGCCCGCCATCACGACGGCCTTCACGAATCACCTCTTAAGGCGTTTGGCTCCTTTGACGAGCTGCCGCACCTGTACCCAATACAGCACTCCGGACCACCAGTACAGGCCCGTGCCCCAGATGGCCAGCGACCAGCCGACGATCCGGGCCGGATCGGCGTACCAGGTGTCGTGGTGGGCCAGGAACAGCAGGGGGAAGGCGTAGAGCAGGTTGGCGGTGGCGGCCTTGCCGAGGAAGTGCACCGGCAGCGCCGGGCCGTACCCGAGGCGGCGCAGGATGGGCGGGATGCCCAGCATCATGACGTCGCGCAGCGGGATCGCCAGCGCCAGCCACCAGGGGATGATGCCGCGCATGGCCAGGCCGAGCAGGGTCGCCAGGATGTAGAGGCGGTCGGCCAGCGGGTCCAGCAGGCGGCCGAGCCTGCTGGTCTGGTTCCACGCCCGGGCGATCTTGCCGTCCAGCCAGTCGGAGAAGCCGGCCAGCATCAGCAGTCCGACGGCCCAGCCGTCGGCCTTGGGCCCCAGCACCAGCCACAGAAAGACCGGCACCCCCAGGAGCCTGGCCAGACTGAGCGCGTTGGGGACCGTCCAGACGCGGTCCTCGGTATCCGATGCTTCCGGATTCACCGGTATGTCTCCCCTCCCGTACTTGATGCCGACCCTACCTGTGCGGGGCATGCGCGAACCGTATCCCCGTTGGGGATACGGTTCGCGGCCTGCCCCCCGGCAGGGGGCGGGTCAGGAGCGGCGCACCGCCGCGCGGGACGACCAGGCCCAGATCAGCACGGCCACGGTCAGGCCGAACAGCGCCAGCCCGCTGGGCACGTGCGTGCCGAGCATCTCCCAGCTGAAGTGCTGGCCCAGGCCGATCAACAGCAGGGCCAGGCTGGCGAGGGCGGGCCAGCCGGCGCCCCGGCCGGGCCGCCAGACCAGCACGGCGGCGACGACCTGCAGCAGCGCGATCAGGTGCACCACCATCCCGGCCATGACGTGCGTCTCGGCCAGTTCCTCCCCGCCGCGTACGGCCTGGCCGGCGAACGAGGCCGCGACGATCAGGCCGGCCGCCTGGGCGGTGACCAGGACGCGCAGGCCGTACAGCAGGCCGGCGGGGACGGGACGGCCGTCCGCCGTGGCCGGCCGGGTGATGACCTCCTGCATGGGGAGTGTCCTTCCTCGGGTGAACGATTCAGGACACATCGTGGCGGCGGGGGGCCGCGGCGTCGTCACCCCCGGGGAGGATGCGCGGCTCCGCCCCGGGGCGGATGCCCGACCGGCCGGAAACCGGCGTCGACCAGCCCCATCCGGTGCGCGACCACCGCGGCCTGGGTGCGGTTGCGCACGCCCAGCTTGTCCATGGCGGTGGAGACGTGGCTCTTGACCGTGGTGACGCCCACGTGCAGCGCGTCGGCGATCTCGGCGTTGGACAGGCCCGTCCCGACCAGCGCCAGCACCTCCAGTTCCCGGTCGGTCAGACCGGCCGGGACGTGCGCGGCGGCCTGCTCCTCGGCGGCCAGCGCCCGCTCCACGACGCGGCGCAGCACCGAGGGGGCGAGCAGCGGCTCGCCGGTGGCCGCCCGGCGCACCGCGTCGACCATCCGGCCGGGCTCGTCGTCCTTGACCAGGAAACCGATCGCCCCGGCGCGCAGCGCGGCGTAGACGTTCTCGTCCTCGGCGAACGTGGTGAGGATCACGATCCGGGCCGCGGGCCAGGCCGCGAGGACGCGCCGGGTGGCCTCCAGGCCGTCCATCCGGGGCATGCGCAGGTCCATCAGCGTCACGTCGGGGCGCAGCCCCTCGGCCAGCCGTACGGCCTGCGCGCCGTCCACCGCCTCCCCGCAGACCTCCATGTCACCGGCCGCCTCCAGCAGCATCCGCACGCCGGCGCGCACGAGCGCCTGGTCGTCGGCGACGACCACCCTGATCACGTTGCCTCCTCCGGGACCGCCCGGTCCTCGTGGCACACCCTGTTCCAGCCCGCCCGGCCCGTCCATCCGTTCCGTCCCGTCCCGCCGGCCGGGTCGGCGGGGTCGGCGGGGAGCGTCACCGCCAGGCGCCATCCTCCCGCGTCGTCGGGACCGGCGGACAGCCGGCCGCCCAGCGCCCTGGCCCGCTCGCGCATCCCCGCGACGCCCTGTCCCGCCCCGGGCAGGTCCTCACGGAGCCCCCGCGTCCCGGCCTCCGGGCTCTCCTGGGCCCGCGGTGCTCCCGGACGCGCGGAGGAGCGCGGGGGTGTGTCGTTGGCCACGTTCACCGCGAGCCCCTCGCCGGTCACGGCGAGCTCGACGGCGACGGCGGTGCCGGGGCCGGCGTGCTTGAGGACGTTGGTCAGCCCCTCCTGGACGATCCGGGCCGCCGAGGCCCGGCTCACCAGGGGCAGCCGCGTCACCTCGGGGTCAAGGCGCAGCTCGGCCCGCAGCCCGGCCGCGTTCATCCGCTCCACGGCCTCGCGCACGACGTCCTCGGGGTCGAGCAGAGGCGGGTGGACGAGGTCCGGGTCGCGCACCACGTTGAGCAGGCCGCGCAGGTCCTCCAGCACCTGGTGGCCGGTGGCGCGGATGTCGGCCAGCGCCTCGGCCACCGGGCCCGTCGGGGCGGCGTACCCGGCGGCTCCGGCCCGCAGCACCATGGCCCCGACGTGGTGGGCGACGATGTCGTGGACGTCGCGGGCGATGCGCTCACGCTCGGCCAGCAGGTCGGCCCGGGCCCGTTCGGCGGTGAGCAGCCTGGCCTCCTCGGCCATCGCCAGCCGCAGCTCGGTCGTGGCCCGCCGGATGCCGACGTAGCGGCCGATGACGACCGGTGCGGCGACCATCGCCAGCAGCGCGACCACTCCGGTCGGGGTGACCGGGGAGAACTCGTCCCCCACGAGGTTCAGCGCTATGACGGCGGAGGCGGTCACGTAGGCGACGCCGGCCCACGACCAGGAGGCCCGCATCGCGAACACGCCCAGTGTGACGAGGAACAGGCTCTGAGCGGGGCCGGCGGCGAAGCCTGCGACGCGGTCGGCCACCAGCACCAGCAACGCCTGTACGGCGAAGGCCGTTCCGGGCAGGTTGCGCGTCATCCCGGCGGTGAGGCCGTAGCAGATGACGAACCAGCCCGCCCCCCAGACCGGCAGCGGCCCGTCGTGCCACCTGGTCCAGGTGCCGAGCACCATGAAGGCCACCCCGCCGCCCGCGAGCAGCAGGTCGAGGCCGGGACGGTGCTCCACCCCGGTCATCGGTTCGATGGGGTGGCGCAGGTAGCGGCCGACCGCCACGGGGACGACCCCCGCCATCACCGGGACGTACCAGGAGGCGGCGGTGAGGGCGATCCCGGGGTCGGCCACGTTGACCGCGGTGGCGGCCCCCGTCAGGATCCCGGCGGCCATGGCGCGGCGCCGGCCGCCGCGGTGGGCGGCCACGCCCGCCGCGACGGTCAGCAGGATCTGCGTGGTGTTGGCGGTGTAGGCGCCGAGCTGGTCGCACACGACGAGGAAGACCGCCAGGAAGGCGCAGACCGTCAGGGGGAACCGCCGGACGAACCCCATGGGCGCCCCGGCCAGCAGGGCGAACCCCCAGGTGATCAGCGCCGGGACGGTGCCGCCGAGGTAGGCGCCGCCGGAGACGAGCCGGTCCAGGGCGACCGCGGCGACGGCCAGGCAGACGTCCACGGCCCAGCCGCGCCGTCCCGTGCCGGTCACCGTGCCGCCGGGCTTCGGGGCCGCAGACGGGTCACGGGATCTCATACGGCATGTCACGGAGTCGCATACATGCACGGTATAGGCTTTGACGAGGGAGAAGTCCTCCTCCGGAAGGGCGGTCGCCTCCTCCAAGTGGCCGCGGGATCCGGCCAGCCGTTGGGGCGGTTTCGGACCTCACACCGCCTATGGTGCACAGCATGAGCAGTGACGCCGCACTCTTTCTCAGGCAGTGGATGCGCTCCCCGGCGACCGTCGGGGCGGTGGCCCCCAGCTCCCGCCGGCTCGCCGAGGCGGTGACCGCGCCGATCCCCCGCCGGGGCGACCCGGTGGTGGTGGAGCTCGGTGCGGGCACGGGCGTGTTCACCGCGGAGATCCAGCGGCGGCTGGGCGGCCGGGGGCACCACCTGGCCGTGGAGATCAACCCCCGGATGGCCGGGCTCCTCGCCGACCGGCACCCCGAGGTCGACGTCGTCGCCGCCGACGCGGCGCAGTTGCCCTTCCTGCTGAGAGAGCGCGGGCTGGCCGGCGCCGACGTGGTGGTGAGCGGCCTGCCGTGGGCGTCGTTCCCCGACGGCCTCCAGGTGCGGCTGCTGGAGGCGGTCCGCTCGGCCATGGGGCCTGACGCGGCCTTCACCACCTTCGCCTACGGCTTCGTCCGTCACCTGCCGCCCGCCCGGCGCTTCCGGCGGCTCCTGACGGCCTCCTTCGAGGAGCTCGTGGCGGGCCGGACCGTGTGGGGCAACCTGCCGCCGGCCTTCGTCTACCACGCGCGCCGGCCGCGCCCCGCCGACGGGGCGGGCCGTCCCGGCTGAGCCCGTACGGCGGGGCGGAGGCCCGGAAAGGGGCGGAGGCCCGGAAAGGGGCGGAGCGGCACGCCGGAGGCGGACCCGGAGCCTGGGAGGCCCGGACGGGGACGGACGGCGGGCGCGGGCTCCGGGGAGACGGGCGGGGCGCGGGCGTCGGGCGCGTGGCACTGGATCGGGAACAGAACCTCGTTCTAAGATCGCGCGACCGGAATGGAGTTGATCGCCCGTGGACTTCACCCTTCCCGAGAGCGCGCTCGCCGTCCGGCGCGGCGTCTCAGACGTCTGCGCCCGCTACGACCTCGATTACTGGCAGCGCTGCGAGGCCGAGAAACGCTGGCCGCAGGAGGTCTGGGACGACCTGGCCCGGGGCGGCTGGCTCGGCCTGGCCGTACCGGAGGAGTACGGCGGGGGCGGCCAGGGCCTGCTGGAGCTGGCCGTGGCCACCGAGGCCCTGTCGGCGTCCGGCGCGGCCGGCGGCTCGGCGTTCACCTACGTCCTCACCCCGGGGTTCGGCGCCCTCACCCTGGCCCGGCACGGCAGCCCCCGGCAGCGCGAGGAGCTGCTGCCGAAACTGGCCACCGGCGAGGTGGAGACCTGCTTCGCCCTCACCGAGCCCGACGCCGGATCCGACTCCCTGGGCATCTCCACCTCCGCCCGGCGCGACGGCGACGAGTTCGTGGTCGACGGCCGGAAGGTCTGGATCACCGGCGTGCAGCGTGCGACCTGGATGCTGCTGGTCACCCGGACCGTCCCGGCCGCCGAGGCGGAGCCGCGCAGCCACGGTCTGACGGTCCTGCTGGTGAACGTGCCCGAGGCGGTCGCCGCCGGATCGCTGTCCTACCAGCCGATCCCGAAGATGGGCGCCAACACCACCCCCTCCAACACGGTCTTCCTCGACGGCCTGCGGGTGCCGGCGGCGAATGTGGTGGGCGAGGTGGACCAGGGGTCGCGGGTGCTGTGGGACGTCCTCAACCCCGAGCGGATCCTGCTCGCCGCCGGCGGGCTGGGCGCCGCCGAGGTCGCCCTGTCGGTGGCCGTGCGCTACGCCGGGGAGCGGGAGGTCTTCGGCCGGCCGATCGGCGCCAACCAGGCCGTCGCCTTCCCCCTCGCCGAGGTCAGGGCGGAGATCGAGCTGGCCAGGCTGATGGTCCACAAGGCCGCCTGGCTGTTCGACGCCGGGCTGCCCTGCGGGACCGAGGCCGGCATCGCCAAGCTGGCCGCCTCGCGGGCCGCGTGGGATGCCGCCGATCGGGCGTTCCAGACGCTGGGCGGCATGGCCTACTCGCTGGAGTACCCGGTGGCGCGGCTGCTGGCCGACGCCCGCGTCGGCAAGGTCGCCCCGGTCGCCGAGGAGATGCTGCTCAACCATCTGGCCACCCGGGTGCTGGGGCTGCCCAGGAGCTTCTGACCCGGTTGCGGGGCCGCCGCCGGGGGCAGACTCCCCTCGGACCCGGCGGCCGGCGCCGGGCCCCGACGACGGCGAAGAGCGCCGGACCGGACGACGAGGGGAAGCAGCCGATGCCCGCCTACGCCAGCACCGTGATCGACGCCTCCGCGGACGAGGTGTGGACCTACCTGAGGGACTTCGGGAACCTCGCCGAGTGGCTGCCCGGGATCTCCTCCTGCGTGTTCGAGGAGGGCGAGGGCGGTCCGGGCACGGTGCGCCGGATCGAGGGCGCGGGAGGGATCTTCCGGGAGCGGCTGCTCACCCTCGACGACGACTCCCGCTCGGCGGCCTACGAGATCCTGGAGAGTCCCCTGCCGGTCCGGGAGTACCGGGCGGTCTACCGGGTCAGCCCCGTCACCGACACCGGCCGGGCGTTCGTGGAGTGGTCGGCGGTCTTCGAGACGGACGCCGGGGCGGACGAGGCCAAGGTGACCCGGACCGTGGCCCGGCACATCTTCGCGCCCGGTCTGGCGGCCCTGGGTGAGCGGCACGCCGGGCGTCTTCCCTCGGCGGACGCCGAACCGGTCGGCTGATCCCGGCGGGGCGGCCCTCGGCGGCCCGAGGGACGGCTCTCCGGGCCCGCCGGGCTCTCCTTGAGGGATCTTTCCCGGGGGTGCCCGTGCGGGCCCTCAGGTGAACCTCGGCGGGCGACGCTCCCGTACGGCCCGCACCCCCTCGGCCACGTCCGGGCCGGTGAAGCCGAGGAACTCCATGGCCAGGGAGGCGTCGAAGGAGGGACCGGCCAGGCGCAGCCAGTTGTTGAGCGCGTACTTGGTCAGCCGGATCGCCTCGGCCGAGCCCGCGGCCAGCCGTACGGCGACCTCCAGTGCCCGCTCGTGCACCTGGTCGTCGTCCACGCACAGGCTGACCAGGCCCATCGCCTCGGCCTGCTCCCCGGTGACCGGCTCGCACAGCAGCAGGTGGTACTTGGCCTTGGCCAGCCCGCACAGCAGCGGCCAGACGATGGCGGCGTGGTCGCCGGCGGCCACGCCGAGGCGGGTGTGGCCGTCGATGACGCGCGCCGTACGGCCCGCCACGGAGACGTCGGCCAGCAGCGCGACCGCCAGGCCCGCGCCCACGGCCGGGCCCTGGACGGCCGAGACGACCGGCTTGGAACAGTTGATCACGTTGTAGACGATGTCGCGGGCCTCGGTGAAGACCCGCATGCGCGTGGCGTGGTCGCGGGTCATCTCCTCGATCATCGCCAGGTCGCCGCCGGCCGAGAACGCCTCGCCCTCGCCCCGGACGAGCACCGCGCGCACGGCGTCGTCGCGGTCGGCGTCGAGCCAGACGCCGGCCAGCTCGCGGTGGCCGGCGGTGTCCACGGCGTTGAGCCTGCGCGGCTCGCTGATCGTCACCCGGAGCACCCCGTCGGCGGCCCAGTCGATCTTCAGCTTCTCGTAGCCCTCGTACCCCTTCATCGCCGGGCCTCCTCGGGCCGTGTGGCGGCGGCGTCCGGCAGGTCCCGCGCCCCGGGACGGGCTCCGGTTCCGGTCTCGGCTCCGCCTCCGGTTCCGGCCCCGGGCCGGGTTCCGGTCCCGAACCGCGTGGCGGCCTCGACCAGCGCCGCGACGAGCCGGTCGCCGTCGTCGCGCTCGGGGTGCCACTGGACCCCGACGCCGAAGGGGTGGTCCCGCAGCTCGACACCCTCGACGATCTGGTCGTCGGCCCAGGCCACGGGGGTCAGGCCGGCGCCGATCCGCCGGATCGCCTGCCGGTGCGGCGCGGTCGTCTCGACGCGGTCGCCCACCGCCTCGCCCAGCCTGCTCGACGCGCTGACCTGGACGACGTGCCCGCCCCCGGTGTGGAGCTCGTGGTTGTCGACCGCGTCGGGGAGCCACGGGATCAGGCTGCCGCCCTGGGCGACGTTCAGCACGTGCATGCCCCGGGCGACGCCCAGCAGCGGCAGGCCGGCCTGGACGGCGGCGCGGGCCAGGGCCAGCTCGAAGCGGTCTCGGCGGTGCTGGGGCTCGCCGAGCCGCTTGTCGCGGGCCGCGCCGTACAGGGTGGGGTCGATCTCGCCGCCGCCGGTGAGGAGCACCCCGGAGAGGTGGCGCGCGTGCTCGGCGGCCACGGCCGGGGTGAGCGGCGGGAGCAGCACCGGGACGCCGCCCGCCCGCTCCACAGCCCGGGTGTAGGCGGCCGGGGACAGGACGGCCTCGCGGACCCAGTCGCCCCAGCGGGCGGCCTCGAGGTAGGAGGTGATGCCGATCAGAGGTCGGGGCATGGGCTCTCCAGTGGCCGTGCGGGAGGCGGCGCCCTGTTCCCGGACGGCGCCTGTCCCGTCTTTCGGCAACATCCCTATCATGCTGCGCGCCATTTCGGTTATGTCACACATATCAGATCTCAACGGGGCCGCACGGGAAACCCCGCACCCGGTGGAGCGCCCCCGGGGGGAATGGAGCGCTCCACCCGCCGACCGCGTCCGGGGACGATGGAACGATCCATCTCCTGGAGATTCCCCGAAACCGACTCACGAACCGGCCGGGCGAGCGGACGCACTATCAAATACGAAATATCACGAATATCCCTCATTTTAAGTGCGTCCGATTGCAGAGAGGTTGTGACCCACGACGACCTCTCAATTACGGAAGACCAGATTTCACACCATATTCCGGAGAAACGGTTGTGACGCCTATCGGAAACTGCAAGACTTCAATTTGAGCGAGCCGGCGGGCCGGGGCCACCGGGCGCTCGTCACCCGGAGCCGTCATGGAGGTGGTCTGCGTGATCGGACTTTGATCCGGTCGGTGGGGTGAGGGTCGATCACATGTCGTTGAATCCACGTCTCGTCAAGGAAAGCTTCGCCGTCATCGAGCCCGTCGCGGACCGGGCGGCGGCATACTTCTACGGGCGGCTGTTCGCCGTCAATCCGCATCTGCGGGGAATGTTCCCCCCGGCGATGGACGTCCAGCGCGACCGCCTGTTCGGCGCGCTGACCCGCATCGCCTGGAGCGTCGACAGCCCTGACGGCATGGCGCCGTTCCTCGCCCGCCTGGGCCGCGACCACCGCAAGTACGGCGTGCTCACCGAGCACTACGCCGCGGTCCGCGACGCGCTGCTGGCCACCGTGCGGCACTTCGCCGCCGAGGTCTGGACCCCCGAGGTCGGGCGGGCGTGGGAGGCCGCGTACGACCTCGCCGCGAGCGTCATGACCGGGGCCGCCGAGGCAGACGCGGGCGTCTCCCCCGCCTGGTGGCTGGCCGAGGTCACCGACCACGAACTGCGCACCCCGGACATCGCCGTCCTCACCCTGAGGCCCGCCCAGCCCCTGCCGTACCTGCCGGGGCAGCACGTCAGCGTGCAGACCCCCCGCTGGCCGCGCGTGTGGCGGCCGTTCTCCATCGCCAACGCCCCGCGGCCGGACGGCGCCATCCGGCTGCACGTCCGCGCGGTGCGGGGCGGCTGGGTCTCCGGCGCGCTGGTCCGGCACACCCGTGTCGGCGACACCCTCATGCTCGGCCCCACGTCCGGTTCGATGGCCCCGCCGGACTCCGGCCGCGACATCCTGTGCGTCGCGGGAGGCACCGGGCTCGCCCCGCTGAAGGCGATCGCCGAGCACGTCATCGCCTCCGGGCGGCGGCCCGGCATCCATCTCCTGTACGGCGCGCGCCACTCGGCGGAGCTGTACGACCTGCCCGACCTGGTGCGGATGGAGTCGGAGTTCCCCTGGTTGCGGGTGCTGCCGGCCGTCTCCGGCGAGCCGGGCTACGACGGGGTCCGGGGCACCGTGACCGAGGTGCTGGACCGCTTCCCCTCCTGGGCCGGCCACGAGGTCTACGTCTGCGGTCCACCCGCCATGGTCGGCGACGCGGTCCGCAGGCTGCGGCGCGGGGGTGTCCCCCTGACCGACATCCATTGGGACGTCGTCCGGTCCGAAGCCGTCTCCCCCGTCCAGGCCGTCTCCCCCGTCCGGGGCGTCTCCCCCGTTCAGTCCGTCTCCCCCGCCTGAGCCGTCTCCGCCGGCCGGGCCGTCTCTCCCGTCCGGGCGTGGTCCCCCGCGGCCCGGGTATTCCCCGCGCGGACCTCGTCCGCCCCGATCCCATCCGTCCGAGCCTCCGCCGTTCGCGCCTCCTCCTCCGTACGGGCGGCCGCCTCGGCCGCGGCGACCGAGGCGGTCGCGACGGAGCGGGAGACCACGGCGACGGAGACGACGCACAGCGCCGCCGCGGCGCAGAACACCGCGGGCAGCCCCGCCCGGTCGGCGAGGAACCCGCCCGCCGCGGCGCCCAGCGGCGTGGCCCCCATTCCGATCAGGCGGGCGGTGGCGTTGACCCGGCCGAGCATCGCCTCGGGGACGATCCGCTGCCGCAGTGAGACGATGACGACGTTGACGACGGCGCTCGTCACGCCGAGCAGCACCGCGGTGACGGCTATACCGGGCACGGTGGGCACCAGGACCGGCATGAACAGCAGGATCCCGCCGACCAGGTCGCCGGCGATCAGCGTCCTGACCTGACCGGCCCGGCGCGTCAGCCGGTCGGCGACCAGCGAGCCCGCCACCGCGCCCGCCGCCAGCGCCGCGGTGAGCACGCCGTACCCGGCGGAGGTCAGCCCCACCCGGGACTCCTCGCCGACCACCCACAGCACGAACACCGCGAAGTAGGCGGTGTTGGCGAAGTTGAGCACGCCCGAGAAGAGGGCCAGGCTCCGCAGCACCCGGTGGCCCCACAGGTAGCGGAGGCCCTCGGCGATGTCGGCGCGCAGCGGCCGGGTGGAGGGGGTCTCGACGCGGAACCGCCCGCGCATCCCGAGCAGTGTCAGGGCCGCCGCCGCGTACAGCAGCGCGGGTGTCCCGAGCGTTACCGCCGCGCCGATCCCGGCCAGGACCCCGGCGACCGGGGCGCCGAGGAAGTTGTTGCCGACGGTCTGCACGGCGATGAGCCGGCCGTTGGCCTCGCCCAGCCGTTCGCGCGGCACGGCCATCGGCAGCACCGACTGCGCGGAGGTGTCGGCGAGGACCTCCGCGACACCGGCCAGCAGCGCCCCGGCCAGCAGCACCGGCAGGCTCAGCAGTCCCAGCCAGGCGGCCAGCGCCGCCCCGGCCAGCGCGGCGGCCCGCAGCGCGTTGGCGGCGACCATGATCCGGCGGCGGTCGTGCCGGTCGGCCAGGGCGCCCGCGTGCAGCGCGAGCAGCAGCCACGGCAGCGTGGCCGCCGCGCTGACCAGGGAGACGAGGACCGGCGAGCGGGTCAGCGTCACCGCGATCAGCGAGACGCCGACGACGGTGATCCCGTCGGCGACGTTCGACAGGCCGGAGGCGGTCATCAGCCAGCGGAAGGGTCGTCCGGTCATGCCCGCTCCCGGTATCGTGGAAAGAGAAGTTTGCAAACGATTCTTTGCAAAGATATGGCTGCACATGACGGATTACAAGACCCGTTCCATCGACGCCGCCGCGCTCAAGGGGCTGGCGCATCCCTCCCGGCTGCGCCTGCTGGAGCTGCTGGAGCAACACGGCGAGGCGACCGCGACCCAGCTCGCCGCCCTGACCGGGGAGAACACCGGCGCGACGAGTTATCACCTGCGGCAGCTCGAAAAGTACGGCTTCATCGAGGACGTCCCGGGACGCGGCCGGGGCAAGGAACGCTGGTGGCGCGCGGGCAGCTTCTCCATGGACGGCGACCGCTTCCGGCGCGACCCCGACACGGCCCAGGCCGCCGAGATGGTGCTCGCCCAGGTGGTCCGCCAGCGCGAGGCCGATCTCACCCGCTGGCTGGAGGAGTCACGGACCACCCCCCGGCCGTGGACCGAGGCCTCCGTCGCCTCCAGCGGGAGGATGCGCCTCACCCTGCAGGAGCTGGCCGACCTCGTCGGCGAGGTCTCCGCCGTCCTGGACGCCTACCGGAGGCGGGCCCGGGATCGCCCCGCCGACACCCCGGACACCGCCCATGTCGCCGTCAACTTCGACGCCTTCCCCTTCGGCGTCAGCGAGCCGGACGCCGGCGAGGCGGACCGCCCGGAGTGAGCTCCCGGCCCCTCGGGGCCGGGTTCGGCCTTCGACCCTCACACCGTGCCGGGAGGACGCCGGTCAGGGGGCGACGCGGCCGTTGGTCACGAACGCGGCGTGCGTGAGGGGCATCAGGGACGCCCAGGCGGCCTCCATCTTCTCGGCCACCATCTCGATCTCCCGCTGCGGGAACGAGGGCACCCTGGCATGCTCGCTCTTGGTGCGCAGCGACAGGAAGTGCATCAGGGACCGGGCGTTGCAGGTGGCGTACATCGAGGAGAACAGCCCCACCGGCAGCACGGCCCGCGCCACCTCGCGGGCGACGCCGGCCTCCAGCATCTCCTGATAGGCGGCGTAGGACCGCCGATAGGAGGCCTCCATCGCCTCGGTCACCAGCTTGTGCTGCTCGTCGGTCCCCTCGACGAACACGTACTTGCCCGGCCGGCCCTCCTGGACGAGCCTGCGTTCCCTGCCCGGAACGTAGAAATCGGGCAAAAGCTCCCGATATCTCCCACTTTCCTCGTTGTACGACCATCCGACCCTGTGGCGGTGGAACTCGCGGAAGACGAAGATGGGCGCCCGGACGAAGAAGGTCATGGAGTTGTGCTCGAACGGGCTCCCGTGCCGGTCGCGCATGAGGTAGTTGATCAGCCCCCTGGACCGCTCCGGGTCCTTGCTGATCTCCTCCAGGGACTGCTCTCCCGCGGTCGACACCCGCGCGGCCCAGAGCACGTCGGTGTCCGAGGCGCTGTGCTTGACCAGCTCGACGGTGACGTCGTCGAGGAAACGCGGCTGACTGTCGTCCATGGGCGGTAGACCTTCCGGTGGCGGTTGGCGGGCAGAGGCAAGCCTAGCGCCGCCTCCCCAGGAGCCCCCGGCGCCCGCGCTGGGCGCCCCCGGTGTCCGGTCCGGGGGTCTCCGGCTCGGGGGTCTCCGGCTCGGGGGTGTCCGGTCCGGGGGTGTCCGGTCCGGGGGTCTTCGGCTCGGGGGTGTCCGGTCCGGGGGGCGCGGGGAGCGGATCGCTGAGCTGCTCGCGCAGGTAGTTCCACACCACGGCGATCAGGGCGGTGACCGGTACGGCCAGCAGGCTGCCCACGATGCCCGCCAGGCTGCCGCCCAGCGTCACCGCCAGCAGGATCACCGCCGCGTGCAGGCCCAGGCCACGGCTCTGCACCATGGGCTGGAAGACGTTCCCCTCGAGCTGCTGCACGGCGACGATGATGGCGAGCACGATCAGCGCGTCCGTCAGGCCGTTGGACACCAGCGCGATGAGGACCGCGACGAAACCGGCGAACAGGGCTCCGATGATGGGGACGAAAGCCGCGACGAAGGTCAGGACGGCCAGGGGAAGGACCAGCGGCACGCCCACGATCCACAGGCCGATACCGATGAAGACGGCGTCGAGCAGGCCGACGAACGCCTGGGAGAGGACGAACGAGCCGAGGGTGTCCCAGCCGCGCGTCGCCACGGCCGGCACGTCCGTGGCGAGACGGCCGGGGAGCTGGCGGGTCAGCCACGGCAGGAAGCGCGGGCCGTCCTTGAGGAAGAAGAACATCAGGAAGAGCGCAAGAACGGTGGTGACCAGGCCGTTCAGCACGGTGCCCACTCCGCTGAGGGTGGCGGTGACGATGCTGCCGACGCTGGACTGGACGCGGGTGACCGCGGTGTTGAACACGTCGCTGACCTGGCTGTCGCCGAAGTTCAGCGGTGGCCCGGAGGCCCAGTCGCGCAGGCGCTGGATGCCGTCGCCCACGCCGGTGACCAGTTCGCCGGACTGGGAGGCCACCGGGACGACGATGAGCACCACGGTGCCTGCGGCGACCAGGAGGAAGAGCAGGGTCACGACCGAGGCGGCCAGGGTGGGATGCCAGCCGCGCCGGCGCAGGAAGCGGGTCACGGGCCAGGTCAGGGTGGTCAGGAGCAGCGCGATGACGAGCGGCCAGACGATGGACCACATCTGGCCCAGGATCCACAGGGCCACCGCGGTCATCAGCACGACGAGCAGCGTCTCCAGGGAGATGCGTGCCGACGTGCGCAGCGCGGTGCGGGTCTTCTCGGCGTTCAGCGGGGCGGCCACGAGAACACCCTAGACATACCCGACCGGGCCCGCGTCGGCGGGGGAACCCGGCACGGACCCGGGCCGACGCGGGTGAGGCGCCGTCACGCGGCACGAGCCGGATCCCCGGCCTTCACGACTCCGTCGCCCGATTCGGCGTGACCTCCGGGGAACGGCCGGTTCACCCGGCTCGACCTGGAGCTCACCGCATGATCCAGGCGACCGGGCGACAGAGTCCTTCAGCGTGAACTACGCGGAGGTGCGGCAGAGCCGGAGAACATTGGCGATGATCTTCGCTCCGGCGCCGCCCTCGGCGGTGAGGATCGACTCGGGGTGGAACTGCACGGCGAAGCGCCGCCGCTCGGGGTCCTCGATCGCCATCACCGCGCCGTCGGGGGTGAAGGCGGTGGCGGTGAAGCCCACCAGGCCGGGCCGCTTGGCGTGCAGCGAATGGTAGCGGGCGGCGACGAACTCCTCGGGCAGGCCGTCGAGGAGGGCGCTCTCGCCGGTCCTGCTGACCTGGCCGCGCTTGCCGTGCTCGGGGTTGGCCAGCAGTTCCAGCGTGCCGCCGGCCTGCTCGACCATGCCCTGCAGCCCGAGGCAGACGCCGAACACCGGCAGGTCGCGCTCGTAGAGGGCGCCGATGAGCGACGACAGGCCGAAGTCGACGGGCCAGCCGGGGCCGGGCGAGAGCACCACAAGGGACGGGTCGATCTCGTCGATCATGGCGACGGGGAAACCGTGGCGCAGCGTGACGACCTCGGCGCCCTGCTGCCGGAAGTAGTCGGCGAGGGTGTTGACGAAGGAGTCCTCGTGGTCCACGAGCAGCACCTTCATGCCCTCTCCCGTCCTGGGGGCCCGCGGGGCCGGCGCCTGCTCGTGCTCCTCGCCGACCGCGGTCAGGGCTTCGAGCAGCGCGCTGGCCTTGAGCTCGGTCTCGCGCTCCTCGGCCTCGGGGTCGGAGTCGAACAGCAGGGTGGCGCCCGCCCGGACGGTGGCGACGCCGCCGCGGATCTGCGCGGTGCGCAGGGTCAGGCCGGTGTTCATCGAGCCGTCGAAGCCGATGTAGCCGACGGCTCCGCCGTACCAGCGCCGGGTGGTCGCCTCGTGGTCCTCGATGAACTGCATCGCCCAGGTCTTGGGGGCGCCGGTGACGGTGACGGCCCACATGTGGGTGAGGAAGGCGTCCAGGGCGTCGAACCCCGGGCGCAGGCGGCCCTCGATGTGGTCGACGGTGTGGATCACGCGGGAGTACATCTCGATCTGGCGCCGGCCGATGACCTGGACGCTGCCCGGCACGCAGACGCGGGACTTGTCGTTGCGGTCGACGTCGGTGCACATGGTCAGCTCCGACTCCTCCTTGACGCTGCTCAGGAGGGTGCGGATGGCCTCGGCGTCCTCGATGGGGTCGCCGCCGCGGGCGATGGTGCCGGAGATGGGGCACGTCTCGACGCGGTCGCCGCTGACGCGGACGTACATCTCCGGGGAGGCGCCGACCAGGTGCTCGCCGTCGCCGAGGTTGAACAGGAACTCGTACGGCGCCGGGTTGCGCCTGCGCAGGGTGCGGTAGAAGCCGGCCGGGTCGGTGCACACGCCGTGGAAGACCTGGCCGGGGACGACCTCGAACAGGTCGCCGCGGACGAACTTCTCCTTGGCGGCGGCGACGACCTCGGCGTAGGTGCCCCTGACGGGGGCGGCGGGGACCTCGGAGGGGGCGGGGGGCAGCGGGACGCTCTCCCCCTCGCGGGGCAGGCCGCGGGTGGAGACGCCGTCCACGGTGAACTCGTAGAGGTACTCCCTGCTGGTCTCCCGCTTGCGGTCGACCACCATGATCCGGTCGGGCAGGTGCAGCACGAGGTCGCGCTGGTCGTCGGCCCGGGTGAGGACCTGCCGGATCGGCTCGAACTGGAAGGCCAGGTCGTAGCCGAAGGAGCCGTACAGGCCCAGGTGCTCGTCGTCGCCCTGGAAGGCGGCGATGATCTCGCGGATCGCGGTGAAGACGGTGGGGCGGCGGCTGCGCATCTCCTCGGGGAGGATGTCCTCGGACTCGGCGACGTGGACCTCGACGTGGTCGGCGGTCGGCTCACCGGTAGGCTTGCCGGCGGCGAGCATGCACGAGGCGACCGCGGGGAGCACGACCCGGCCGCGGCTGTTCAGGGCGCGGGCGGAGATCCTGCGCCCGCGGGCGACGATCTCCAGGCAGGGGTCCGCGTAGGCCAGGTGCCACCGGCTGTAGCGGCCGGGATACTCCATGCCCGAGGAGAGCACGCCGCCGCGGCGCTCGCCGAGGGCGGTGACGACGTCCTCCAGCATGGTCTCCGGCACGTCGGACGTCGTGACCTCGACGCCGATGCCACCGGCAGTGGTATATCCGCTGGTCTCCACTTGCAGCCTCGTCCCTTTTGGTCGCTCGATGCCCGGAAGGAGGCGGAAACAGAAAAGGCCGCCTTCCCGGGCGGCCGTCTGTCCACTTCGCGAATGCGAAACACGCGCCGCCTAGCAGCGGCGCCACCACTGGAGGGTGTCGAGGTCTCGCATGCCGAAAGAATACCGGCGGGAACCGTGATCATGCAACGTGCCGCGGGCCGGGCCCGGTCCGCGCGACGGGCGGGCCGTACGGGGTGCGGCGCGCGGGGTGCGGCGGGGCCGGGCCGGACGGTGAGGCCGTACGGCGGGCGGGTTAGGGTCGGCGGGTGCGTGCGGCCAGGCTGATGTCATTGCTGTTGCTGCTCCAGGCGCGCGGCGGGATGACCGCCGCGGAGCTCGCCCGCGAGCTGGAGGTCTCCGAGCGGACCGTCCACCGTGACGTGCTCGCCCTGGCCGAGGCCGGGGTGCCGGTCTACGCCGACCGCGGCCGGGGCGGCGGCTACCGCCTGCTGGAGGGCTACCGCACCCGCCTGACGGGTCTGGACCGGGCCGAGGCGGAGGCCCTGTTCCTGTCCGGGGTGCCGCAGGCGCTGCGGGACATGGGGCTCGGAGAGGTGGCGGCCTCGGCGCGGCTGAAGGCGGCGGCCGCGCTGTCGCCCGGCGCGCGCGACGCCCCCGCGAGCGCCTCGCAGCGCTTCCACCTGGACGCCCCCGGCTGGTTCGCCGGGAACAGCCCGCCGCCGGAGGCGCTGGCCCCGCTGGCCAGGGCGGTGTGGGGCGATCACCCCGTCACCGGCCTCTACCGGGGCGAGTCCCGGACGCTGGATCCGTACGGGCTGGTGCTCAAGGCCGGGGTCTGGTACCTGGCGACGCGGTCGGTGATCTACCGGGTGGACCGCTTCTCGGGGGTCGAGGCGCACATCGACCGGCGTTTCGAGCGCGACCGCGGCTTCGACCTGGCGGCGTTCTGGGAGGAGCGCGCCGCGGAGTTCGCCCGCTCGCTGCTGCGGACGCGGGTCACCGTACGGCTCAGCGCCCTCGGTCACCGGCGGTTGTGGGTCTTCGCCGACCCGGCGGCCCTGGACGAGGCGCTGGCGTCGGCCACCGGACCCGACGGGCAGGGCCGGGTCACGGTGTCGCTGCCCGTCGAGTCGGTGGAGGTCGCCTACGGCCAGCTCCTGCGGTTCGGGCCCGAGGCCGAGGTCCTCGACCCGCCGGAGCTGCGCGCGCTCCTGGCCGGGGCCGCCGCGCGGATGAACGCCCTGTACGGCGGCGGCGGGCCCGGGGACGCGGCCGTACCGGGTTGAGGACGGGCGGTGCGGGCCCGGGGACGCGGCCGTACCCGGCTGAGGACGGGCGGTGCGGGCCCGGAGGCGCCGGGGGGGGCGGGGGGGGCGCCCCGCCGCCCCCCCCCCCCCGGCGGGCCGGCCCCCGGGCGCGCGGCGGCCCGCGACTCGCCGCGTGGCGCAGACC
>NZ_JBEZNH010000082.1:11978-29911 GCF_040653115.1 Streptosporangium sp. NPDC048047 | reverse complement strand
CCGTCCACCTGGAATGACCTGTCCGCCGACCTGGAGTTTTAGATGACCGCTTACACGTGGCCACGGACTCGACGGTGAAGACCGGAAGATCCTCGACCCCATCCAGGAGCAGCCTCGCTGACGCCTACGGTCTTGGCGAGGCCGGCCGGGAGGCGCTGCCGAACACCGCACGGGCCAGACTGGAGTACCTGATCGACCATATGCACGCTCAGGCTTCTGCGGGCAATATCGCATTCGCCTCTCACCTCGCGGCGGGAGACGATGTCCTTCACCGCGCCGACGCTGAGCACATCGTGCGGCGCCAGGCTGTCCTCCGGGCTGCATACAGTCTGATCATCGTGTCTCAGTGGATCTGCTCTAGCTGAAGCGGTGCTCAAACCCTGCACTCAACGCGGTCGGCTGCGATCCAGACCTAGTGAATGCCTCTCTAGAATGAATCTACAATGTAAAGATGGTGACCTGTTTTTCAGAACAAAAGGAGAGGTGCCGTCGTAGCAGCAAGCCCCCGCAACGTCGACGACCATCTACACGGCTTCGGCGTACTCAGCCTGGTCGACAAGGGCGGCGAGGAGAGGAGTGTCGTTCATGAGGGCACCTTGCCAAGCGGAGCCGACATCGTCCGATCTGTGAATGCGAGGTGTCATGGGGCGGCCGCCAGCTCGTGCAGGGGCCGGACCGAAGGCGTGCTCTTGTGCCTGAGGGGCAGGTCTCTTCAAAGGGTCCTGATGCTGTTCAACGTGGCCGGTCATACGTCCTTCCGCAGGTCGAGCCAGCGCCGGGTTAGGCGCCGAGACCGTCTCGACCGCAGGTTCGGCGTAAGCGGGCGGCCCTTGTCCAAGTGCGGCGGATGAGTGGAGTGCCGCTCGCTTGCGCAGGTTCCGTGGTAGGTCTCTGGCGGCGCCGGACCCGGCGCGACCCCCGGAAGGCGGATGGCCCTACGGTGGGGCCGCCGATTCGTGGTCAGCCGATGTCGAGCGGTTCGCTGCCGTCATCGGCCCGCTGGAATTCGGCAACGGGCCGCCCGGCGAGGTCGAGGTAGGACCAGTTCGGCAACGCACCGTGCATCAGGGCCAGTATCCGCATGTAGTCGTGGGCGGTGTCGACTTCCATCTGCCACAGTGCCCGTACCTCGGTGCCGTCTTCGTGCGCCAGTGTCACACAGGCGTGCGCGCCGGGGTCGCATTCCGGCTGCCCGAACGTCATGGTGACGAAGGGGGTGTCGTATCCGGCCAGGGCCACCCAGTCGGCCGGCCGGTGCCAGCGGGCCGTCAGATGGCCGACGTAGTCCTCGGCTTGCTCCAGGCTGATGTCCCAGCCAACGCTGATCGCCGTCCCGTCGCCCGGGAAGATCTTGATGCTGATGCCGCCGCCGGTTCCGTACGCGGTCATGCGCCTCTCCCTTTTTCGCAGGTGAGGCGGACAGGTAGCACAGGCGATCGTTAACGTCTTTTCGCGCTGGTGATCGTCTGGTGTCCGCTTCGCAGCGGAGGGTTCCAGCCCGGCCGGGTTAGTGTCCGCGTTCGTTTTCCGGACGCTGTCTCGGATCAACGGCGCGCAGGAGCGGACGTGGCGTCTTCAGGTGGCGGCGAGGTGTTCCGAACGCTTCGGCGCTGGGAGTCGTCGAGGGCGGTCAGGCCCCAGCAGGAGGTGGCGGTGACCGACACGCTGCGTGGGCCGCGGCGGCGGATCTGGCCGCGCACCAGCAGCAGCGGTGCGTCCTCCACCGTGACCGCGTACCGGGTGTAGGCCGCGCCGCTGATGACGACGTCGGTGATGCCGGTGCCGTCGTCGAGACTGCAGAACATGACGTGGCGCCCCTGGTTGGGGGGCAGGGTGCGCAAGGCCGCTTTCGCGCCGGCCACCAGCACCCAGCTGCGGTCGGGGCAGGTCGGCAGGCGGTCGACGGCGGTGACGGACAGTTCACGCAGCAGGGGCTGGTAGACGGTGATGAGGTGCCTGCTGGCGTCCAGGCCGAGGATCTCCAGTTCGGCGGTGACTTGATCGGCACCGGTCAGGTCCGCCAGGCCATGGCGACGCGGTGTGTCGTCCAGCTCGAGTTCTAAGGGCAGCTGCTGGGCGTGATCGATGGGGGGTGAAGCGGGCGCCTGGGCTTTGCGGCGGCTGCCGTACCGCCCCCGCGCCTCAGGTGATCTTTTCCGGTGCAGGTCTCCGGCTTGCAGCAGCAGGTCCCGGCGGTTGAGTCCGCTGACGGGGTGGCGGCCGCTGCGGCGGCACAGGCCGTGAAGGTCGTCGAATGCGCCCGCCAGAACAAGACGTTCGAGGACCGGCAGGCTGAGACGTGTTCGCCGGAGGCAGTCGGCCAGCGACGCATACGGCCGTCCGGCGGTGATGCGGGTGATGTCGCTGCTGGTCATGCCCTTGACCTCTCCCAAGGCGAGCCGCACCCCGTAGCTCAGGTCCGCGGGCCCGCGGCCGGGGAGAGGTTCGATCCGGTAGCCGGCGCCGCTGTGGTTGATGTCCAGGCCGAGGATCCTCACGCCACCGCGGCGCGCGTCGGCCAGGAGCAGCCGCTTGGGGTACATGCCCGGGTCGTGGGTGAGCAGCCCGGCGTAGAAGGCGGCCGGATGGTGGGCCTTCAGCCACGCCGACTGCAGGCTCATCTGGGCGAACGCGGCGGCGTGGGCCTTGGCGAACCCGAATGCGCCGAAGGCGGCGACGATCCGCCAGACGCGATCGGCAGTGGTGGCGTCATAGCCGCGGTTGGCGGCTGCGGCGGTGAACCAGTCGTGCACCGCGAGCGTAGCGGTCTCATCGGCCAGGGCGCGGCGGGCTTCGTCCGCGCGCCCGTAATCGCAGCCGGTCATGGTGGCCAGGATGCGGATGAGCTGTTCATGGAAGACGACCATGCCGCAGGTCTCCGTCAGGATCGGGGCGAGGTCGGGGTGCAGGCGCACCGGCGGTGCATGGCCGTGCCGGGCGGCGAGGAACGGTGCGATCATGTCGGCGGCGGCCGGCCCTGGACGAAACAGGGAGATGCAGGTGATGAGATCGTCTGCATGTTCAGGCTGCAGACGGCTCAGCAGGTCACGCTGACCGGGGGACTCGATCTGAAAGCACCCCAGGGTGTCGGCCGAGCGGATCAGCGTGAACGTCTCGGGGTCGTCCGGCGGCACCTGACGCGGGTCGTCGAGGTCGACGCATCGGCCGTCGACGCGGCGGATCTCCTTGAGGGCGTGAGCGATCGCCGAGTGCATCCGCACTCCCAGCACGTCGAGCTTGAGCAGGCCGAATGCTTCGACGTCGTCTTTGTCGAACTGGGTCATCATCACGCCGGTCTCGTCCTCGGCGGCGACGGGCTGCACGGGAACGCGGTTCAGCAATGTGGCGTCGGAGATCACCACCGCGCACGGGTGCATCGCCAGGTGATGCGGCAGCCCGTCCAGGGCCTCCACCAGCTCCCACACCAGCCGCAGGTGGCCGGGGTGGATGCCGCGGGCGGCCAGCTGCGGCCACTGGCTCATGGCCTGGCGCGCGTCGCGGGCCCGGATGCGCGGGAACGCCGTGGCCAAGGCGGCGATCTCGCCCGGGTCGATGCCGAGCGCTGCGCCGACGTCGCGGATGGCGCTGCGGACCCGGTAGGTGACGGGGGCCGCCACCGCGGCGACGCGCTCGGCGCCGTAGCGGGTAAGAATCGCCCGGTAGACCTGCAGGCGCCGGGCGGACTCCACGTCCAGGTCGATGTCGGGCAGCGAGCGGCGGCGCATGGATACAAACCGTTCCATCAGCAGGCCGTGGCGCAGCGGATCCACCTGCGATATACCGAGCGTGTAGACGGCCAGGCTGCCGACGGCTGATCCGCGGGCCGACGACCGTATCCCCATCGCGCGGATCATGCCGGTGATGTCGGCGACCGTCAGGAAGTACGTCGCATACCCCTGCTGTGCGATCACCGACAGCTCCGACTCCAGCCGCCGTAGCGCCTCCTGATCGGCTTCCAGGCCGCGGGTACGCAAACCGGCCTCGCATCGTGCACGCAAGGCGGCATCAGCAGACCCCACCGCCCCGACGAGGTGGGCTTCGGGGCAGCGGAGGCGTCCCGTCCCGATGCCCAGATCCGCAAGAGGGTCCATCACGCATTCCTCGGCGGTGGTAGCGGTGTGCGCCAGCAGCCGGGCCGCAGCCGAGGAGCTCAGACCGGCGACCGCGGTGACCTCCTGGGCGATGCGTCTCATCGCGGCCGGAGACTTCAGGTAAGCCTCGGCGTTGACGTGACGGGCCTGGGCCACCGGCAGGCGGCGACGGCAGGCGGCCAGTACGTCGCACACGCGCGCCGCAGAGCGCTCAGCGTGTCGCACGGCGTTGGTCAAGACGGGGGACACCTTCTGCTGGACGGCGAAGGACAGCATGCGGCCGGCCAGCAGCAGTGAGCCCGGGTGCGGCGGCGGGGCGAAGTGGCAGACGATCTCCACCCGGATCGCCTCTGCTCCGAACAGGTCCTGCCAGGTGCGCAGCCGCCACGCCGCCGTCTGACCATCGCGCTCGATGAGCGCCGAGCCGAGGTCGGAGTCGGGTCCCAGCAACACCGTCAGGCTGCCGCGTCTGGCGTGAGCGGCCAGTGCCTGCCGGTCGAGGAGCGGTCGTGCACGGCCGCCCGCGTACGCTGCCGACACCAGCCGGCACAAGGCGGCCCATCCCTGCGCGTCCCGGGCCAGGAACGTCGCCCGCTCTCCAGGTGCGCCCTCCTCCACAGGCGCGCCCGGGAAGGAGGGTGAGGGTGGCCGTTGTATGGCGATGGTGGCGCCGAACAGTGGCCGCAGGCGCGCGTTGCGGCACGCCGCGGAGAAACGGTTCACCCCGGCCAGACTGTCGCGGTCAGTGATCGCCAGCGACGACATGCCCAGCGAGCGCGCTCGATCGACCAGCGCCTGGGGTGACGAGGCGCCGTACAGCAGCGAAAACCCGCTGGCGACGTGAAGATGCGTGAAGTCCTCTGGCATAGCGTCCTCCCATTCGGCGGGCCGAAGGGGGAGCATCAGCATCGAATACACGTTCGATCACTATGCGCCGGATGATCCGGGGCAGGCGACCCGACACGCCTGAACTCACCCCAGAAGAGAAGGTTTTGCCGCAGCGGCTGAAGCAACGAGGTCCCGCCTGGTCACATGGACCAGGCGGGACCTAGTCCGGTCCTTACACCAGCTCAGGGAGGGTCGCAGGGGAAGGGTTCATCGAGCCGCGATGACCGCTTCGGTCATTGTGAGGGCATGGGGGAGCCGTATCTGCCGGCGCACCGTGAGTCCAGCGTCGGCCAGCAGGGCCTCGTACTCGCGGCGCGTGCGCTCCTGTCCCGCGCCGAACAGACTGAGCATCCGCATGTCCAGGCTGCGACCAGGATGAGGCTCATCATTGAAGGGCAGCAATGCATCGATGCACCACAGGCGACTGCCGCCGGTACGCATCATCGCCTCGCGGACCCGCTTCAGGATGCGCCTGGCGTGATCATCGCTCCAGTTGTGCAGGACACTGCCCAGGATGTAGGTGTCTCCACCGGCCGGAACCTCAGCGAAGAAGTCCCCCGCCATCAGGGTGCAGCGCTCCAGCAGACCACGGCCGGCGAGGGAGTCGCGGGCTGCGAGGATGACGTCAGGACGCTCGAGCAGGACACCGCGGCAGGTGGGCTGCGCCTGCAATATCTCCGCAAGAACGGTGCCGTGACCGCCGCCTACGTCCACCACGGTGCTCCCGGGAGCCGCTTCTGCGGCGAGCCACCGCGCTACGGGGTAGGTCCGCGCGGCCATGAACGCCTGGAATCTCGCCAGGATGTCAGGATGGGCAGCGAGGTAGGCGTACGTCGAAGAGCTCCCATCAGGAAGTGTCGGCGCACCGAGGCGGACGGTGTCGGGAAGGCGCCGCAGCATCTCCCACCACAGCATCTGGCCATTCATCAACACCGCCAGGCGCATCGAGTCCGCCCGGTCCTGTTGGAGGGTCTCTCCCGCCGGGCGCGTCGCATACAGGTCACCCTTGCGTGTGAACAGCCCGTGGGAGATGAGCCGTTGTAGCATCCAGCTCAGAGTTTTGCCGTCTGCGCCGTACTCCGTGGTCAATTCTTCGATGCACATCGGCGTGCTCGCCAACCGGTCGGCCAGCCCGAGCTGGGCCGCGACGAACAAAGCCCCGAAGTCATCGACGCTGTCGAGCAGATCGCTCAAACGGATGCTGGCGCTGGCGCCGAGACCACGGCGGAGCCTCCTGGACGACGGAGTGACACGCCGGCCTTCGGTGACCTGCTCCGGCCAGGTGGGCACCTCCTGCCACCGATGCGGTTCGGCACGCTTCCTTACGTAGCGCCGAATCGCCTCGCCGGTATCGTCGTGCAGGAAGGTGCCGATAGCCGTCAGCGCCCATCGCTCACCCCATCTAAGCCGGGCCAGGTCATACGGCTCCAGAGTCCGCAGGACCCGTCGGAGAGCGCCGGAGTGAGCACCACATCGCTCGGCGAGCTCATCGACTGTCAAGGGTTCATCCGCCAGGTGGCCGATCATGTTCAGCTCGTCGAACACCAGCAAGGCGCTGAAGTCCCACACCGTCCCGATGATGCGTTGCACGTCATCACGCGGGCCCGCCGGACTGCGCCCCTCCTTCGGGCCCAGATCGTCGACGCGGCGCGTGGGGAAGGGAGGCAACGACGTCATGGCCTGGCTCCGTGTGACGTCGTCGGCGTTTCTGCAGGTCCGGCCTGGGGCAAGAGCATCTTGCTCACGTCGACCGGGGCGGTCAGATAGCCATAGTCTCTCATGGTGTCGGCGACGCGCTGCAGCCGTCGCGTTGCTATAGAGGTCGGGAAGGTCCCCAAGGTGATCAGCTTCGCGGTTTCCGGGCCGATCTTCGTGTAGGTCGGCAAGATTGCAGTGACCACTCCCCGATCGGCCGCCGCGAGGTGCTGCGCTTTGGCTAAGGCACGCTGAAATGCGGCAATGGTCTTCGGGTGCTTGGCCGCGAATTGCTCGCTGACACCCCAGCCGGCGATCGGGAAGCCCTCTGTTGGGCCGCTCATGACGTCCCAGAGCTTGCGGGCGCCCTTAATGCTCACGGCATTGATGAAGGGTTCCGTCATCCAGCATGCATCCACGGTGCCGGCTTCCAGGGCGGCGGGCATGTTCGGCAGAGGGATCTCTACCATCGTCACATCCTTGGCGGTTAGGCCATGGATCTTCAGTGCGACTTCGGTGGTCAGGGTGCCGATGCTCTGGAGGGTTGCCACCGCGATCGTTTTTCCTCGTAGATCCGCAGGGGATGCGATCGGAGAGTTCTTGGTGACCATCAACAGGAAGGTGCCCGGGCCCGCCTGGTAGCTGTCGGCGATCAAGCGAAGCTTCAATCCTTGGCTGTGAGCCTTGATCGCGGTGATGTAGTTGAGGATGGCGATGTCCATTCCGCCACCGATGAGCCGGGGGATGGCGTAGCCGGCGCCTTGGACGGCCTGGATGTCGACAGTCAGTCCTTCGGCGGTGAAGAATCCTCGTTTCTGAGCGATGTACAGCGGAGCGGCGTCAGGGATCGGCATCGCACCGACCACGATGTGGCCTTTCTCCACCACGGTGGTTGCGGGGTTATCAGATGAGTACGCACACCCCGGCGCTACCACCAAAGGCAGTAGCACGATGGCATGCAGAAATCGACGCATGGCGGACTCCAGGGGAGAAAGGGCACCGGTGGCCCGCGCGGAGGCCCGGCGCCAGGGGATAGCTCTGCCGGCGCGGTGGCCGGATCGCCCTACGCGAGACAGCGGGGCGGCCATCGGCGGCGGCGCCGGGGGCGTCTTCATCTCAGCGGATCAAGGACGTTCTTGAACAGGTGCGTTTAGGGGACGATTGGGGACAGGGGGTGTGTCCCCATCGCCTGACCTGCGAGGATCCCGGCACACGCGGAGAAACTGCTTTGGACGCGACCGCAGGGCTCGCCCCTGGGGGACAATTGGGGACAGAGGGTGTGTCCCCAATCCCTGACCTGGAGGTTCTTTTGGTGGTCCCCGCGCAGGTTCCGGCGTGGGCTGAGCGGCTGAGCGCCGAACGGCAGAAACGGCTATGGAGCCAAAGCGATTTGGCCACTGCGATGGTGCAGGCAGCCCCTGAGCATGCGCGCGCTCAGTTTCCGAAGCGAGACTCCATCGTGCGGCGGATCAAGGACTATGAGCGGGGAGCCCATAAACCGGACGAGCCGTACCGCACCCTGTATTGCCGCGTGTTCGGTCTGTCCGATGAGGAACTGTTCGCCGAGACGTCGACGCCGTCCTTCGCCCTAGAGCTGGACGGCGGCTTCGCCGACGCCATCAACCTGCTCCGTGAGCAGTGGCATCTGCTGGTCAAACGTGACAATCTGCTGGGCCCACGTCACACGCTGCGCGGTGTGCACGAGCAGATCGACCTGCTGGAAGGGCTCTTGCCGTCGGTTCGCGACTCTGACCGGCGAGCCGTCTTAGGCCTTGCGGCCCAGTACGCCGAGTCCGCCGCGTGGCTGCATGAGGACACCGGTGAGCTAAAAGAGGCTTGTCAGTGGACCGATCAAGCCATGAATTGGGCGTATGAAGCGCGCGACGGTCTAATGGTCACCTGGACGATGTTCCGCCGTAGCCAGCAGGCAACTGCGCAGCGCCTTCCTCAGGAGGTGATCACGCTAACCCTCTCGAGCCTGCGCGACGCCGACCGCCTGCCCGCCCCGATGCGGGCTGCACTGCTGCAGCAGCACGCCCACGGTCAGGCCTTGAACGGCGAGGAGCGAACCTGTCAGCAACTCTTGGATGAAGCGCACACCTGGGCTGCGGTCGCCGACGACGGAGACGCCCGAGCCGGACACGGCTCGTTTTGCACCGGCGCCTATCTGGAGGTCCAGCGGGCCTGCTGCTGGATGGAGTTGGGCCAGGCCAAGCGGGCCGTCAGCGGCTACGAAGCCGCGATGCGGCATTTGCCACCGGTGTATCAGCGAGACCGCGGCATGGCGCTCGCCGGGCTCGCCCGCGCTTACGTCGCCACCGGAGAGCCCGAGCAAGCCGCCAAAGTCGGTGCTGACGCGCTGAAGATCGCCCGCGGTTCAGGATCGACTAGGATCCTGACCGTGGTTACCTCGGTCGACCGCTCTCTCCAGCATTATCGGCGTCTGCCGGCCGTCGCCGAGCTTCACGACGCGCTCACCACAGCGGCCTATTGATGGCCTCCGTCGCTGAGCATCAGGCGATGCGCCATGCGATCGCTCTGTCGGCGCACGGCTTGGGAACGACCAGCCCGAATCCGCCGGTGGGCTGCGTCATCCTCAGCTCCGACGGCCATCCCATCGCTGAGGGATATCACGCGCGTAAAGGAGAAGCTCACGCTGAGGGTAACGCTCTACGTGCGGCTGGTGAGGCGGCCCGAGGCGGCACCGCCGCGGTGACCCTGGAGCCGTGCAATCACGTGGGGCTGGCACCGGCCTGCCGACAGTTACTGATCGATGCTGGAATCGCCCGAGTGGTCATCGCGGTGATCGACCCCACCTCTCGCGGCGAGGGGGGAGCCGCAGCGCTACGTGCCGCTGGTATCAGCGTGGAGACGGATGTCCTGGCCGAGGAGGCGCTCTTGGTGCTCGGCGCATGGCGGGCCACACTGGCGGCATCGCGCCCGAGGCTCATATGGAGCTACGCCATCGGGCCTGCTGGCATCACCGAGGCGCTGCCGCTCACGTCAGCCGCATACGAGCTGCGCAGCAGTGTCGATGCGGTACTGCACAACAGTCATCTCGAAGAAGGCGTGCCAGGCGGTCACAACCCCGGCATGATGATGCTGCCAGCAGGGAGGATGGATCTCACCCGCCCAGGCAGCCTGGCCGAGTTGTACGCCGCCGGTGTCCGCTCTGTGCTGGTGGACGGATCAGCGTCCCTTGCCGCCCATCTCCTGGCCGACGGTCTTCTTGACGAGGTCGTGATCTACCACCAAGATCCCGGCCCATCGGCGGCCTTCCGAGAGGGAGGCGCACTCATGCTGCCGCCCGGGTTCCGGCTCGTCGAGGTCGGCAGAGCGGGCAGGTGGGTGCGGATGCGGGGACAGCGCATCTTCTCCTGAACGCGAGCTCGTCGACGCGAGCCTGGACGGTGAAACCGGGAGGCCGGTGCGCGGGTCGAGGTCGGCATATCGAGCCGCCCGATTCCGTCGCGGTGCTCACGCCGGACGCTGCCGAGGTGGTGCGCCGTCGCGCGATCCGGCCGGGCCCGATCGCTGACGTCTACCTCGCCGCCGAGCTGGTCGAGCGGGCCCTGGAGCCGCGCGGGCCAAAACCGCTGAGGAACCGGACGCGGCGTGGCTGGGATGGGCCGGGCTCGGCGTCGTCCACGAGGCGACATTCATCGCGCGGATGCCCAGCGAGGAGGAGCGCCTGATGGAGCTGCTGCCGGCCACACCGGTGCTGGAGCAGTTCTCCCCCTGGCCGACGAGCAGGAGGGGCGGGTCCTGGCGGTGATGGTCGAACTGTACGCCGGCGACCGGATCGCGCTCCGCGCGGCCCTGGCCCGCTGAAATCATGGCGGCCGCCGCAAGGGGCGCGTACGCTGAAGGTCAGCCAATCGGGCGGCGACCTATTCGGATGGTCACCCCAGCCGCCCCGTCCTAGAGGAGGGACCATGGCCCTTAGTCGTCTTGCGCGTGAGTTCGCCGCGGAGATCGCCGGACACGACTGGAGCGACGCGCACTACCGTCTCGACCGCGCCGGCCACCAGCGGGAGCGGGACACGAACGCTGTCAACGGCACGCCCCTCACCCCGCGAGAAGCCCACTCCGTGAAGGTCAACGTCATGTGGGTGACCGCCCAGGTCCTCTGGGGCGCCGACCCGAACTTCGACGTCCAGGAATTTGCCCGCATGTGCGGGGTCAAGGGCCTGTCGCCGAGCTGGTTGAAGAACGGGCTCCGCTCCGATCGGGACGACAACCCCATCCCCGCGACCCCGAGGGATGAGGACGGCAACCCCGTCGAGGAACTCCCGGCCAAGTAACATCTGCCGTGCCCGTCGAGGCGGCCCCGTCGAGTCGAGACGGGGCCGCCTCTTCATGTCCCGAGGGGCCGCGCGCCGTCACCCCTCGCTGAGGCAGGGCCCGATCCCAGCGAGGGCCGGGCCGTAGAGTCGTCAGTCGCTGGCGAGTCGTTCCGCTTCGTCGTGCAGGGCCTCGATGAGGGCGAACGCGAGGCGGAGTTCGTCGTCAGCGAGGTCTTTGAGCGTGTCCATGGGGTCCTCCCTTAACAGGATGCCCCATTTGCCCCATAGTTCACAGCCGTAACGGAGTCGTTGCCAGGCGGCCGGATGAGGCTCAGCGCACGCCGTAGCCGCCGCAGGACTGGCATGGGCGCAGCTGCTGGAGTTCAATCTCAGGGTTGAAGGTGTGCCCATTCAGGCAGCGCCACATCGCAGCGTCAGGAGTGATCGGCTCTCCGACTTCGGGGCAGCGCGGGCACGGCTGGGCGGCCGCCCGGGCGCGGGCATAGCCCAAGGCTTCGGCCATCTGCTCAGAGGATCCGCCGTCCAAATGCACCGACGTTCCGCTTACCGTCATGTAGATCGTCCCCAACCGCTCGTACAGGCGCGGCGGGTGGATTGCCACCGTCACGCCGTCGAGATGGTTCTCCCACCGCTCGCCGCGCAGAATGCCGCGCGGGTCCGCGAGGGTGTAGTCGTCGTAGATCTCCGGCTCCTCCTGCGGGACGCGAGCGAAGGCCCGGCATCCGAGGGTGCGCCCAGCCGGAGAGTAGACGAGCCGGTCGGGATAGACCACGTCGAAGCGGCCGTCTGCCCGCTCGGCTGTGGCCCGGCTCACGGCGTAGACAACGCCGGGGCGAGGATCGGGCAGGGCCGAGATCGCTCCGAACCCGACGTCGCTGACCGGCACGTCCACGCGGGCGCCGTCCGGGGTGGTGACAGTGATCGTTCCGGCGTCCTGCCGGGTCTCCGCGCAGCGAACCGGTACGCCGGCGACCGGCCAGATGGCGAGGACGCCCTCGGCGGGGTCGGCCAGGACGTCAGAGGTGGTGGGGGAGTAGAGGGTAAGAGCGTGCGGGGTGAGGTTGATCAGCACAGTGCTCTCCGAGGGATGGCTGATACCCGGCCGGAGGTTCCGGGCCGGGTTCCCTCGAAGGGGCGATGAGGCGTTCTTGGTCTTCCACCCGTCACAGATGGACGACGGTGGAGTGGACACGGTTGGCCGCCATCTTATGGCGGCCAACCGCGGCTGAAGCTCCGCCGCTTTACCTCGGTGGTGAGAAGCGAGTTACCCGCTGGTGTACGGTCGCTGGGTTCACGCCGGTGGACCGGGCGATGCTGCGCTGGCTGGCGCCGTCCGCGATGAGCGTCCACGCGATGGCTGCCCACGCTGCGATCGACTTGGCGCCGGCGAGGCGCTTGACCTCACCAGGGGTCAAGGAGCGGCCCAGACGGCTCCGGCCGCCGGTTTCGCGGCGGATCGCCATGGTTTGCGCTCGCTGCTGCCCGTTACGCCGGTTCGCCGCGCGGGCCCGGTTGGGGTCGCGGTTCTCGGCCAGGGCGCGCAGCGCCGGCTCTTTCCTGCCGTTGGCCGCGAACCGGGCGGTCGTCGCGGGGGCGGCCAGGCCGCGCCGGACTGACAGGCCGTGTCGTTCGCGGTATTCGGCCGCGGTGATCTGGTGGGCGTACCAGGCGTGAGTGCCGAGTGCTCGTTTCTCGGTGCCGCACTCGTGGCAGATCACCCGCTCCCCGTTGTCGGTGTAGGTGAGCTGCCCATAGACGCCGTGCCCGTCCGGGTCTCCGTAGGCCAGCATCCGCTGCTCCGTGTCGTCGAGGGGGTTGTTTCTGGCGCTGATCGGCGCCAGGCAGGAGGTCAGGGGTTGGAGCGGCGGCGGACGATGGCCGCCGACCGGTACTTCGTGGAGGTCGACCTCGGCTGAGCCCGCCCAGCTTCACGCCGGGAGCCCCGTCCGAGCGCGGGCCGCTCAGGAGGAGGCCGTCACTCGGCGGCTGGCTTTTCCGGCCGGAGACCGGTGATGTGGTGGACGGGGCCAACCGTGAGGCCGTCCCGCTCCAGGCGCCGCTTGACGTGCCGCTCGGGGTGGATATCAACGACCTCCACCCGCTGAGTGGCGATGAGGGCCCAGGTGGTGATGGTCGTTTCGGTGAGGGCCTCCACCATCGTGGTGGCGCTCTCGCCTTCGCGGGCTTGTGCTTGCCGGAAGCCGACCCCGTACGGCAGGAATCGCTCGCGCTCGAAGGCCAGGACGCCGTGGCCGCTGAGATAGGCATGGGCCTGTTCCGGCGTATGCGTCCCGCTGGCGACGAAGGCCTCAGCCGCGGCCACCGCATCAGACCACCAGCTCACCCATACGCCGTCGCCGTGCTGTCCCCAGCTACAGGCGATGATCGGCAAACCCGACATGGTCGCAGAGACGTCGCGGCTCCACAGCATGAGCCCGGAGGGGGAGGGCAGCATGTCGGCGCTGAGCACGTGGATGCCGCCGAGCAGCGGGCCGGAGCCGGTTACCTCGTCGGTGACCTCGGTGTCGATGTAGTACAGCTCGCCGGCCCGGATCCGATCGGCCTCGGCTCGGGCCAGGAATGTGGCCCGTTCCTTGTTGGACTTCTTGATCACTTCGTCGGGCAGCAGGAACTGGATGCCGGTGTCGAGCAGGTACGCCCATTCCGTGGGGGCGTTGTGGCGCAGGAACAGCGTGGTCTGCCAGCTGATCTCGTGCAAGTTGGCTGGTTCGATCGCGTGCGTCATGATCATTGTCCTTGGGCGGGGTGGCTGGTCTTCAATGCGGGGTTGCCGGGTCCGGGCTGTGACAGTAGCCAGGCGTGGAACGGTTCGGGGTCGAATTTGCGCCGCCCGGTGTGCGGGTCGGTCTCGTGTTCGGGGAGGGTCTCGCCGCGGGCGGCGGCGCGGTCGATCTTCTTGTAGAGCTGGGCTGGCGGCCGGTTCAGCCAGCGGGCCAGCTCGGCGACGGTGCAGAGCCCGGCCGGGATGGGGCGAGGTGGTTGGGGCTGGCCGGTCAACGGTGGTGCTCCTTGGATGGTGCGGGCCCGGGGGCCGCGATGGTGCGGCCCCCGGGGTGGGTTAGTGGAGTTCGACCGCGCGGTAGGCGGCGCGGGCGCCTGGCTCGTCCCGGTACAGCGAGTAGGTGACGGTGGCGTCGGCGTCTTCGCCGTGGTGCCACTCGTCCTCCGCCAGGTGCCACAGGTGCTCCGGTGGCTGGCCGGGGCGGGTGATGGTGTGGCGGTAGAGGGTGGCCCCGCATCCGTTCCTGTAACGGTCGCGGCGTTTCTCGTCGACCTGCTCCCGGGTGGTTTCGGCGTCGCGCGCCACCTGGAGCCAGTGGAGTTTGTCCGGGCCGAAGACATCGCGGGCGTTGCGGGCGCCGAGCAGCAGGCCGATCAGGCGCTCGCCGTCTGCGGTGAAGGCCTGCGGCCATGCCGGGTCGTCGTCGTAGACGATCCGCGGCATGGTGCCGTTCTCCTCGGTGTGCGATGGCCGATCGTGGATCCAGTGGGTGAGGGTGACGGCGTCGTCGTCCCACACCTGCCAGCCGCTGGTGACGTGCACGGGGCGAGGCCCGGCGTCGGCCTGCAGGCGCCACTTCCATAGTTCGGGGGAGTGGGTGAGGCGCTGGGTCATCTGCTCGACGGTCATGGCCGCCAGCGGCCGGAGGTAGTGGCCGTGATGCCCTTCGGGGGGCAGGATGAGGATGCGGGTGGCGTCGGCGGGGATGTGCGGCGGCCTGGCGGTGAGGATCTCCTCTGTGGTGCCGCCGCGGCCGGCTGCCTCACCCGGGGAGACTCCGGCGTCGGCCAGGCGGGCGGCGTCGGCCGGCCCGAACTTCCTGTTGTGGTACCACGATGGCTCCCACCAGCCTGCTTGCCGCCACTGGTCGGGGGTGCGGGCGGCGAGGGCCGTGCCGTCGCCGGGCTCGTCGAGGCGGAACAGGCGGCGGGCGTCGCGGATCTGCTGGCCGCTCCATCCGGCGTCCAAGACGGCGGCGACCTCGGCGGCGGGGGCGCCGATCTCGGTGGCGAGCGTGGCCGCGTTGTCGTACTCGGCGTACAGGTCGGCGATCAGCTCGCGTCGTTCGTCGGTGAGGGGGTGGCTGACAGCGATGCCGTTGCGGGCGTTGTTGTCGGACCAGTCGTCGCCGTCGAGCCCGTTGTGGATCCAGGTCCACACGAGCCCGGCGTCGTGGTTGACGTGGACGGTGGTGGGGTAGTCCCGCCCGGCCACGCTGGTGGGGATGGGGACCTTCGCGCCGAAGGCGACCCCCTGCAGTTCCTCGCTGCTGGGGTAGTTGGCGTCGGTGGCCAGCTTGTACTTGCTGACGGTCAGCAGGGCCTCGACGCGGCGGGCGAGTTCGGCGCGGTGCGCCCGCTTGGCCTCGGCGGCCAGGACGGGGGCGGCCTCCTCAGGGGTGGCGGCGCGCACGATCGTGGTCAGGTAGGTGTACCACTCCTCGTCGTCGTAGTCCTGCTCCCGGTGGGAGTCGAAGGCGACCGCGACCGCGATGAACGTGACGCGCTGCTCGTCGACGCGCGCGTAGCCGGGGGTGTCGGCGGCGGGCAGTTCCTCGGCGGGGACGTTCCACAGGGTGGCGCGGAACACCGTGCCGGCGGCCCAGCCCTCCTCGCGGAACCCGTGGGTGGGCGAGTCGCTGCTGGTGATCTTCCAGGTGGGGGCGCCGTCCGGGTTGAGCGGGTGCGGCGGGCAGGGGCCGTGGTGGGTGACCGACCAGGTGCCGGGTCCGCCGTGCAGCTCGCCGGCGCCGGTGGGGACGTTCTGCAGGCAGTCGGTGCAGGTGCCGGGCTTGGCGTTGTGCCGTACGGCTGCGGCCGCCGTGGCGGGCGCGGTGGGCTTGGGTGGGCAGTCGCCATCGTGGGTGACGTCCCACGGGGCGTAAGGGCCGGACCTGGACAAGATGCCCACGCCGGCGGGGACGAGCTGGCCGCACCGGCGGCAGTCCTGCTCGTAGGAGTTGCGCTGGGGCGGGGACGGCGGGCAGTCGGGTGAATGCTGGACCCGGGTCCGGTTACCGACGCGGTTGAGGATCCCCTGGCCGGCGGGGACGGTGCGGTAGCACAGGTGGCATTCCTCGGCGCGCGTGTTGGACGGCGGCGGGGGCTTGGCGATGGTGATGTAGGCCAGGCCGCCGATGCGGGGCAGGCCGCCCTTGGCCTTCTTGGCTTGGGCGGCGATGCCGTTGAGCATCGCCGCCCCGATGATGCCCTGCTTGTTCGTCCAGGTCTTGACCGCGGCCAGCGGGTCGTCGTCGTTGTCGATGACCTTGTAGAGGGTGACGGTCGCGGCGTCGCCGACCTTGTCATAGGCGACCAGGAGGACGCCGGGCTGCAGGGCGTAGGTGCCGGCGCGCTCCAGGAACACGCCGTCCAGGGCGGCGCCCTTGGACCTGGCGTCGGCGGCTGCGTCGGGGGTGACGGCGTGCAGGGCCTTGATCCAGGACTTGGCGGCGCCTTCGGCGCGGGCGGGGAGCCGGACGGGGCGGGCGCCGTCTGGCCAGTGGGAGTTGCCCATGGGATGGCCTTTCGTGGGTGGGATGTCTCGACAGGTCGAGCATCTCACCCACGACCACCAACTGTCCAGGAAAGTAGACAATTGATTGCTGTGGGAAGCCCGGCCGGTGGACTCGCGGGCTGCTGTCGAGACATCCCAGCCCACCGACCGGGCCTACCTGGATAATCGCATGTCGGGGTGCGGCCGCGCTCCTCACCCCGATGCAGCGGCCTTGTCGTGCTGCCGATCCCCGGTGACGTCAGGCGCGCTCGGGGTACTCTTCAGGACATGGACGCCGAGCAGGAGCCAGCCCCCGCCCCCCAGGACCAGGACCAGGAGCCGATCGTCTACCCTGACGAGCAGCGCGCCCGGAACCTCGCCCTGCTACGGGAGATCATTGGCGGAGAGCCCGACGCCGAGATGCTCGAACTCGCCCGCCTGCGGGACGAGGAGTTCGCCACGCGCCGTAGCCACGCCGCGTGATCGGCCGCATTCTCGACAGCAGCGCACTCACCGGCTGGGCGCGACGTACGTCGCCGTTCGTCGACGCCGTGGTGTGGTCGCGCGCCGGGCACAGCGGGTACGTGGTGCCGATCGTCACCACCGCGCCCGCGCTGACCGCGGCGCTCGCCCAGCTTCCCGACGAGGCCGTGCCCATCCTGGATGCGCTGCTCGGCATGGAGATCGTCGTCGTTGAGCACCTGACGCCCGGCAGTGCGCCGGGCGTGGCCGCCGTCTTGAAGGCGGCCGGGCCGTACGCGGCCGAGCAGCTCACCGCGGCCAGCCTCGTGCACGCGGCCCGGCGGCGCGGGCTGCCAGTGGTCACGGCCAACCCGTTCCCCTTGACGGCCCTTGATCCCGACGTGGAGATCGACCTCATCCCGTAGCCCGTCAGGGCGGGCGCGTCCTCCCCGACGACGCTCCGGTCCTCCTCATCGAGGAGGACGCGCCTCGCCAGCCGCGGCGCCTCGAAACGGCCCGGGTCGGTTCCTTGCCGGAACGTGCGGTCCGCGCCGGTCTCGCCCCGGGGTTGGTGAGGTCACCTCGCGCAGGCTAGCTCCAGGTTGTCCAGATGCCACAGGGCTTCCAGGCCGATCACCAGCTCGTCGCGCGCAAAAGTGAACAGGCGGCCCCGCCACCCGCACAGGCACTGGTAGAAGGTCAGGCTGCGGCCTCTCGCCCCGAGGGCGCGAGACGGCGGTGGTGGGGCTCATGCAACCTTCCCAGGCTCGGCCTGGGCGATGGTGCAGGTGCCGACGATGTGAGGGAGTAGATCAGGCCGGGCGTCTCGTGGCGATCGCCGTTGACGCAGCAGTTGCTCTTATCGGCGCCGTACCGTTCGGCGTAGCACCGCTTCATGGCCTGGGACTTCCTCTCGCGGGTGGAAATCTTCCAGGAGGAGCTTCCACGGTCGCGCCCTAAGCAGTTTCTCCG
>NZ_JBEZNH010000082.1:0-11879 GCF_040653115.1 Streptosporangium sp. NPDC048047 | reverse complement strand
GCATGCGTCGGGATCCTCGCAGGTCAGGGGATGGGGACACACCCCCTGTCCCCAATTATCCCTAGGGGCGAGCCCTGCGGTCGCGTCCTAAGCAGTTTCTCCGCATGCGTCGGGATCCTCGCAGGTCAGGGGATGGGGACACACCCCCTGTCCCCAATCGTCCCCTAAACGCACCTGTTCAAGAACGTCCTTGATCCACTGAGATGAAGACGCCCCCGGTGCCACCGCCGATGGTCACCCCGCCCAGGCCGCAGGCCCTTCTGCGTGCTTCTCCGCCGACGGCCCGGGACGACCGAACTCTTTCGCCTTGCCCGATTCGATTGAAGGTGTTGCTATGAACAGCGGCGAGCCCGCCCCAGCCGTATCCGCCGGGGCCGGTCACGCTTCCCCTTCCATCCGGCTTCCCGACGTGACGGCCCCCAACAACGCCCGCATCTACGATGCCCTTGCCGGGGGCAAGGACAACCTTCCCTCCGACCGGGACGTGGCTGAACAGCTCTGTCGCATCACACCGACCCTTCCGGCTCAGATTCATGGCGCCCGCGCCTTCTTGCGCCGCAGCGTGGAGCAGCTGACCGACATGGGGGTGCGCCAGTTTTTGAACCTTGGATGTGGCCTGCCCATTTCGGACAACGTTCACCAGGTCGCTCGCCGGATGGCCCCGCAGGCCCGGGTCGTCTACGTCGACGATGACCCGATGGTGGCTTCCCACGGCAGAGCGTTCCTGAACACTCCGGATGAGGGGGCACGCTTCATCAAGGCCGATGTTCGGCAGATCAGCGGCCTGCTCGACCAGCTTGAGGCGGACTTTTTGGATCCGGGTCAGCCCATCGCCGTCCTGGCCTGCAACTTCCTGCACTTCCTGCCTGATGTAGAAGCGCATCGCATCGTCTCAGCCTTGCGCACCTGGCTGGCGCCCGGAAGTCACCTGGTCATCAGCCACTTCACATCGGAGTGGCTGCAGTTCGTGGCCGACGACATCGTGGCCGTCTACCGGAAGGCCGGCCTGCTGATCTTCCCCCGTTCCTCTAGTGAGATCGCGGCCATGTACCAGGGCTTTCAGCTGTCCTATGAGGGCATCGCCCCGATCCGATGGGACTCCGACGACGCGCAAGGCGCTCACTTCGCCGGAGGAATGGGGTGGCCGGAGGAGCCCTGAGGTCGGCCCCCGGCTTTCGGGAGCCTTTCAGCATCCGCCCGGCCGGACTGTCTGGCCAGGCGGCACGAGACCGGCGCAACGGCAGATCCCCCAAGGATCGGGTGCGGGCCGTTGCGCCGACCCGCCCGCACGTCTCGGACCCACACAATCAGACGTGCGGCCCAGTCCGGCCGGCCGCTCCCACAGCGGTCGGCCGGACTGTCTTCCCGTGGGCAGGCCATGGAACTCAGCCGGGATCGGCTCCTGCCGGTGGCAGCCCGGCCAGAGAGGTTCACAATGAGGAAGCCGCTTCTGTCATCTGCGAGACAAATACGGCTTTGACGGTTTTATCCGCCCCCTTCCTCTTTTACATTTGCCGTCAATATGTACATAATCTTCTTCGTCAAGACGCGGTCACCGGTGTGACCGCTGATGCCGCTTTGGAGATGCCGCGTGATTTTCCTGCGATGCCAGCAGTACCTTTCGGACCGTCGCGATGCCATGCGGACGGAAGGCAGAGCGGCACGGTACCTGCTCGGCGAGGACGAGGCAGCTCATCGCATATAGGACCAGCCTTATTCCAGTATTCGGCTAGGCGTGGCGTCGCAGGTGGAAACCGCTTCCGTGCGCGAAATCCCCTCCGGACGGCACTGACACCAGTGTCCCGGATGGAATCGGCGGGGAATGTCGCCAGCCGCAGAACAACGGAGTCCCGAGGTTTCTTTCAATGCGACACACCCCTCATCGACTTGTGTCCCCCTCACGTCGGGCCCGGAGCCGCCCCTCGGGGAACCGCATACGTCTTCACGACCTTCGCGGCTCCTTTTTCAGGTACGGCACCAGACCCTTCCTGCCCACTGCGGCAACCTCAGGCTGCTTCCCGTTCCGGTCGTGGACCACGTCCTCACAGAGGACCGCAGCGCGGCCGAGTACCTGCCGTCGCGATGCCCGCCCCGGCGCCTCGGCGCCCGGTTGGACAGGCGTACGCCGCCCGCCCGGCCCGCTCCTTCAAAATCCGGCCCGAGCCCTGGGCACAGGCGACACGCCCGGCACGCCCGTCACTTGGCATGCGGCCGCCACCCGGGCAGCTGCGTCCGCATCGCACAGGACCGCCCCACCACTGCTCCTCCCACCGGGAGACGGCCTTCCTTCAAGAGCACCGAGAAGGCCTTCGCTGATGTCGCTCGTCCGTTCATCGATGAAGATGTGAGGTCATGCCCCATGCTGGAGGCTGTGGTGTGGTCCCTGGCGGCCGCCGTGGCCGTGATCGTGATCGTGGCCGTGGTCGTGTTAATGCGCCACCACCGCGTCACCGCCGCCGCCCAACAACAGGCCACCGCGTTACGCCAGCAACTGCGGGCCCAAGAAGATGAGGCCCGCTACCTGCTGACGCATCGGCTTCCCGAGCTGGTCCGGTCGCTGCAGGACCCTTCGGCGCCCGTGCCCGGATTCAAAAACCCCCATCTGGCCGCAACAGAGTACGGCCACACCCTGCAGGAGATCATGGGAGTCGTGCAGCGAAGCGGGGCCGAGGCATTGGCCCGCGCCGACCAGTCGGCTCAAAGCGCCCTGGCCACCACGACCCGCGGACTCAAGAGCCTGGTCAGCGAGCAGCAGGCGGAGATCACCGCGATGCAAGACCGCTACAACGACCCCACGATCTTCGCTGACCTGATGCGACTCGACCATTCCAATGCGCAGATCGGCCGGCGTCTGCAGGCGCTCATGGCACTGTGCGAGTCCTGGCCGGGCCTGCAGCGGGGAAACGTCCCCGTGCTGGACGTCGTCCGCGGCGCGGTCTCCCGCATCCGCGACTACCCGCGTGTGCGGACCACCTGCCAGACCGGTCTGGCCCTCACAGGCCGGGTCGTTGAGCCGGTCGTCGTGGCCATCGCCGAGCTGTTGGACAACGCCGCCCGGCATTCCCCGCCCGAAAACCGTGTCGAGGTGAGCGTCACCACGGTGCCCAACGGAGCGGTCATCGTGATCGACGATCAGGGCATCGGCATGACGGAACAAGACAAGCGACAGGCGGCTCAGATCCTGTCCGGGGCGGTACCGGTGAGCATCACCCGGCTCGGCGAGCCGCCCAAGGTCGGGTTGCGCGCCGTCGGACAGCTCGCCCGCCGCTACGGCTTTCAGGTCACGGTCGACTCCCCCTCCCCGTACGGGGGAGTGCGCGCGGTGGTGTTCCTGCCCAAGCCCCTCCTGACTCACGTCGCCCCCGACACGGCGGCACCACCGTCTTCCGCCCGCCACGATGCTTCCGCCACATCAGAAGGAGGGCTGCCGCAGCGTCGCCGCCGCACTGCGATGGCGCCGCTTGCTTCTGCGGCTTCCGCGGCGGCGTCTGTGCCGGCGACCCGCTCTCCTGAGGCCGCGGCCGCCGCCGTGGCCGCGGTGCAGCGCGGCACCCGAGCAGGCCGCGCTCATCCGCCGGCGCCCCTCGAGGAGACCTCACTTGAAGGAGAACAGCTGTGAACGACATGCGATGGATGCTGGACGGCGTCGCTCGCCTCGCCGATGTGCGCTACGTCCTCGCTGTCACCGCCGACGGCCTGCTGCAGGCCCACTCGGACGGCATCGGTCGCGATGCGGCCGACAAGTGCGCCGCCGCGCTGACCGGTGTGCAGTCCCTCAGCCGCAGCCTGGCGGAGTTCTGCGCCGACGGCCCGCAGCACCCGCAGCCGACGTGGGGACAGACGATGGTGGAGTTCGACAGCGGCTACGTGCTGATCGCCGCCGTCGGGCAGGGAACCTACCTGGGGGTTTCCTGCACCGCCGCGGCGGACCTGTCAACGGTCACCTACGAGATGCACCAGCTCGTCAGCCGAATGGGACGGGAGATGACCAGCTCACCCCGCCGCGACACCGCCCCCACCTCATGACACCGCCGCGCCGTGACAACAACCTGGTGCGGCCATATGTGGTGACCGGCGGCCGTTCCCGCGGCCGCATCGACATCGACCTGGTGTCTTTGATCGTGGCCGGGACGTCCTCGGCCGCCCTGGCTCCGGACGCGCCGCCGGAAGCAGGGCACCTCCTGGCGTTGTGCCGCGGGGGAGTCCTGTCCGTAGCGGAGATCGCGGCATACCTGGAGCGGCCCGTCAGCGTCATCAAGGTATTGCTCAGCGACCTTGCTGAAAGTGGCCACATCGCCGCCCGCGCTCCTGCCGCAACCGCTGAGCGCTCCGACATCCGACTGCTGGAGGATCTCCTCAATGGGCTCCGCGCCTTGGCCTGAACACCCCCGCAGCGCGGTGTATCTCCCTCCCATGGTGGACCGGGCGGTGAAGATCCTCATCGTGGGTCCCTTCGCCGTCGGTAAGACGACCTTCGTCAAGACGATGTCGGAGATCACGCCGCTGAGCACCGAAGAGGTCATGACCGAGGCCGGCGCCGTGGTCGACGACCTGGCCGGAGTGGCCAAGAACACCACTACCGTGGCGATGGACTTCGGCCGCCTGACCCTGACCGAGGACCTCGTGCTGTACCTGTTCGGCGCCCCTGGACAGCAGCGTTTCCAGCCGTTGTGGCGCGACATGGCCTACGGCGCGCTCGGCGCGCTGGTCCTGGCCGACCCCCGGCGTCTGGATGCCTGCTTCGTCGCCATGGACATGGTCGAAGAGCACGGCCTGCCGTACACCGTGGCGATCAACCACTTCGACGGCGCCCCCGCCTTCCCCCGAGACGACCTGCGTGCCGCACTGGACCTGCTGGAGGAGACCCCGCTGGTCGTCTGCGACGCCCGCGACCGCTCCTCGGCGCGCGTCGCGCTGATCACCCTCGTGGAGTACCTGCTCACCCGCGCCACCAAGGAGCACCTATGACCGCCCGCCACCGGGGGCTTCCCGCCGACGGCCCGCCCCCCGGCTGCCCCGCCCACGCCGGCCCCGCACCCGCCTTCCCCCTGTACGGGGCAGAGTTCGCCGCCGACCCCTCGGCCGCATACGCCCAGCTGCGCCGGAACGGAGCAGTCGCACCGGTCGAGCTCGCCCCCGGCGTACGCGCCACCCTGATCACCGGCTACCGCGCCGCCCTGGATGTCTTGCGCGCCCCCCACACCTTCTCCAAAGACCCACGCCACTGGCGTGCCCTGGCCGCCGGCGAGATCCCGGCCGACAGCTCTCTTCTGCCGATGATGGGGTACCGGCCCAACGCGTTGTTCTCCGACGACCCCGAGCACAGCCGGTTCCGCCAGGCCATCACCGACAGCCTCAACCGCATCGATCCGCACACCTTGCGGCCCTCCATCACCGGCAGCGCCGATCACCTCATCGACGCCTTCACCGCCCGCGGAGAGGCCGACCTGCTCGCCGAGTACGCCGCCTTGCTGCCGCTGCTGACCGTCAACACGCTCTTCGGCCAATCCGACGCCGCCAGCCGGCAACTGATCGCCGCCCTGGCGAAGATGTTCGAAGGCGGAGACGGTGCCGCCGAAGGCGACCGGCTGTTCACCCGGTACATGTACGAGCTGATCACCCTCAAACGGGCCCGGCCGGGGGCGGATGTGACCTCCTGGTTGATGGCGCATCCGGCGCGCCTGACCGACGAGGAGATGATCCACCAATGCACTCTGCTGATCGCGGCAGGCAACGAGCCCGTCTGCAACCTCATCGGCAACGCGCTGCGCCTGCTGCTGTCCGATGACCGGTTCGCCGGCGACCTGTCCGGCGGCACCCTGCCCGTCGACGCGGCGCTGGAGGAGGTGCTGTGGCGGGATCCGCCCATGGCCAACTACGCCGTCCACTACCCCCGCCACGACACCGCCGTCTACGGAGTGCCCCTGCGCGCGGGCGACCCGGTCGTCATCAGCCTGGCGGCCGCCAGTAACGACCCCACCGTGACCTCAACGGCGAGCAAGGCGGGCAACCGCGCCCATCTGGCCTTCAGCGCCGGCCCGCACGCCTGCCCGGCCAAAGACCTCGCCCGCCTCATCGCCACCGTCGCCATCGAGCGGCTCTTGGACCGTCTGCCCGACCTGGAGCTGGCGGTGACCGCCGGCGATCTGCAATGGAGGCCCGGCCCTTTCCATCGCGCTCTGACCCGTCTGCCCGTGCGGTTCACCCCGGTACCCCCTCTCACCTTAGGAGACAGCACATGGACGACGCATCCGTCTGCCCCTTCCGCATCGACCCCGCCGGCCGCGACATTCACGGAGAGGCCGCCCGCCTCCGCGCCGCCGGTCCGGCGGTCCTGGTGGAGCTTCCTGGTGCCGTCCAGGCGTGGGCGGTAACCGACTACGAGCTGCTGCGGCGGCTGCTGGCCGACCCGCGGGTCTCCAAGGACCCCCGCCGGCACTGGCCGCCCTTCATCAAGGGTGCAATCCCTCAAGACTGGCCGCTGTACACCTGGGTCGCCGTCACCAACATGTTCACCGCCTACGGCGCCGACCACAGGCGGCTCCGCAGACTCATCTCGGCGGCATTCACCCCCCGCCGCACCGAAGCCCTGCGACCCCGCATCCAGCAGATCACCGACGACCTGCTGGAGGACCTGGCGGCCCTGCCCCCGGGGCAGGTCGTCGATCTGCGAGAGACCTTCGCCTACCAGCTGCCCATGCGCGTCATCGGCACCCTGCTCGGCCTGCCCGAGCACTCCCGCGACGACATCCGCCGCGTCGTCGACAGCGTCTTCCACACCTCCGCCGACGCCGAGGAGATCCTCGCCACCCAGCAGGACGCCTACACGATCCTGACGAACCTCATCGCCGCCAAACGCGCGACACCCGGCGATGACATGACCAGCGACCTCATCGCCGCCCGCGACGACGATGGAGGATCCTGGCTGAGCGAGGCCGAACTCGTCGACACCCTGTTCCTCATGATCGCCGCAGGCCATGAGACGACGGTCAACCTCATCGACCAGGCCGTGCACGCGCTCCTGACGCATCCCGACCAGCTTGAGCTCGTCCGCAGCGGCCAGGCGAGCTGGAATGACGTGATCGACGAAACGCTGCGCTGGCAGGCCCCCGTGGCCAACCTGCCGCTGCGATACGCCGTCGAAGACCTCCCTCTCGCCGAGGGCGGCATCACGATCAGGAAAGGGGAGGCGATCCTCGCCGGATACGCCGCGGCCGGCCGAGACCCCGCCCGGCACGGCGGCGACGCCGACCGCTTCGAGCTGACCCGCGCCACCCGTGGCGAGCACCTGGCGTTCGGATACGGAGTCCACTACTGCCTGGGAGCACCCTTGGCCCGGCTTGAGGCAACCACCGCCCTGTCCTCCTTGTTCGGCAGATTTCCCGATCTCGCCCTCGCCCGGTCCGCGGAAACAACGCAGCCGCTGGCATCGTTCATCGCCAACGGTCACCGCACACTGCCGGTTACGCTCCAACCAGCGGCCGCCCCCTGACCTGAACCGGTCCGGGTTTCGTGGAGGCCTGGTCTGCCCCGAAACCCGGCGCGGTTCCGCGTGCTCTTCGGTCACAGCTCCACGATGTCCATCACTCGTTTGTAGGCGTCGATGCTGCCGTCCGCATCGCCCAGTTGCTCCAGGATCTGAGCCAGGGTCAGCCAGCCACGGACCGTGCGCCGAGTCGGGGGTTCATGTACCAGGAAGGCCCGAGCCGACGCCATCTCACCTGCGGCGTCTTTCGTCTTGCCCAGCGCGGCCATTACCTGGCCAGCCAGCAGGCGGCTGTGAAGCTGCAGCGATCGCGGCGCGACTTCGATCCCGCCCAGCACCTCCTCCAGGTGATGCGCTGCCTGCTCCGGCCGACCGCACAGCAGCTCAGCATGCGCCAGGTGATAGGCGCACTCAACCCGCTCTAAATGAGAAGCGCCGCGTAGCTCTACCTGCAGCGCCAGCAACTGAGCACGGCACCGTTCCGCCTCCTGCGGCCGTACGGCCAGCACCACCTCTGCGTGCATCAGTACCGCCTGCGCCCAAAGCTTCGGTTCCGCTCCTTTCAGACATGCTGCCAGCGCCTGCTCAGCGCAGGTCACAGCCTCCTCGCCACGGCCGTCCTGGACCGCGGCGACCGCCCGCGCCCACCAGGACACGATCATCGCGTGCGCCGTCCCCACCGACCTCGCGGACTGTTGGAGCTCATCAGCCCACTGACGAGCCCGCAACAGATCGCCACGGTCGGCATAGACAGTCAGCAGGGTGGCGCCGAGCTCGACCAGCCGCTCATTCCAGCCCTCCGCCGTGGAGCTGGCCAAGATGCCTTCCGCCAGCTGCGCCGCCTGACGCAGATCGCCGTGGCGCAGATAGCAGCGAGCCAATGCGACCGCGGCGTCGACGTCATGCTCTTCCAGCTGCGCCCAGATATCGGGTGGCACCATCCGAACCAGGATGGAGATCGCGTCGGCAAGATCACCGCGGGCTTCCAGCGCTAGCGCCAGGCCATGCTCAGCAGCAGACTGATAACGCGGCAGATCCGCCAGCACCGGACTGTCCAACAAGCGCTGATAACGATCACACGCCTCAACAGCCCTGCCGTCGTCCAAAGCCATCCGCGCCGCGGCCAGGTCGAGCTCGACCTCCTGAATCTGCTCTAACGTCACCCCTTCGGTGAGGTAACTCAAAGCACAACCGAGCTTTTCCGCAAGCAGATCCAGCACTGCCGGTGTCGGGGTGCGCTTGCCGGCCTCGATCAGGGAAACGTAGCTTTCGGACAGCTCCGGAGCGGCCAACCGCTCCTGAGTCCACCCGAGCTGCTGACGCATCTTCCTGATTCGCCGCCCGATCGGAGGGCTGTCAACGGTACTTGCCACTGTGCCTCTCATATCAGCGAGCACCAAGCCGGCCGGAACGCGGTGTTCCACCGGGAGGCAGCCCGGGCTTGTCGCTCGCTCGTCAGCAGTATGCGATGCGATGTCTGCAATCTCGGTTGCCCGAAATCCTACGATGGTTCTGACCTGCTCTTGGGGTCTACGTCAGGGCAAGACGTCTGATTCCACGGCCGTCAGGCGACCTGGGCCATCATGAGTGGTTCGGGCCACCTTATGGACTTCTTGCTCGCCATCCACCCCACCCTCTCGAAAGGCTTCCCATGCGATGATTGCGTCAGAGGGAACTAGCCGGGTGCGCACTCCCCAGCTCCCTACCGCGAGGTGGGCCAGGGCAGCCGCTATGACCTGACAATGGCATCTCGTGCAGATTTCCCGCCGACATCCCAATGTGGATTCACCGCGGGCCGAGATGAGCGGTGCCCCCGGCTCATCGTCGACGGTCACCCACGCGGCCTGACCGTCGAACCTCTCCATAGGCCGCGAAGAAAGGAATGCCCCATGGTGAAGCGAACGGCTTCGCCCGCCGCGCGGCCCCCGCGCGTGAGCCGGGCGCAGGCGTGCGCGCTACTGCTGTCCCCGCCCGCTGGGCAGCCTGCACGAACGGTGCTGGTGGTGACCGACGACGCCATGGTCACCACGGCCAGTCCCGAGGGCTTCCTCGCCGCCGGAACGGGCCGGGCTGTCCTCACCCGGGCCGATCTGATCGACGCGGGCGTGCGCGTGGTCGCGCGCAGTGGCGGCCGGTTGGCCGCGGGCAGCGCGGCTCTCCTTGATGCCCTGCTGCGTGACGTCAACGCTCATCTCGCCGCCACCTGGGCTCCACCTGACGAGGAGCCCTCCCGTTCTGTGAAGTGAGAGCGGCCACCCCTCGTGATCGACGAGACACGATGTTCTCCTGCCCCGCGGCGGACGGGGGCGCCCCGCTGCCCGGGTCCTCTCATGCATGGAGTCGATCCGCCTGGCACGGCCGGAGGGATGGGCCCGGCGTCGAAGCGCTGGCCGGGGTTGTGATCCGTCTGCGTATCTCGCCCGTGGGCGGGCTCCTATATCTCGCACCGACGCCCGGTGGCCTGCTTCCGAAAGTGAGCAGGCCACAATGGTCCGATGGAGATCGATCCGGACTACGCTCGCCAGATCGCCCGGGAAAAAGCCGGTCGCAAGGTGATCGATGATGGCGAGATCACCACAGCAGGCATCGTGGCCTTGTCAGGGGTGGATCCGGTCACCGTTTCACGCTGGGCCAACAGCCCTGGGAGCGGGTTTCCCCGCCGTCTACGCCACGGCGTCTATCCGCTGGATGCGGTTTTGACGTTTCTGCGCGCCTACCATCCCAAACGGCTGAGCCTGAATGTCGCCGACGATGAGTTGGTGACGCTGTACCACTTCGCCCACCTGCAAGGGTTTCATCCCGCCACCGTCAACGCCTACGCCGATCATCCCTACCTGGTCGAGCGCAGGCGTCCCGAGAATGTCAGCACCCGGGGTGTGCAGCGCTGGCGGCTCGGTGAACTGAAGCACTTTTGGACTCATGTTCGTCCCTGGACGTGGGTCGCCGGAGCAGGGCGGCCCGATCCGCTGACCGCACAGGTCCGTGCTCTGCTGGAGCGCGCCCATGAGAACAAGACAGCTGTGAGCGCTGCCCAGGTCGCTGAGATCTGCGGCATCCCGCTACCGCGAGCCGAAAAGCTCATCGCCGCCGCTCAGCGGCAAATCATCCGCGCTCACCCCGAACGCGATCCCCTCCTGCCGGCGGTCATTGACCTGCTGGCCCCGGTTATCGCCGATGGTCGCCGCCCCAGCGTGAGGGCGGTCATGCATGACCTGGGGGTCCCGCGGGCACGAGCTGCTGCCCTGGTGGGCGAAGCCGGCAAGCACTTTCCTGCCACCCCTTCATCCGCTTCACCGAAGCAGCGCAAGAAGAGCGGCTGACCGGCCCACAAGCTGAGCACCCGCCGGGAAGGCGCCGCGAAGTCATCGCGCGGCGCTGATCCGCCGAGCACCGTGGGAATCCCCGCGGACCGGCGTAAGACGTTCTGACCGTCGGCAGAGGACCGGTCGATGCATCGTGAGAGGAGCACGCCGCCCCCGCCGCTTCGATGAAGACGCGACACCACCACAAAATATGCAAAGCAGGGTAAATTGAAAGCGCTGGCTGGATGGCACACCGGCCGCATCCACGCTTCCGATCCGAAAGCCCTATCATGTCTCTTCACGCAACCGCTGTCTTCCACCCGGACCGCGAAGAACACGCCCCGGACGTCGAGCGCGGCATCTGGTACGGCGCCGTCCCCTCCGCCGACGTCGGCACGGTACTGCGCGGCGGCCTGTGGCCAACCCAGCAAATCGGCTACCCGAGCGAGACCAGCCGCGTCCCCGAGCACGTCTACCTGATCCGTTCTGAAGTCGCGATGTGGGAGCCGGACTGGACCGGCATCGCCCTGCCCTCGACGGACACCGCGCTCATCGCCGTCACGCTCGCCGGCATCAAGCCGACAGCCCTCTGCCGCTTCGACCGCCCGCGCCACCCCGCCGAGGCAGCCACAACCTCCCGAGCCTCCCTCCAAGCCCACCCGGATCGCATCGCCGTCCACGGCCGCCTGATCCCTGAGCGGCTGATCGCCGTTCCGCCTGCGGTTCGCACCCGGCTGGCCGATTGGGAACGCGAGGTCGCTCTTCTACTGGAGGGCCCCGGCTGGGATCTTCCTCTCCTGCCGATCGCTCCGGCCACTGACCTTGAGCCACTTTCCGAGTCGCTGTCAGATTCCCCGTTCGGGGAGATCATCGCCGCCTATTCTCGCGCCGACGCTCTGGCCGACGGCTCGCTCGTCGACGTCTCCGACGCCTCACCATTTCGCTGGCCCACCGCCTTGACCCGCGCCGCCTGGGAGGACTGCGTCGCCTGGACCGAGGCCGACACTGTCCGCAAGCTCGGCCTCGCCCTTCAGGAGACACTGTTGGCGAATTGATCAACAGGTCAGGCGGCCAAACACAGAGCCGCGAAG
>NZ_JBEZNH010000081.1:30053-30259 GCF_040653115.1 Streptosporangium sp. NPDC048047 | reverse complement strand
ATCGCCCGCCTCTCCCGTCCAGACGGCGAGGTCGTGCCGGACGCTCAGCGTGCCGGGGTGTTCGCCGCCCAGGGTTCGCTCATATGTCGGCAGGAGGGTGGCGTATCGGTCGCGGGCGGTGACCGCGTCCCCTGCTTTCCCCGTCCAGCGGGCGAGATTGCTCCGGGCGGTCAGGGTGTTCGGGTCTTCCGGGCCGAGGATCTGTT
>NZ_JBEZNH010000081.1:0-29957 GCF_040653115.1 Streptosporangium sp. NPDC048047 | reverse complement strand
TCCAGTGATGGCAGGAGGGTGGTGAGTTGTTCGCGGGCGGTGGCCGCGTCTCCCATCTGTCCCGTCAGGGTGGCGAGATTGCTCCGGGCGGTCAGGGTGTTCGGGTCTTCCGGGCCGAGGATCTGTTCCAGTGATGGCAGGAGGGTGGTGAGTTGTTCGCGGGCGGTGGCCGCGTCTCCCATCTCTCCTGTCAGGGCTGCGAGGTTGCCCCGGGCGGCCAGCGTGTCAGGGTGTTCGGCGCCCATGACCCGTTCGTACACCGGCAGCAGGGCGGCCAGCCGGTCACGCGCCCCGGCCGTGTCCCCGGCCTCCACCATCTGGTAGGCGAGATCGGTCTGGGCGGACAACGTGTCCGGGTGCTCGGCCTGCAGTACCCGCCTGCGTATCCGCAGCAGGGCGGCGGCGCTGATCGCCAGACCGGCCAGACCGGCCAGACTGATCAACGCACAGGCCAGACTGATCAACGCACAGGCCAGACTGACGCCGTTGCCCGATGCGTCCGAGGTCTCGGACGTGATCGGGGACAGACCGGTGACGGAGCCGATGAGTCCTGTGCCGGCCAGCAGGATCGAGATGAGCGCGGCGACGGCGGCCACGACCCGACTCGCGTCGGCGGAACCCGGGGAGGGGCGGACAAGGGGCCGCGATGAATCAGGGGGAGTCGGCACGCCTTTCAGCTTGCCGCCCGGAAAGGCCGGTATATGCGTAAGTAGCCCAGCCGTTACCGATCACCTCTCGCGTGGAGGCGCGAAGCCTCCGCGCCCACCGGTGTGCCGTCGCACCCGCTGGTCTTCCGGGGCCGGTGGAGACCGCGAGCATCACTCCCGGGACGCGGCGGCCCGAGGTCTCGGGGTGCGCCTTCACGAGGAACTTGCCATGGAGTGCGCTCCAGGACCTAGGGTCCACTTCGCGATCCCCCATTTCCGATCTCCAGGGAGCCCCGGCATGCGCTATCGAGTCCTCGGCGGCACCGGCATCGAAGTGAGCGCCCACTGTCTCGGCACCATGATGTTCGGCGCCATCGGCAATCCCGATCATGACGAGTGCGTCCGCATCGTCCATGCCGCCCTCGACCGGGGGATCAACTTCGTCGACACCGCGGACATGTACTCGGCGGGGGAGTCGGAGGAGATCGTGGGGAAGGCGTTGCGCGGCCGTCGTGACGACGTCGTGCTCGCCACCAAGGTGCACTTCCCGATGGGTGAGGGGCCCAACAGAGGCGGCAACTCCCGGCGGTGGATCTTCCGGGCGGTCGAGGACAGCCTCAGGCGTCTGGGGACCGACTGGATCGACCTCTATCAGGTCCACCGTCCCGACCACACGACCGACGTCGAGGAGACGCTCTCCGCGCTGAGCGACCTGGTCCACCAGGGGAAGATCCGTGCCTTCGGCTGCTCCAGCTTCCCGGCCGACGAGATCGTCGAGGCGTACCACGTGGCCGAGCGCCGGGGCCTGCTGCGCTTCAGGACCGAGCAGCCGCCGTACTCGTTGCTGGCCCGGGGCGTGGAGACCTCCGTGCTGCCGGTCTGCCGGCGGCTGGGGATGGGCGTGTTGACGTGGAGCCCGCTGGCCTGGGGGTTCCTGACCGGCAAGTACCGGGCGGGCCGGTCCATCGATCTCGCCACCGGCCGCGCCGCGCTGATGCCGGCGCGCTTCGACCCCTCTCTTCCAGTGAACGCCGCCAAGCTGGCCGTCGTGGAACGGCTCATCGAGGTCGCCGGTGACGTCGGCTGCTCGCTGCCGGAACTGGCCGTGGCCTTCGCCGCGGCACACCCCGGCGTCACCTCGGTGATCCTCGGGCCGCGGACGATGGAGCAACTGGAGGCGTCGCTGAAGGGCGCCACGCTCACGCTCGACGACGCGACCCTCGACAGGATCGACGAGATCGTCCCGCCGGGAACCGACGTCTACCAGCCGGACGGCGCCTGGCGTCCGGTCGCGCTGACCGACGCCGCACGGCGCCGCCGCCCGCTCGCGGACCGCGCCGCCGCTCAGTGACCCCTGGTCCGTGACGGCCGGTGGGTCGATGACGGAGGTTGTCCACAGAACGTGATTCGGCTCTGAAGCCACCTGCCACGACCGGCCATCCTTGTCCCTCGTGACAGGAGGAAAACCGCGATGAACGGGCACTTCCTGCGGAGGTGGGCGGTCAACTACCTCCGTCACGAACTCATCGTCTATGACGGCGCCTTGGAGGAACTGTCCGGCAGGGTCGGCCGCGCGGAGGCGACGCGCCTGCTCAGGCGACGGACCTACGAGGCCATCGCCCGCGCGTACCCCCGGCTGGCCGACGAGTGCGGGCGGCAGCTCCGCCTGCGTGAGACGGACGCCGGTTGATAGGACACGACTACCACGCCTGCCGGTCAGGCCGTGGATCCGGCCTCGCGCACATGCGTCCCGGATCACCGGCGGTTGCCGGCGAAGGCCCGATGGGTCCTCCCCGGACACGCACCGTGAAAAAGGACCTCTTCGCCTCGGGCGAACGGATCGCCGGGCACGGCCGGTGACGTTATCTTGTGGGCTGCCACGCGATGGACCTCCACCGGGGCCGGCGTCCCATGTTCCGCCTCATGACGCCCAAGGAGAAGGCCGACCAGGGGTTGGCTGAAGAAGAAGCCGCGCTGGTCATAGAGATCGTCGACTACCACGGATGAACCACCAAGCGCGAAAGGAGCATGGAAGATGACGTCGGCGACCGAGTTCCATCCTTCTGGCGCCCCCGACTACGCCGTGCCGCCGGGGGAGACGATCCGCGAATACCTCGATGAGCTCGGCATGACCCAGCGGGAGCTGGCGACCAGGCTCGGACTCAGCGCCAAGCACCTCAACAGGCTGGTCCAGGGACTGGTGCCGCTGAGCCATGAGATCGCGCAGCGGCTGGAGCTCGTGACCGGCATGCCAGCCAGGCTCTGGAACCGCCTGGAAGCGGACTATCAGTCCGCCCTGCAGCGGCTCAGGCTGGAAGGCGAGTTGCTGGAAGCGGTCCCTTGGCTGGACGAGATACCGGTTCGCGAACCGGTGGCCCGGGGGATCCTCCCCGAAGAGCCGACGGATGAGATCTCCCGGGTGCAGCAGCTTCTCGCGGCCGGCCTTTGACGGTCCTCGGGCCTCAGCCACTCCGGCGCCATCGCCGCCGTGACGCGGCGGCGGTGACCATGGCCGTCGCCCTTCGTCCGGAAGGCGATCCGCCGACGCGGCCGGGCCGGTCAGCCGCCGCCTTGGCCGCCGGTCATCTCGTCCCGGGACGCCTCCCCGGTGCTGCGGTCCTCGATCTCGCCGGACTCGCCCGGTTCCGCGCCGATCGCCTCGCGGGCGGCCTCGCCCCCGGTGCTCTGGTCGCCCAGGGGAGCGTTGCCGGTCGCCGTCATGTCACCGGCGCCTTGGACCCGGCCCTCGCCGCCTTGTGCCGAGTCCGGGGTCTCCCGGGCGACGCGCTCTCCCCGAGCCGCCGGGTCGGTGCCGCCCAGCGCGGTCTCGCCCGACAGGTGCTCCACGTGCTCGTGCGCGATCTTCTCCAGGCGCTCTCTCCGGTCGTCCTGCTCGCTCATCGCGTGGCCCCCTTCCTCCGACCACCCCTCCCTACCCGCTCCGGATCGGACGATCGGCCATTTAATCCCATAAATCGGCAATACAGATTTTTGGCGGCAGAAAGCTAACCTGCCATGCCGAGGAGAACGGCGGCGGCGCCCACGCCCAGCACGAGCGGGTAGGCCCACCACCTGGGTGCGGGGCCATCCCGCAGGACACCGGCCCCCAGCGGCACCAGCGCCGCGCACAGCCCGAGCCCGGCGCCCTCCACCCAGCGGCCGGGGAAGTCGAACGAGGTCGTTGTCATGCCGCCGATCCAACCGGCGCGGCGTCCGCCGCACACTGGCGCGGGATCGAGTCCCCGGAGTGGACCTGGCACCACCCCGGCCGGTCCGGCGCGCTCACCCGCCTGGCCGCGTGGACGCCCACGCGGCCAGGCCCTCCTCGGTGAGGAACCGGTCCAGCGCGACGGCCGCGGCCCCGTGCAACGCGCCGTCCTCGCCGAGAGCGGAGGCGACCACGGGCGGCGGATCCGCCCGGCGGAACCTCATGAGCCCGTCCTCCAGAGCGGCGGCGAACCGCGGCGCGGCCGCCGCTCGGAGCGGCCCCGCGAGACCGCCGAGCGTGACGACGCCGGGGTCGAGGGCGTTGACCAGCCCGGCCAGGCCGCCGGCGAAGTCGCCCGCGACACGGCTCACCGCGGATCGGACGGCGGGGTCCTCCGCCGCCCTGGCCAGGGCAGCCTGGGCATAGGTGCGCGGATCGCGGGGCGGAGGCGCGCCCAGGTGACGGGCGATGGCCCGGCCGTCGACGGCGAGGTCCCAGCAGCCCCGGGCTCCGCACGGGCAGCGCAGCTCCCGGTCGCCGAACGGGAGGTGACCGAACTCGCCGCCCGCGCCCGTCATCCCCTCGACGGGACGGCCGTCGACGATCAGGGTGCCGCCGACACCCACCTCGATCGTGACGTGCAGGGCCACGGCCGCGCCGACGGCGGCGCCGTACCGGGACTCCGCCACGCCGGCGAGCGTCGCGTCGTTGCCGACCAGCAGTGGCACGTCCGGGCTCGGGGTGAGGGCGCCGAGGTCCACGGTGTCCCAGCCGAGGGCCGCGGACTGTGTGACCCTTCCGTGCCGCACGGTCGCGGCGACCGCCACCGAGACGAACCGGACGCGGTCGCCGTAGCGGTCACAGGCGCGGTGCACCGCCCGCGCGACCGCGCCGACGGCGTGGCCGGAGGAACGGTCGGCGTGGGCCGCGGACTCCAGCACCTCGGGCCTGCCGTCGAGCGTCGCGACGGCGCACCGGTAGTCCTCCTGTCGCAGGTCCACCGCGATGACGACGGGCCCGTCCGGGTGCGGGCCGAGCACGGTGGTCGGACGGCCGCGCCCCGAGGCCGCCGCGGGTGTCTCGGCGAGCAGCGCGAGTTCGCGCAGCCGGGCGGTGATCTCGGTGGCCGAGCCGCTGCTCAGGCCGAGCCGTTCCGCCACGACGGCACGGGTGACACCGGGTTCGCGCCGCATCTCCCCGAGTACGGCCAGCGCGCCGCGCCAGCGGGAACTCCGGGTGTGGAACGAAAGAGACCGGCTCGCGGGGCTTGCGGTCGACACTGTGCCTCCCTTTATCCTCGTACGGCGAGTTTATAGGGGGAGCCCATGTCACGGTTGGACCTTCGGCAGGTCGGGGTCGCGCAGGCGGCGCTGGGCTTCACCGTCAACAGCCTCGGCGCGTGCCTGGTTCTGCTCGCCGGTGACCTGGGCGCTCCACCGGAGAGTCTCGCGTGGCTGGCGTCGTCGTTCGGGGCCGGCCTGCTCGCCGTCGGGGCCGCCGGAGGCGTGCTCCTGCGCTCCGGTCCCGGGCCCGCCCTCTTCGCCGCGGCCCTCGTCACCGCCGCCGGGGCCGTCCTCCTGGCGACCGGGACGGCCGCGGTCGTCGCGGCGGCCGGGGCGCTGCTGCTGGGGCTGGGCGCGGCCGGCATCGTCCTCGTCACCCCGGCCTTGTTCCGCGGCCCGGACGCGGCCGCCGGACTGGCCCGCGTCAACGCCGCCGCGAGCGTCAGCGCGATCCTCGGCCCGCCCGCCATCGGCGCTCTGGAGGCCGCCGGGGCCGACGGACGGCTCGCCCTCCTGCTGGCCGTACCACCGCTGATCTTCCTGGCCGCCGGCACCCGGCCGCGTGCGGCGCCCCCCGCGGGCGCCGGCGGTTCCACCGCGACGTCCCCGGCGAGCGACGGCGATCCCGCCCCGGCGATCCCGCCCTCGGCGCCCCTGTCCCCGGCGGGCGGTGACCCCACCTCGACACCCCCGTCCCCGGCGGTCCGGCCCGGTGACACGGCCCCGGCGGGGAGCGACCGGTCCGGCGCGCCGGCTCCGGCATCGGACGCGGGGACGCGCGGCCGGACGCGGCGGACCGCGGGCGCGTGGGCCGCCATCGTGGCCTCCGTGTCCATCGAGTTCTGCTTCACGATCTGGGCCGTGGCCCGACTGCGGGACACCGGCCTGTCCGACGGCGGGGCCGCCGTGGCCGCCGCCGCGTTCCTCATCGGAATGGCGGCGGGCCGGCTGGTGACGGCGAGACTGACCGGAAGGGGATTCCCTGTCATCCCCGCCGGGTGCGGGCTCGCGGCGGCCGGCACGCTCCTCGTCGCGCTGACCGGCCTCCCCGCGCCGGTCACCGCGGGGCTCGTGCTGGCCGGGCTCGGGGTCGCGCCGCTCTATCCGGTCACGCTCGCCCGGCTCGTCGGCCTCCCCGGTCTCACGGCGACCCGCTCGGCGGCGTACGGCGCGCTCGCCTCCGGCACCGCGATCCTGGCGGCGCCCACGGGCATCGCCGTACTCGGGGCGGCCCTGGACCTGAGGGCCGCCCTCCTCATCGCGGTCCTCCCCCTGGCGGCCGTCCTGGCGGCCGCCACCGCGATTCCCCCTCTCCTGGCGCGTTCGCGCACCTGACCCCGTCCACCGAGAGGCGGTTGAACGCCCTGCCGCAGTTCCGCACCGTGATCGACGGGCTCGGCGTCCACTTCCTCCACGTGCCGGTCCGCTGACGGCGGCGGGCCGATGCCGGGCCGGAGACGTGAAGATCGCGAGAAGGCGGGACGGCCGCCTATGCTCGCCCTCATGCCCGAAGCGACTCCCCGTGATCCGCTGCCCGGCGCCGTCGTGCGGCCCTCCGCCCGCGTCCTGCTCCTCGACGGCCGGGACCGGGTCCTGCTGTTCCGGGGCCGCGGTCTGGTCAAGGGCTCCGACCTCGCCTGGTTCACCCCCGGCGGCGGCGTCAACCCCGGTGAGGACCTGGCCGTGGCCGCGGCCCGCGAACTCCGTGAGGAGACCGGCCAGGTGACCTCGCCGGAGGACCTCGGCCCGGTCGTCGCCGTCTCCCGGGGCCACTGGACCGACCTCGACGACCGGCTGTTCTACGCCCGGGACCACTACTTCCTGCTGCGCGTCCCCGAACCGTCGGTGGACGTCTCCGGCATGGAGGACCTCGAACGCTCCCTGATGGACACCTTCCGCTGGTGGACCCTTCCCGAGCTGCGGACGACCGGCGACCACGTCATCCCGCCCGGCCTCTCCGGCCTGCTCGACAGGCTGCTGACCGGCGGCCTCCCGGCGGAGCCGCTGGTCCTGCCCTGGCACCACCCGGAACCTCCCCCGTGACGGGCTCAGGACGCGCCACCGGACGGGTCCTCGACACGGCGGTCATGCGGCTCATCACCTTCGGGAACGGCCTGATCACCGAGATCCGCCCCTTTTACCTGGACACGATCGCGGTCGCGGAGGCGCTGGGCGTCCGGGGAACGCCGGTGGAGACCGCCTGACATCCGCCGTGACCGTCGGGGCGGGGCCGCGCCGGCCGTGAGGGATCCGGGCGGGCCGTTCGCGGGACGGAGTGTTCATCGGGGGTTCATCCGGCGAACATAGTGGGACGACAAGGATGTTTCCCGGACATAATTGGATCGCTCGGTGTCAGCGTTCCAAACTGGAGGCGATACCCGTGTCCTCACCCGTTTCCCGTCGCAACTTCCTCCGTAGCAGCGCCGCAGGCGGCCTCGGCATCGTGTTCGCCGGCAGCATCGAGGCGATCGCCGGCCCCGCGGCGTTCGCGGCGGCGCGGCCCGCGCTGGGGTACGGCCCGCTCGTCGACGACCCGGCCGGCGTGCTGGCCCTGCCCGCCGGCTTCTCCTACAAGATCATCGCTCAGGCCGGCGTGACGAAGCTGGAGACGGGTGAGCCCACGCCCAGCGACCCCGACGGCACCGGAGCCTTCCCCCACGGCCGCGGCACCACCCTGGTGAACAACCACGAGGTCGGCGGCGGCGAGCCGTACCGGGTGCCGGCCCTGCCCGGCCTGACCTACGACCCGGGCGCCGGCGGCGGCACGACCAACATCGAGGTGAGCCTCCGGGGCGACCGTGTCCGGGAGTACGTCAGCCTGGCCGGCACGCACAACAACTGCGCCGGCGGTAAGACCCCGTGGAACACCTGGCTGACCTGCGAGGAGACCGAGCAGAGGGCCGGCGGGCAGTACCAGAAGGACCACGGCTACGTCTTCGAGGTCGACCCCTTCGACCGTGAGGCGAACCGGGACCCGGTGCCGCTGAAGTTCCTCGGCCGCTACTCGCACGAGGCCGTCGCCGTCGACCCGCGGACCTTCACGATCTACGAGACCGAGGACGCCTCCGGCCCCAACGGCCTCTACTACCGCTGGACCCCGCCCGCGGGCTTCCGGGGCGGCAAGGGCGCGCTCAAGGCCCTGGCCCAGAGCGAGGGTGGCGACACCGCGGGCACCCTGGAGGCGATGAGCTGCTACCACGGCTCCGAGCACATCCAGGACCTGTCGCAGGCCACCCGGCCGGGCACCCGCTACCGGGTCCGGTGGGTCCCGGTGCCCGACCGCGACGCCCGCAGCGTCTCGACGCGCAAGCAGTTCGCCGACGACCAGGTCACCCGCAGCCGCAAGCTGGAGGGCGCCTGGTGGGCCGACGGCGGCGCGTACTTCGTGGCCAGCTTCGCCCGGCACAGCGACGGCAGCCTCAACGAGCACGACGGCCAGGTGTGGTTCTACGACCCCCGCAGCCAGACGGTCACGCTGAAGACCATCTTCGGCGTCAACGCCGACCCCGATGAGGACGGCGCCTTCGACGGGCCGGACAACATCACGGTCTCGCCGTACGGCGGGGTCATCCTGGCCGAGGACGGCGAGGGCGTCCAGCACCTGGTGGGCGTCACCGACCAGGGCAAGTCCTACCCGATGGCCCGCAACGACCTGAACGACAGCGAGTTCACCGGCCCGACCTTCAGCCAGGACGGCAGGATCCTGTTCGCCTGCATCCAGACGCCGGGCCACGTCATGGCGATCACCGGCCCGTGGGGCCGTCCCGGCAACGCCGGGCACTGACGGTACGGCGCTGGGCGGAACGGCCCGCCGTGCCCTCCCCGGAGGGCGCGGTGGGCCGTTCGGCTTTCAGAGGCTTTCGGCCGTGCGGCCTCGACGGCCTCGACGGCTTCGGCGGCTTCGGCGGCTTCGGCGGCTTCGGTGGCTTCGGCGGCGAGGCGGGCCGGTCGTCCTCGTCGTGGACGCCGCCGTCATACACGCGCCGCCATGCACGCCGCCGGGCACGCCTTCCGCAGCGCCGACGGCGTCCGGCTGACCGGGCACGTCCCGCCGGCCTTCATCGGCCTCCCCGGATGACCGGCGGCCCTTCTCCTTGGGAGACTCTCCTGGGAAGACCGCCGGAGCTCCGGAGAACCGAGGGGCCCGACCAGGAGGAGGCGCATGACCAGCCCAGCCGAGGGGACGAGGACGACAGGCCCGGCCGTGGCCGTCGTCGGCGAGTGCGTCGCCGACGCCTTCACCGACTCCGGAGCGTCCCGGCGGGGTGAGCTCGCGCTGCGCGTCATCCCCGGCGGAGGCCCGGCCAACGCCGCGGTCGCCCTCGCCCGGCTCGGCACCCCCGCCCGCTATCTGGGCCGGATCTCCGCCGACCCCTTCGGCCGCCTCTTCCACGAGCGCCTGACCGCCTCCGGCGTCGACCTGTCCGGCGTCGTGCGCGCCGCCGAGCCCAGCACGCTGGCGGTGGCGACGCTCGACGCGGAGGGCCGGGCCGAGTACTCCTTCCACGCCGAGGGCGCCGCCGACTGGCAGTGGACGGAGGAGGAGCTCGCCACCCGCGACCTCGGCGGGGTCGCGGCGGTGCACACCGGCTCCCTCGCCCTGGTCATGGCGCCCGGCGCCGCGCGGATCGAGGAGTTCCTCACCGGCGCCCGCGTGGCAGCGACGATCTCCATCGACCCGAACGTCCGCCCCGGGCTCGTCGATCCGGCGGTCTACCGGGCCCGCCTGCCCCGCTGGGCGGCACTCGCCGACATCGTCAAGGTGAGCGAGGAGGACCTCGCCCACCTCGGCGACTTCGGTGACTTCGACGGGTTCCGCGAGGAGTGCCACGCGGCCGGAGCCAGGCTCGTCCTGCTCACCCGGGGCGCGGACGGCGTGACCGCCTCCCTCGACGGCGTACGGCTCGCCGTGCCCGCTCCCGCGGTGGACGTGGCCGACACCGTCGGGGCGGGCGACGCCTTCACCGCCGGCCTGCTGCACAGCCTGGGCGTCCGGGGCCTCCTCGGCGGACGCCTGACCGGCCTCACCGCCGGCGACCTGTCCGAGGCGCTCGCCTTCGCGGTCCGGGTCGCCGCCCTCACCTGCGAGGTCGCTGGTGCCGACCCGCCCTGGCGCCACCGGCTGACCGCACCGGATGAGGAGACCGCCGGTCGGCCGCCGCGCGGTCGATCCGCTTGAGCATGCGGTCGAGCTGCTTGGGCACGCCCGCGTGCCGCGCCGCTCCACGCGCGGCGCGCAGCGCGGTGACCGCCTCGGGGGTCGGGAAGTCCTCGACGGCCCGGGCGATCTCGTACAGCAGTGCCTGGGAGGGCAGGGTCCGCGCCGAGCCGGGGGCGACCGCGATTCCGGCCAGCAGCGGGGTGAGCAGGGCGGGCAGCCACTCCTCGTCGCGCATCAGCGCCGGCCGTACGGCGCGGCCGAGCGCCTCGGTCTCCGACGCCTCGAACGCGCGGTCGGCGCGGTAGGGGATCTCGCCCGCGTGGATCGCGGCGACCCGGGCGGCGGCGGCCTCCAGGGCCGCGCGGGCGAAGGCGGTGTGGCCGGGGAGGTCCGCCAGCCGTTCCCAGACGCCGGGAAGCGGCGGCGGGGAGCCGAACGACCTGTTCCGCAGGGCCTCCAGGAACAGCGCCCGGTGCCCGGCGTCCCAGCTCGCGAGCAGGCGGAGCTCGGCGGCGCCGATCGGGCCCCGGCCCGCTCCGATCGCCTCGGTCACCTTCGCGTCGAGCCCGTCGTCGCCTCGCCCGTCGCACCCGGCGAGCCCCGCGACGGCCAGCAGCGCGTACGGCTGGTCGAGCCGGCCGGCCTCCAGCAGGAACCGCACCAGGGTCCGGGCGGGGGCCGCGAGCGCGGCGAGGGGCGGCCCGTCCGGGCAGCGCACCAGTGAGGCCGCGCCGAGGTGCAGGTCGGCCCATTTACGGGTGGCGAGCCCGTCGACCAGCGCCGCGAACAGCTCGGCGCAGGAGTCGGAGGTGAACGCCGGCTGGCGCTCCCGGGCCTCGTCCTCCACCAGGAACCTCGCCGACGTCCCCGCGGGGGTGGCGGGGCCGCGGTAGGCGGAGGGCAGCAGGGCCCCCAGGTCGTAGGGGCCCAGCTCGGCGCGGCCGGGCCAGGCGGCGGGGTACTCCGTGGCCGGGTCGGTCATGAGCGCGAGCAGCCGGCGGGCGGCGGGGGAGAGCTCCATCCGGGGCGGTCCTCGGTCTGGTGGGGGCCGGTGGGATCCGGCGCGGCGGCCGGGCACGCGCGGCCGTACCGGGGGCCGGGATGCGGTGTCCGGCATCCCGGCCCCCGGCGGGTTCGCGTGTACGGCGATCCTGCCAGGCCCCGCCGACAGAAGCCGGAGGAGGACCGGTCCCGGCGCCACCGGCCGACCGGCCGGTGGCGCTCACCCCGTGACCGGGCCGTCCACGGGGTGAGCTCCGGCGGAGGTCGCCGGGGGCCGGTGGGTCAGTTGACGGTGATGGTGAACGTCGAGGTCGTGTTCCTGATGTTCACGGCGTTGTCGCTCATCCTCAGGTTGTTGAAGGTCACCGAGCCCACGGCCGGTCCCTGGCCGGGCTCGGGCAGCTCGTTGGCCCAGACGGCGAAGCCGGACTTGGCGTCGTAGGCGTCACCGCTCCGGTGGGCGCCGGTGATCGAGACGTCGGTGAACACGGTGTCCTTGATCGGGTTCAGTGGAGCGCCTCCCGAGTAGCCGGTCTGGAACATGATGCCGTGGTAGGTGGGGTCGACGATGTCGACATTGGCGACCCGGATGCCCTGGAAGACCTTCGAGGCGGAGAAGACCCAGATGGCGGGGAAGGTCTGCGCCCCCCAGAAGTGGCCGCCGGCCCGGACGATCGAGATGTTGTCGAACCTGGTGGGCGGGTCGGCCCCGAAGCCGTTCATCGGGTAGCCGAAGTCGAGCGAGCTGATCGTGATGCCGGAGTAGACCAGCGTGTCGGCGATGTAGATGTTGCGGAAGACGTTGTCGTAGCCCCCGTACACCGCGATGCCCGCGGCGCGCCAGGGGAGGATCGCGGTCAGGTTCTCGTAGACGTTGCCCTTCATGTCGGCCCCGCCCGCGTCGATGGCCGAGAAGAGGGCGAAGCTGTCGTCGCCGGTAGAGCGGGCCGCGTTGTTGCTGACGAGGTTGTCCGTGCTGCCGTTGGTCATGTTGATCCCGTCGGCGAACATGTCGCGGATGCGGGAGTTTTTGATCGTCATCCGGTCGGTGTTCGCGCCCCAGTAGAGGCAGACCAGGTGCTCACTCCAGATGTCGTCGATGACGATGTCGGCGACGTTCTGGAAGTCGAACACCTTGCCGGGGCCGTCGATGCGGGAGGTGTAGTTGCCGAAGTAGGCGAAGCCGGTGAAGGCCGAGCCGTTGGCGGAGGACTCGGCGCGGAAGCCGACGTCGGTGTTCTCCTGCGTGACGGGGGCGTGGAACCGGGTGTACCAGGGGCCCGCGCCGACGACCTTGACGGGCTTGCCGTACACCTGGAACTTCTGCGCGGTCTGGTAGTCGCCCGGCGGCAGGTAGACGCCCAGCCACCCGGTCTCCATCCGCGCCCTGTCCAGGGCGTTCTGCACGTCCTGGTGGCCGAACCCGGCCGGGACGACGTACCGCGCGGGGTCGGGGTTGGAGACGGGCGCGACCTGCTCGGTGTCGACGAAGTCGATCGCGTAGGTGGTGGTGTTGGCCGTGCCCTTCTGCAGCCTGATCCTGCTGCCCTTCGGGACGGTCGTGCCGAGCATCATGCTCGCCTCGTCGTAGATGTGCCGGGGCCCGCCCATGGACGGGGAGTTGCCGGGGCTCGCCTCGGGGCCGTACAGCCAGGCGTACTTCGAGGTCAGGTTGAGCGCCTTGCGGAAGACGCCGTCGACGTAGACGTCGAGGGTGGCGTCGATGCCGCCGCCGCCGGGCGCGTCGGGGATGGAGAACCGGGTGACGAGGGTGTTGGTGGGAGCCCTGGTGGTGAACTCGACGTAGGCGCCGGTGGTCGCGAGCCTGACCGCCCTGCGGCCGGACGCCTCGCCGGCGAGGTCGCCGACGGTCCTGTTGGGCCCGACGACGGTCGCGCCGCCGCCGATCGAGGCGTCCTCCGCCTCGTAGGTGTCGTAGGGCATGTTCGCGCCGCGGCCGACGAACAGCGGGGTCGTCACGACGTTGTCGTCCCGCTTCACCGGGAGCTCGGCGGTGTCGGCCGCGACCTCCGCCCGCACGGTGTAGCGGCCTCCTGCGGCGGTCCACGTGCCGAGGCTCACCGGGGCGGTGGTGGCGCCCGCGGCGATCGCGCCGGTGTAGGAGCCGGTCAGGGTGCGCACCGCCGTCCCGGCGTCGTTGAGCAGGGTGAGCGTGACGGCGTGGCCGCCGCCCGCGGAGGCGATGTCGCCCTTGTTCCGGATCGCCACGGAGAAGGTCACCGTGGCGCCGCTCGCCGGGTTGCCCGGGGTCCAGCTCGCCACGGGCGTCAGGTCGGAGCTGTCGACCGGCTTGACGACCAGCGGCGAGGAGGCGGTGAGCGCGTTGTTCAGCTCGCTCTTCTCGGCGACCGCGTCGGCCTCGTCGACCTTCGCCGTCACCGGGTAGGAGCCGGCGTCCCACCGTCCGGCGGACGCCGAGACCTCCGCGGAGGCGCCGGCCGCCAGCGCGGCCAGCGGGGCGGTGCCGGCCTTGGCGCCGCCGAGGTAGAAGTTCACGCCGGTCGCGCCGGAGGCCCGGTCGCCGGAGTTGCGTACGGTGGCCCGCAGCGTGACGGTGTCGCCCTCCGTCGGGGACTGGGGCGTCCAGGAGACGGCGGTGACCGTCAGGTCGGGGTTGGGCGCCGGGACGCCGATCACCTGGAACTCGGCGACCTGCCCGCCGGGCGCGCCGGTGTTGGAGGTGAGCCTGAGCTGGACGTCGGCGACGTCGCCGGTGACCGGGATCGTCACGGTGTTCCCGGTGGCGGGGTCGAAGGTGTACGGCGCCGCCGCCTTCAGCGTGGCGGGGGAGGAGGCGCCCTGCTCGCGGCCCAGCACCTCGATCGTCTGGGTGCGCCGGCCCCAGACGGGGTCGGGATTGAGCCTGACCACGACCGAGGTGACGCTCGCGTTCGCGCCCAGCTTCACCGTGAGCGTGGCGGGATAGGCGCCGGGCGCGGACTCCCAGTAGGTGGCGGGGTCGTTGTCGACCGCGTTGGCCGCGACGAAGGTGTGGACGTAGGAGGAGGCGCTGACCTGCTTGCCCACGGCCAGGTTGGAGCCGGCGCCGCTGCCGGCGCGGGTGACGGCGTTGCCGGGGGCCGACCGGTTGCCGGCCGCGTCCTTCGCCCGGACCCGGTAGGTGACGGTGGCGCTCGCGGGCTGGGTGTCGGTGTAGGTCAGGACATCGCCCGCGACGGTGGCGCGCAGGACGTCATTGGCGTAGATCTCGTAGCCGGTGACGCCGACGTCGTCAGTGGAGGCGGTCCAGGTCAGTTTGATCTGGCCGGCGGCGGGTTCGGTGTAGGCGAGGTTTCCGGGCGCGGTGGGCGCCTGGGTGTCTCCGGTGGCGCCGCCGTACACCTCCAGCTCGGAGACCTGCGCCGCGGGCCATCCGGTGTTGGCCGTCATGTTCAGCCGGATGTGGCGGGTGACGGTGGCGGGGAGGTCGACGGTGACCGTGTTGCCGGAGGCGGGGTCGAAGGCGCGCGTCGCGGAGCCGGCGATCGTGGTGTAGGAGGAGCCGTCGGTGCTGCCCTGCACCGAGAACGTCTGCGTGCGCGGCTCCCAGCCGGGCGGGAGCTTCACCACGACCCGGTCGACGCCGGTGTTCGCGCCCAGGTCGACCCGGATCCACTGCGGGAAGGAGTGCGACGGGCTCTCCCAGTAGGTGGAGGGGTCGCCGTCGGTCGCGTTGCCGGCGACGTAGACGTCGGTGTGCCCGCTGGCGGTGACGGCCTTGCCCGCCGCCAGGTTCGGGCCCGCCGCGAGGTTCGCGCCGGTCGCGAGGTTCGGGCCGGTCGCGGCCGTGGCGGGGAGGGGCGGTCCGGTGATGATCAGTAGGCTGAAGGCGGCGATCGCCGCGATCAGCCGGAGCAGTGTGGCGCGCTTGTGTGTCATCCGTTCCTCTGTCTCGTGTCCGGAACCGTCTCGTGTCCGGAACGCCGGGGGGTGCCGGGGGTGCCGGGGGTGCCGGGGGTGCCGGGGGTCAGGGGGAGCGTGTCCTTCGTCGGGTCGAATGGCTGAACCGTAAAATGACAAATCGATGTCTGCAATATTTCGACGGAATTTCGCAATGAATTGACTTCGCGGTGTCGCCTCTGGGGGCGGCATCATCGCTGCTCAGTAAGGGATTTCGTCGCGGGGAGCCGCCGTCGTGGACCGCGAACGGCTGACGTTCGGGCCCGCAAACGGCTGCAAATACTTGCTTCGGATGTCGTATGGTTTGCGCATGACGCGACGACTTGCAGAGGTGGCCAGGAAGGTCGGCGTGAGCGAGGCGACGGTCAGTCGCGTGCTCAACGGGAAGCCCGGGGTCTCGGAGACCACCCGGGAGGCGGTGCTGACGGCTCTCGACGTGCTCGGCTACGAGCGGCCCACCCAGCTGCGCGGCGACCGGGCCCGGCTGGTCGGCCTGGTGCTGCCCGAGCTGCAGAACCCCATCTTCCCCGCCTTCGCCGAGGTCGTCGGCGGCGCCCTGGCCCAGCAGGGCTTCACCCCGGTGCTGTGCACGCGGACGGTGGGCGGCGTCTCCGAGGCGGAGTACGTCGACCTGCTGCTCCAGCAGCAGATGTCGGGCGTGGTCTTCGCCGGCGGCCTGTACGCCCAGGCCGACGCCTCGCACGCGCACTACGAGCTGATCCTTGAGCGCCGGCTGCCCGCCGTGCTGGTCAACGCGTCCGTGGACCACCTGGGCTTCCCGCAGGTCTCCTGCGACGACAGGGTGGCCGCCGAGATGGCGCTCGGGCACCTGAGGTCCCTGGGCCACGAGCGCGTCGGAATGGTGCTGGGGCCGAAGGACCACATGCCCTCCCGCCGCAAGCTGGAGGTCTTCCTCGCCGCCGGAGGGGATCCCGCCCTGGTCGAGCACACGATGTTCTCCCTGGAGGGCGGGCACGCGGCGGCGGCGAGACTGCTGCGGGCCGGGGTCACCGGCGTGGTCTGCGCCAGCGACCCGCTCGCGCTCGGCGCGATCAGGGCCGCCCGCAGGTCGGGGCTGTCGGTGCCGGCCGACGTGTCGGTGGTCGGGTACGACGACTCCGCCCTGATGAACTGCACCGAGCCGCCGCTGACCACGGTGCGCCAGCCGATCGACGCCATGGGGCGGGCGGCGGTGGACCTGCTGGTCGCGCTGATCGGCAGGGCGGCCGTGCCCGCGGACGAGCTGCTGTTCGAGCCGGAGCTGGTGGTCCGGGCCTCCACGGCGAGGCCGGCCGCGGGCTGAGCGGGTCACCCCTTCCGCTGTTTCCCGTGTAAGAGACGCGTGATGCAGTCGTTATGTTTCATCTTTCTGTCGAAATATTGCGTCACGGTGTCGGGGATCCTATGGTGAGGCCACCCCGGAGCGGACCTTCCGGCTCGCTCCCGGCCTCCCCCAGCAGAAGGGTCAGCTCCATGACGAGATCCGGGTGTCGCAGGCTCCTCGGGCCGCTGCTCGCGAGCGCCCTCGTCCTCGCGGCGTCGGCGTGCGGTTCCGGCGAGCCCGCCGGGGACGGCGCGCAGCCGTCCGCGGCGGGCTCCGCGGGCGGTCCCGTGTCGATCACGGTCAACTGCATGCCGCCGAAGACCAACAAGGCGCAGCGCGCGACCTACGAGGAGGACCTCGCGGCGTTCCGGAAGCTCAACCCGGACATCAGGATCGAGAAGGTCTCCGACGCCTTCCCCTGCTACGAGCCGCGGACGTTCGAGGCGAAACTGGCCGGCGGCCAGCTGGAGACGGTCTTCTTCGTCAACTTCCCCAACGTCGGGCGACTGGTGGCCGCCGGCCAGGCCGCCGACCTCACGCCGTACGTCGGGGAGCTGAAGACGTTCAAGGACTACAACGCCTCCCTCGACATCTTCAAGAAGGACGGCAAGGTCTACGGCCTGCCCACCGACGGCTACGGCATGGGCCTGGTCTACAACCGCGACGTGTTCACCAAGGCCGGTCTCGACCCGGCCGATCCGCCGAAGACCTGGGCCGAGGTGCGGGAGGCGGCCAAGAAGATCTCCGCACTCGGCCCCGGCTACGTCGGCTTCGGCGAGTACAGCGGCAACAACGTCGGCGGCTGGCACTTCACCGCCTCGCTCTACGGCCGCGGGGGCGACGTCCTCACCCCCGACGGCGGGAAAGCCGCCTTCAACAGCCCCGAGGGTGTGGCGGTGCTGGAGAACCTCAAGCAGATGCGCTGGACCGACGACAGCATGGGCTCCCGCCTCTACATCGACTGGCCCGCCCTGATGAAGGCGATGGCCGGCGGCAGGATGGGCATGATGCTCGGCGCCCCCGACGTGCTGATCTCGCTGCGCAACGACTTCCAGGCGAAGTTCGAGAACTACGCCGTCACCGCCCAGCCCGAGGCCAGGGCGCTGTTCAACGGCGGCGCCGGATACATGATCAACCCCAAGGCCACGCCCGAGCAGATCAGGGCCGGCCTGAAGTGGATCGAGTACGAGTTCCTCATCCCCGGCAAGGGCCAGCTCGACTACGTGCGCGCCAAGGGCGCGAACCTGACGGTCGGCCAGCCGTACCCGGACCTGTACGGCGCCGACACCCCCTCCGGCCAGGAGGTCCTGCGGCTGCGTTCCGAGAACGCGAACGTCGCGCCCGAGCAGTTCGCGCTCTGGGCGGAGGGCTCCAAGGGCGTCCCGCCCAAGGCCGAGCCGGGACCGTACGCCCAGGAGATCTACGCCGTCCTCGACACCCCGATGTCCGCGGTGCTGACGAGGCGGGACGCCGACCCCGCCAAGCTGCTCGCCGACGCCGAGGCCAAGGTCAACGCCCTGCTGGCGAAGAAGGGCTGACCCGGCTGTGACCACGCGAGGCCCGCACCGGCGGGACGACCCGGGGCGGAGGCGGCTCGCCGTACGGCGGAACGTCACCGCCTACGGGTTCCTCTGCGGAGCGCTGATCTGTTTCGCGTTCTTCTCCTGGTACCCCATGGTCTGGGAGGTCGTGCTCAGCTTCCAGCGGACCAACTTCGTCGACGCGCCCGTCTGGGTGGGACTGGAGAACTTCGCCGCGGTCGTCCGGGACGCGGCCTTCGGACCCGCCTGGAAGAACACGGTGGCGTTCACCGTCCTCGCGCTGGTCCTCGGCTACGGCGTCCCGTTCGTCGTCGCGCTGGTGCTCAACGAGCTGCGTCACGCCCGCGCCTACCTGCGGCTCGTCGTCTACCTCCCGGTGATGCTGCCCCCGGCGGTCGGCGTGCTGCTCTTCCAGTGGTTCTACGAGCCGGAGTCCGGCCTGTTCAACCAGGTGCTCGGCTTCCTGCACCTGCCGCCCCTGGACTGGCTGAACAGCACCGGCACCGCCCTCGTCTCGCTCGTCATCGTCTCCACCTGGATGAACCTCGGCAGCGGCACGCTCATCTACCTCGCCGCGCTGCAGACCATCCCCGGCGAGCTGTACGAGGCGGCCGAACTCGACGGCGCCGGGCTCTTCCGGCGGATCCGGCACATCACGATCCCGCAGACCAGGCTGATCCTGCTGGTCATGCTCCTGCTGCAGATCGTCGCCACCATGCAGGTCTTCATCGAGCCCTACCTGCTCACCGGGGGCGGCCCGGAGAACTCCACGGTCAGCGTCGTCTACCTGATGTACCAGTACGCCTTCAACTTCGGGAACATCAACGGCGGCAACGCGCTCGGCGTGATGCTGATGATCGTCCTGATGGTCTTCTCCGCCGTCTACCTGCGCGTCTCGCGGGAGGGCAAGAGCTGATGCCGGATCTCGCCGACCTCACCTCCGCTCCGGTCACCACCTCGCCCGCCCCTCCCGCGCCCCGCCCGCCGCGACAGCGGCGCCGGCCGCGGCGGATCGAGCCGGAGTTCCGCACCGCCGTCTCCCCGCACCGGCTCAACTCGCCCACGGGCCGGATCGTCTACTGGACCGTCCTCGTCGTGGTCGTGGCGGGCTTCACCGCGGCCTTCGTCTTCCCGCTGTACTGGATGGTCACCGGGGCGATGAAGTCCACCGAGGAGCTGGTGCGGATCCCGCCGACGTTCCTGCCGTCGGAGGTCACGTTCGACGCCTACGCCGAGGCGTGGGAGCTGATGGACCTGGGCCGGTTGATGGGCAATACCGCCCTGTACGCGGGCGGGGCCTGGCTGTTCACCCTGGCCATCGACGTCACCGCCGCCTACGCCCTGTCCAAGCTGCGGCCGGTGCTCGGCAAGCTGATCCTGGCCATGATGCTGGCCACGCTGATGATCCCGCCGATGGTGATCATGCTTCCGGCCTACCTGACGGTCAAGGACCTGCCGCTGTTCGGCTGGGACCTGCTGAACACGCCGTGGGCGATCTGGCTGCCCGCGGCGGCCAACGGGTTCAACATCTTCCTGCTCAAACGGTTCTTCGACTCGATCCCCCGCGAACTGCTGGAGGCGGCCGAGATCGACGGCGCGACGCCGGGGCGGATCCTGTGGTCGGTCGTCATCCCCATCTCCCGCCCGATCCTGGGCGTGGTGTCCATCCTGACCGTGGTCAACGCGTGGCGCGACTTCGTCTGGCCGCTGCTGGTGCTGACCGACGCCGAGAAGATGTCGGTCAGCGTCGGCGTCGCCAACCTGTCGGCGCAGATGCCGCAGAACGTGCTCATCGCCTCGCTGGTGATGGCGAGCGTCCCGACCATCGTCGTCTTCCTCGTCTTCCAGCGCCACATCATGGCCGGCCTCACCGCCGGCGGCCTCAAGGGCTGACGCGGTGACCGGCGAATCCCTACCAGTGAGGAGTCACGAGCAGCATGCCGGAAACGTGGTGGCGGGGGGCCGCGATCTACCAGGTCTACCTGCGCAGTTTCGCCGACGGCAACGGTGACGGGACGGGAGACCTGGCGGGTCTGCGGGCACGCCTGCCGTACCTCGCCGACCTCGGGGTGGACGCCGTCTGGCTCAACCCGTGGTACCCGTCGCCGATGGCCGACGGCGGATACGACGTGGCCGACTACCGGGACATCGAACCGGTCTTCGGCACGCTGGCCGAGGCCGAGAGGTTCATCGTCGAAGCCCACGAGCTGGGCATCAGGGTCATCATCGACGTGGTGCCCAACCACGGCTCCGACCGGAGCGCGTGGTTCCAGGAGGCGCTGGCCGCCGGGCCCGGCTCACCCGAGCGGGAACGCTTCTGGTTCGCCGACGAGCCCGGCGACTGGCGGTCCATCTTCGGCGGGCCCGCCTGGACACAGGTGCCGGACGGGCAGTGGTACCTCCACCTGTTCGCCCCCGAGCAGCCCGACTTCAACTGGACCAACCCCGAGGTGCGCGAGGAGTTCCGCGACGTGCTGCGCTTCTGGTTCGACCGGGGCGTGGACGGCATCCGCATCGACTCGGCCGCGGTGCTGGTGAAGGACTTCGACGGCGGCGACCCCGACGGCTACACCGACCTCGACGAGGTGCACGAGATCTACCGCGACTGGCGCCGCCTGGCCGACGGGTACGGCGACCGCATGCTGGTCGGCGAGGTGTGGTTCCCCGACCAGGAACGCTTCGCCCGCTACCTGCGGCCCGACGAGCTGCACACCGCCTTCAACTTCGACTTCCTGGCCTGCCCCTGGGAGCCCGCAGCGCTGCGCCTCTCGATCGAGCGGACCCTCGCCACGCACGCCCCGCTCGGCGCGCCGCCCACCTGGGTGCTGTCCAACCACGACGTGGCGCGCGTGGTGACCCGGTACGGCAGGGCCGACACGTCCTGGGACCACGGCGACCGCCGGGACGGCGCGCCGTCGGACCTCGGTCTCGGCGGACGCAGGGCCAGGGCCGCCGCGCTGCTGGCCATGGCGCTGCCGGGCGGCGTCTACGTCTACCAGGGCGAGGAGCTCGGCCTGCCCGAGGTCGACATCCCCGGCGAGCTGCGCCAGGACCCGATGTGGACCCGTTCCGGCCACACCGTGCCGGGCCGGGACGGCTGCCGGGTGCCGCTGCCCTGGTCGGGGGAGAAGCCGCCGTACGGCTTCGGCGCGGGCGAGCCGTGGCTGCCTCAGCCCGAGGACTGGCGCGCGCTCACCGTGGAGGCCCAGTCGGCCGACCCCGGCTCGATGCTCACCCTCTACCGGACCGCGCTGCGCATCCGCCGCGACCGGCTCGGCGACGGCACGCTCACCTGGCTCGACCTGGGGCCCGGCGTGCTGGCCTTCACCCGCGAGTCGGGGCTCACCTGCGTGACCAACCTCGGCCCCGGCCCCGTACGGCTCCCGCCGCACGGGCCGGTCCTGCTGGCCAGCGGCCCGCTCGACGGCGACGACCTCCCCGCGGACACCACCGCCTGGCTCGCCTGAACCGCCCCTCCGGACCGCCCCGGGAGGCCGGTGCCCGGGGCGGGACGGGAAACCGATGAACCGGGAGGGACGACCCGTTCCGCTCAGGACGGCCGGCCCACCCGGGCATCCCTCTCCGGCGAGGGCCAGCAGGCCCGCCGCCGCCCCGAGTCCCACGATGTACGGCCGGGCCTGACGAAGCGGACCCCACCCGGCGGCGGTGCCGGCCCAGGCGGCGGTCGCCGCCCACCAGGGACCGGCCGCGAAGGCGAGCAGGAGCGGGATCGCGGCCATCACCGCGAACCGCGGCCACCACGCCCTCGGCTCGGCGGCGGAGCGGATCGTCAGCCCCAGCAGGGAGAGCAGCGCCCCGCCGGCGATCGCGGAGGCCGTCAGCCACACCGCGGCCCCGGCGGCCACCTGGGCGACCGAGGCCCAGGCCGTGACGGCGATCAGCAGCAGGAGCCGGGAGCGGTTCCGGGCCGACCACAGGCGGGTGATCCGGCCCTCCTCCTCGGCGTCCGGCGTCGTCACCCGTCAGAGCCCCGGCGACGTCGCGCCGGCACCGCCGCGCCGGCCGGCGCCGTCCAGGACACCGGATACTTGACATTGCGCAGGGCGTGAACGAGTTCGAACCGCACGAGGGGCAACATTACGCGGCCTCTCGGGAAGACAGAAGAATCAGGGCTTCATCAAGACCGATGCCCCGGGCCGGTGTCGTGGACAGGCGGCTCAGCCGTCGTGTGCGGCCCGCGGCGCCACTCCCGCCGCGCCTCCCGTGCCCGCCGTGCCTTCCGCCGCGCCCCCCGTACGGCGAGCCCGGCGAGGACGAGTACGGCGAGGGCGGCGGCGATCCGGCCCGGGCCGGCGTCCTCCACCCACCCGGCGACGGCCCCCTGCACCGCCGTCACCGCGCCCACGACAGGGTCGTCCGTGGACGCGCCGGCGAAGACGCGCAGCTCGTACCAGCCGTAGTAGGCGACGTACAGCCCGGCGAGCACCAGCAGGCCGCCGCTGACCCGCGACACGTACGGCAGGATCCGCCGCATCCCGGCGACCGCGGCGGCGCGGGCCAGCGCCACGGCCACCGACAGGGCCGCGACGACCAGGCCCATGCCCAGCGCGTAGGCGACGAAGACCACCAGCCCGCCCAGCAGGCCGCTTTCGGTCAGCGACGCGGAGGTGACGGCCAGGAACGGCCCGGCCGTGCAGGACAGCGAGGCGACCGCGTAGGAGAGGCCGTAGCCGTACAGTGAGGCCGCCGAGGCGGTGGGGCGGCCGGCGCCGAGCCCGGGGAGCCGGATCAGCAGTTCCCGGCCGGTCAGCAGCGCGCCGCCCAGCACGACGAGGGCCGCGCCGATCACCATCGTCACCCACGGCAGGTACTCCCCGACGGAGTGCGCCAGCGGGACCACGACCAGGCCGAAGAGGCCGAAGACGGTGACGAACCCGCCGGTCATCGCGGCGGCGAGCAGCAGCGCCCGGACCAGCGGGGCCCTGCCGCCGGCGACCAGCATGGTGAGGTAGGCGGGGAGCATCGCGAAGCCGCACGGGTTGAACGCGGCCACCGTGCCGGCGGTGACGGCCAGCGCCACCGGAAGACCGGTGCTCACGGTGCCTTTCCCGCCCGCTGTCCCGTGACGCCGCCCGGCGTCCGGCGTCCGTGCGGTGTCCGGTCCGTGCGTCCGTGCGGCGTCATCCCGCGCGCAGCTTTCCGACCTGCCGGTTCAGCCCGTCGGCGCCGAGTGGGCCGGAGACCTTCTCGGTGGAGCCGTCGGGCCGCATGAACACGAACGTCGACTGCTGGGTGACGCCCAGTTTCGTCCACACCGCGCCCCCGGCGTCGGACAGCTGCACGATCGTCCCGGTCCCGGTGCGCCGGACGAACTCCTTCATGGCGGGTTCGGCGTCGAGGCCCGCGACCCCGACGAACGCCACGTCACGGTGTTTCTCCGCGGCGGCCCTGACCGCCGGGGCGTCCGAAAGGCACTTCGGGCACCACGGAGCCCAGAACCAGAAGACCACCGGCCGGCCGGCCAGGCTCGCCCCCTCGAACCGCTCACCGCCCAGGGTGACGGCACGGAACGCCAGCGCCGCGGGGACGGCGGCCGGCGAGCCGGTGGGGCTCGGGGAGCCGGTAGCGGGACTCTCGGACGCCGGGGACGCCGGGGACGTCACGGACGCCGCCGGAGAGGTCGCGGGAGCCGAGAGCGGCGCGTCGGAACGGACCGGGCCGCCCGCCTCGTCCCCTCCTCCGGCACCGCACGCCCCCGTCAGCAGAGCGGCCGAGACCGCCGCGGCCACAGCGCGATATCTGATCACCCGCTCAGCGTAGGTTCGCCTCCCCGGCGCGGACCTTACGAGGCGCTTACGCCCCCGCGCCCCCGTTCCGGGCCGTCCGGGAGGTGAAGAGAGCGAGGCTTCCGGAGAGCTGGGAGTGCGGCCGGTCCGGGAGCCGGTCGGGTGCGAACCAGCCCAGCTCGTCGAACTTGTGGGGTTCCCCGATGGCGACCTCGGCCGGGTCCACCCGGACCGCGAAGACCACCGCCACCCAGTGCGAGGAGACCGGCTCCCCGCGCAGGACGTTCCGGACACCGATCGTCTCGATCTCCAGCGCCGCCGCCGAGTACTCCTCGCGGACCTCGCGCGCGACGGCCGCCTCGAACGTCTCGCCGTACTCCAGGGCCCCGGCGCCGCAGTCCCACGTGCCGGGCTCGTCCCGCGCCCCGGCGCCGCGCCGGGCCAGCAGTACCCGGCCGGCGCCGTCGTGGCAGACGAACACGCACGACACGGAGGGCTTCGCTGTCATGTCTCCCCGTTCCCCGGCTCCCCGGTTCCCCGTCTCCGGGGCTCCCGGTCCTCCGGTCTTCCGGTCCTCGTACGGAGGCGGCGGTCCGGCCGGCGCTCCGCGGTGCCGGCGGGCGTCGCCGGCGGACGTCAGAAATGGTCGAGCAGCTCCGGGAACCTCCGCAGCCGCAGCACCCGGTCGTCGTCCGGGGCGAGGTCGGCCCGCTCCAGCACCCAGGTGTTGTCGTTGGGGATGAAGACGGCGTTCATGCCCGCCTGCCGGGCCGGCAGGATGTCCGACTTGGGGGAGTTGCCGATCATCCAGGTCGTCGTGGGCGTCAGGTCGTGCTCCCGCACCAGCCGGAGGTAGACCTCCACATCCTTCTCCGGGACGATGTGGACGTCGCGGAAGTGGTGCGCGAGCGCGGAGACCTCCAGCTTGCGCCGCTGCTCCTCCAGGTCGCCCTTGGTGAGCAGGAGCAGGTCGTGCCGGTCGCCCAGTGCGGCCAGGGTCTCCGAGACGCCCGGGATCAGCTCCACCCGGTGCTCGACGAGTGCCACCGCCAGCTCCTCGATCCGGCGGCGCTCCGCGGCGGTCGCCGGTCGCCGGTGCAGCCGTTCCAGGCACTCGCCGAGGCTGCGCAGGAAGACCTTGCTGCCGTAGCCGTGGGCGACCGCGTTCGCCGCCTCGATGTCGTCGAGGATGGCGCGGATCTCGGTCCGGTCGAGGGTCGGGTGCGCGAGCCAGCCCAGGAAGTCGTCGATGACCCGCTCGAACAGGACGTTGTTCTCCCAGAGCGTGTCGTCGGCGTCGAAGATGAGCACCTGCCGGTCGAGCCTCATGATCTTCTTCTCCTCCCGAGAACGCCGACCGCCGGAGGTTACCAGCCGGTGGGAGCGCCGTTCATGTCCTTTTCGTCCGCCTCGTCGTATGCCACCGCCACCGGATCACCTCCGCCTGTCCGGTCGTCCCCGCCCGCCCGCCGTGCCGTGTGCCGCCGTCGCCGGATAGCCGTACGCCGCCCCGGCCGCCCCGCCCGCCCCGGCCGGTCCTGGATCGTTCCCGACGGGATCGCCGGGTTCCGCCGTCACCGCCGGTGGACCGTTCCCACCCGCCACGCCGTGCGTCTTCGTCGTCTGAAAACGTCCTCACCGGGCCTCCGGGAGGGGATCGCGCGGCGCTGGAGCGCAGGTCCGGGCATGAAAAGTGAGCATTAATCATGATCCGAAAAATCCGTGGAAATGTTGCGGAACTGTTTCGGGAGGGACTGATGTGGTCTAGGCTCCATCGGATATGTGGGGGGAAACATCCGGTTTTGGTGCCTCATCGCCGGGCCCGGATGCCCGCCCGCCCTCTCACAGGCTTGCGGTCCGGGGACTGAATTGGAGTGACGTGACGACCCAGCATGTGCCGTACGACGGTCTGGACGATGGCGAGGGCCTGCCCGGCTCCCGCGGGGAGCACATCCTCCAGAAACTCTTCGACACCAGGGAGCGGGCGGAGCGGTTCTACGGCCGTCAGGTGGTCGACCGCCTGACGCCCCAGATGCGTGAGTTCGTGGCCCGGCAGCAGATGGCGTTCGTGGGCACCGCGGACGCCGCCGGGAACTGCGACACGACGTTCCGCTCGGGGCCGCCCGGATTCGTGCGCGTACTGGACGACACCCGGATGGTCTACCCGGAGTTCCGTGGCAACGGCGTGCTCGCCAGCATGGGGAACATCCTGGAGAACCCGCACATCAGCCTGCTGTTCGTCGACTTCTTCGAAGACCTGGTGGGCCTGCACGTCAACGGCATGGCGAGCATCATGACCGCCTACGACGCCGCCCGCCGCTACGGGCTCAACGACGAGGACCAGACCGCGCCGGGCAAGAAGGCCGAGCGCTGGATCATGGTCGAGGTCGAGGAGGCCTACATCCACTGCTCCAAGCACATCCCGCTGCTGGTCAGGCAGGACCGCCGGGAGCGCGCCGCCGAGGGACGCAGGCCCGCCGGAGACGATTACTTCGGCGTCGGGCAGGCGCGGAGCGCGGGGCTGAGCGGGCATGAGGCGGGGAAACCGGTCGGGTGACGCCATGACACTGGACATCCGTCTCATCCGGGAAAGCTGGTCGCTCGTCGAGCCGATGGCAGACCAGGTGATCCTCAACTTCTACAGCAGGCTCTTCGCCGAGAACCCCCGCATCCGGGAGCTCTTCCCGCCCGCGATGGACCTCCAGCGCGACCGTCTCTTCAGCGCGCTGACGCAGGTGGTGCTCAACCTGGAGGACACCGAGGGGGTGCGGGAGTATCTCACCCAGCTCGCCTGCGACCACCGCAAGTACGGCGTCCGCGCCGAGCACTACCCGGCGCTCGGGAACTGCCTGATCGCGGCGATGCGGACGATCTCCCGCGGCGCCTGGCTGCCCGCCTACGACCAGGCGTGGGCGGCCGCCTACGACTTCATCGCCCAGGTGATGATCCAGGCGGCCGACCAGGACGCGGTCACCGCCCCGCCCGCCTGGATCGGCACCGTGGTCGGGCACGAGATGCGAACCTCCGACATCGCGGTCCTCACCATCGAGCCCAATCACCCGTACCCGTACCGGGCGGGCCAGTACACCACCGTGCAGACCGCGCTGTGGCCCCGGGTGTGGCGCCAGTACTCCATCGCGAACGCCCCGCGCCACGACAACAGGATCGTGCTGCACGTGCGGGCCGTACCCGGCGGATGGGTCAGCACGGCGCTGGTGAAGCACACCCGCCCGGGGGACACCGTCCTGCTGGGCCCGCCCAGGGGCACCCTGTCGCTGGAGCAGGCCACCACCCCCCACCTGGTCTTCATCGCCGGTGGCACGGGCCTCGCGCCGCTCAAGGCGCTCATCGAGGAGTCGGTGTGGATGCCCGAGCGCCCCGCCATCGACCTCTTCTACGGCGTGCGGCGCGCCGCCGACGCCTACGACACCGAGGCGCTGAACAACCTGCGCATGCAGCACCGGCGGCTCCGGATCGTGCAGGCGATCTCCGACGAGCCGGGGCCGGGGTACGGCCAGACCGCCGTCGACGCCCTGGAGTACCACCGGATCATCCCGTCCGGAGACGTCTTCGTGTGCGGGTCGCGGGAGATGGTGTACGCGACCTCGGACCGGCTGGTCCGTCTCGGCGTCCCGGCCGGGCGCATCCACACCGAGTACACCCCGGACACGCCGGTCCCCGTGGGCTGACGGCGGCGGTCGTCACCCGCGGGCCGCGGTCCTCCACGGACCGCCGTTTCCGCGGACCGCCGCTTTCTTCGGGCCGCCGCGCCGCCCCCCGCGGGCGGACGGCGCCCGGCCGGCTATCCGCCCGGCGGGCCGTCCAGCCGATCCAGAGCGGTCAGCGTGGTGTCCTCGGGATAGGGCGATCGCCGTACGGCCTCCTCGCGGCTCATCCGGCCCGCGGCCACCTCCCGGCAGAGCCCGGCGACCGCCTCGATCTCGGCGCGCTGGGCGGTGACGAACGCGCGGTCCACAGGGTCTCCGTGTCCCGGCACCACGACCGCGTCCCCGGCGAGACCGAGCAGCCCGCCGAGGGTGTCCGGCCACTCCAGCGGGAACGCGTCGCCGTAGGCCGGAGGCGCGCCGTTCTCCACCAGGTCGCCGGCGAACACCACGCCGGCGTCCGGCACCGCGATCACCAGGTCGGACGGGGAGTGCCCACGTCCCAGGTGCGCCAGGACGGCGCGGCGGCCGCCGGCCGCCACCTCGGCCCGGTCGGTCACCAGGCGGTCCGGCGGCACGATCTCCGTCTTCTCGATGTCGGCGGCGATATCGGGCCGGCCCTGCTCGCGGTAGCGCCGCGCCCACGCGTCCTTCGTCCGGGCGCCGTCGGCGACCAGGTCGGCGTGACAGGCCTCGTGGGCCCAGACGGGGCACGCGAGGAACGGCCGGGTGCCGAAGGAGTGGTCGAAGTGGGCGTGGGTGAGCACCACGGTCCACGGGTCGCGGGTGATCCGGCGCACCTCCGAGGCCAGCTCGGCGCCCTGCCGCTCGTCGCCCCGGGTGTCGATCACCAGGCAGCCGCCGTCGCCCAGGACCAGCCCCACCGACAGGTCCAGCTCGGCGTACCGCCGCACCAGCACCCGGTCCGCCACTTCGATCCAGCGTCCTTCCATGGAGTGATTGTGCCCCACGGAAAAGGGGCCGCGTGACCCGCCGGGAAGGCGGGCCGTACGGGCTGCGCGGGCCGTACGGGCTGTGCGGGCTGTGCGGGCTGTACGGGCCGCGGGCTCGCCGCCGCGGCCGTCACAGCCGGCCGCACCGCCGGCACCGGCCGCGTCTGCGCAGGTGGTAGGCGAGGGCGGCGGCCGCCAGGGCCGCGCCCCACACCGGCCAGGACGTCTCCGGCAGCCACGTTCCGACGTCGGACGAGCCGAAGCGGCCCTGAAGCGCCAGCCGGATGTAGGTCAGGCCCGCCACGAAGACGATGACCGACACGGCGGCGGCGGGGACGACCGCGAGCATGGGCGGGACCCGCCTGCCCCGCAGGCCGGGCATCCAGCGCGGGAAGACCTCACCCCACCGCCGGGTCAGCCCCAGGGTGAGGAGACCGCCGAACGCTCCGAAGGTGGCCAGGTAGGCGCCGGCCAGCCAGATGCCGGGCGTCTCGCGGGCCTGCTCGACGAGGAACTCCTCGTCGACCCCCAGCGGGACGCCCAGCGCCCAGGCCCAGCGGGTCGCGCAGTACACCAGCGGTACGGCGGCGGCCACATAGGCGGCCCGGCGCCCCCACCGGGCCGCCTCCCCCGGAGCGGTCCAGCCTCCGCCGTCGGCCGTACGGCCGCAGTCGCCGCAGGCGTCCCGGCCGCGTCGCAGGTAGGCCACGGTGGCCGTGGCCAGGAGGACCCCGCCGAGCACGCACAGCAACTGGTTGACCACCTCCCAGGGCCAGACGTCGAGCAGGCGGGTACCGCCGAGGCGCCAGCCGAACAGGGGGGCGACCAGCAGGAGCGGCGTGTAGGCGACGCCCATCATGAGACGGGAGTCGGGGATCACCAGCGTCAGGGCCGCGGCGGCGGGCCAGGCCAGGGCCGCCGGCAGCAGGCGCAGCGGGCCGCGCCCCCGCGACCGGCCCAGCACCAGCGCCAGCAGCGTGCCCGCCGCCCCGAGACCGGCGATCCACCACCCGCCCGGTACGGGGGAGGCACCCGAGAGGATCGACAGCTCCCGGTCGGAGTCGGGGTCGCTTCGCCCCCAGGGGAATCCCGGTGCGCCGAGCGCCCAGGCGAGTCCGAGCAGCCCGTAGGCCGCCGACCAGAGCGCCGCGGCGTGACCGGCCCGGGACGGCCGGCGCGGTCCCGATGAGGTCGTCGATGCGAGAAGAGAGGTCGTCACGTTCCAACGGTCCCGCCGTCTCCCGGTGGCGGCCATGTGCCGTTCGGCACCCCGTACCCCCTTCGGAGGGGGCGGACCGTGCCGTCCGGCAGGGGTCGCGACGGCGCCGGGCCCGTAGGGTCGAGCCGTGAACCCTCGTGAACGCGCCGGTGCGGTCGCGGCCCTCGCGGTGCTGACCGGCGGGGCCGGCGGTTCCCCGGTCTTCGGGCCGCTCGTCGTGCTGCCGCCGGCGGCGGGCCGGGCCGCCGGGGTGTGGGGCCGCGGGGGCGGGAGTGCACACCGCAGT